>JAYUCO010000037.1:0-10387 GCA_043740295.1 Pyrinomonadaceae bacterium | reverse complement strand
CGCGATCCAGAAAATGAAGTGCGACCAATGTATCGACGAAATCTGGCGTCGCTCGCGAATGTAATCCTAGCTCGTTTTGCAATTCGCTGCCTGTCATTGCCCCGGCTCCAAGCGTCGTAAACAGCCCAAGCTCGACCGCCGACAACAAAACCTTGGCCGGCCAAAACGCCATGCCGACCTCCATTATTCTCGCTGGTGTTTGTTCACTCATTTGTCTGACCTCCTGTCCTTACTGGCTAAAATGTTTCGTTTATCCATTCTCTAAGCCTCCGTGCCATCTCGGCGAAAACATTTTCACCGGAAACTCGTGTCCGTTTCAGTATCTTGAAACTGTGATCTGCAGTATCGAGCAATTGAAGCTTAGCCTTGCACCCAAGCTATTAACAACTGGTTCGAGCAGATCAAGCTCCGCTAACGCGTCGCGCGTTCCAGAAAGGAAAAGCATCGGAATATTGATACCCGAAAGATGGTCGGCGCGCTTTGTCGCAGGTTCGCCCGCCGGATGAAGCGGGAACGAGAAGAAAACAAGGCCTTTGACGTTCTCGATCGGAGATTCCGATTGAGCTGTCGATGTCATTCTTCCGCTGAACGAATGCCCGCCGGCAAATATCGGCAGATCTGGGGCCGATTCGTGAGCAGCTTTTACGGCTGACTTTATAGTCTCGGCACACGTCGCCACCGAGTTCCGCCCTCCGCCTTTTTCAGAATATGGAAAGTTATACCGAAACGTCGCGATGTTTTGATCGGCAAGATGCTCCGCGATCGTCTGCAACATTGGCGTTCGCATATTCGAACTCGCCCCGTGACCAAGGACAATAATGTGCGTTGCTCCGTCCGGCCGCATCAGAAGCGCAGAAACCTCGCCTTTTTCGGGCGTTGCAGTAAATTTAGACTCCTTAGTGATTACTCCCATCTACATCTCAAACTTACGCATTTTCCTATCTTTCGATAGAGCAACCTTTATTCGCCGTACTTGTTTTTTTCACGTACGAGTAAAAAATCGGCATATGAAAATTCACTCTTTAAATCGTTAAAAATGAAGTAAGCAGATTGTGGGCCAACGGCTACCATGAGGTTCTGCTCTATCTTTTTTCTGTCAACTAGTTTGTCCTGTTGGAGTAACCACAAGAGGTCAATCTTGTCTTTAGCCCTCGCGGATAGAAATTTCATTACAACGAGCCATTCAGGAGCAACTATTTTGAGTCCACGTTCAGTCTCCAATGCCTGTTCCAAAGCTGTCTGATAAAGTTTCGCAAGTTCATCGTTTCGAACTATGACATCGACGGAAATGTCTCGCCCTCCAACAGTGACCGTGTACGTCTCGCCTCCAAACGCAAGTTCTTTGTTGCTTTCTAACGGAAGTAACGCCTCGGCAAGAAGATCGACATCTGTCGTCGCGCGAGTGAAACCGTACACGTGCATCGCGATTCCGCCTGCTAATGCGATCTCTATCCGAGTTTCGTCCGCGATCAGTTTGATCTGCTCAGCGGCTTGGACACCCAGGGCTGTGGAGATAGAGTCATCAAGCGATGAACTATTGATCTTTACCTTGTTAGACATACGATTTGGTTAACCAAAAATTCTTTAGATTGTTCGCGGTTCGCTTTGCCGTTTTAGATCGACGCTCGGCCTATTCCGGCAAACCCATCCGTTTCAGTAAGTCCTTGAATCACGGGTCGTCGCTCGACTCAGTCTATCTTTGCCGCTTCGATGCGGCGCACCACTTCGGCGAAACGTGGGTCGTCGCGCAGATCGTCCCAGACCGGATTGACTGTAAATACCGACGGGCGCGAAGCGCGTTCGTCAACGTCTTTATTCAAATAGGCAAAGGCTTTGTCATTTTCGCCGAGCGAACTGTAGGCGAGTGCGAGAGATGAACCGGAAACGTAGCGGCGGGCAGATTCCGCTTGTAATTCATTGAGCAGTTCGACGGCTTCCTGACGTTCGCCCGCCTTCACCAATGATTGAACAAGCACGGCTTTGAGCCACTCACTGCGGTTCAACGCTACCCCTTTTCGGTAAGCCGCGATAGCCTCCCGATAGTCTCCTTTGCTGTGATAAGCCATTCCTAAATACCAATACGTAACCCAGAAATTCGGGTCGAGGGCGAGAACGCGATTGAGCTGCGCGATTGCTTCGTCGAATCGTCTGGCTCTGAACAGAACCATGCCTAAATCCGCGCCGATGATCGGCGAAAGCGGGTCGAGTTCTTCGGCGCGTTTTCCTTCTGCGACGGCTTCGTCGAATCTGCTCATCGCCGTCAGACATTCAACGCCGAACTGCTGATGCGCGGTCGCGTAATTCGGATTAAGCTCGATGGCGCGGCGAAATTCCTTTTCGGCGGCGGGCTGATTCCACGCGAAGTTTGAATAATATATCCCGAGCGCGACGCGCGTTTCCGAGAGCGAATCATCGAATTCAACCGCTCGCAGAGCCGCCGCTTTCGCTTTAGGCATCGCCTCGAGCGGCGGCGCAACGCTGTAAATGCCAAACAGCGTATAACTTTCCGCTAAGCCCGAATAGGCAAGTGCGTAAGTCGGGTCTTTTTCGACTGCCTGATTGAAAAACTCGACCGCCTGTTTGAGCGAGTCGCTCGTGCGCTTGTTCCATTGATAGCGACCTTTTAGATAAAGCTGATAGGCTTCGTTGTTGTCGGTGTATTTCTTCGCGAGCTTTTGCTCGCTTTCGCCCGACAGTTTCAATTGCAGTTTGCTGACGATTTCGGCGACCATCTCGCGTTGGGTGGTCAATAATTCCGAAAGTTTCCGTTCATACTGCTCGCCCCACAGCGACTTGTTGGTGCGGGCATCTACGAGCTCGACTGTGATGTTCAGATTGTCGCCCCGCTTGGTAAGGCGTCCGGTCATCACCGCATCTACGCCAAGTTCGTTGGCGATCTTGGCAACATCGGTCTCCTTCCCCTTGTAACGCATCACCGAACTCGTCGGGCTAACCCGCAAATCAGGGATCTGCGTCAGCCGAAAGATCAACGATTCCGCCAACCCGTCGGACAAATAATCCGTGTCGGCATCCGAATTCCGATTCTCAAACGGAATCACGGCAATGGAATTGATCTGTTTGACCGGCGAGAAATATCGATACGCAAAGAATCCGCCGACTGACAGCAATACGGCAACGCTGCAAATCGCCAACAATAGTTTCCTCTTGCTTTGCGGCTTTGCCGCTCGATGTGCGGAAAGGCTCGGCCTTTCCGAAAGGCCACGCAAAAACTCCTGAGGCTCCGCCTCCGCTCCGCGTGGCAAAATCGCGGTTTGGTCAGTTGTATTAATAAACGCCGCAGTCTGTCCTTCGTCGCCCCGGAACCCTGTCGCTACCGCTCTCGGTTCTGACCCGGAGCCGCCTGAAGGCGGGACTCCGAGCCCTGACATGATCGCCGTAGCGGGTGCATCCATAGACGCCGGACCGAAAAGCAGCCCGGATCCGTCATCCAGACAGAAGCTCATCGAATCGTCGTTATAATTCCTACCGCATTCAGGGCATCGTTTCATATTAACTGGTTCGGGAGCCCGAGGAGTTCCGTGTGCGCGGAGAATCGGGGATATTCTCGTATGCTGTCAAAACTCGGCAGCCCGATATAAGTCGCCATCGGAGCATACTCGTCCACTGCCCTTGAAAGCACATCAAAGGCAGCATCTCTGTCGCCGAGGGCTCCTAGTATACACGCCTCATGGATCAGGACGGGAGAATCCGCTGGGCGTGAGCGGAGTTCGTCCAGAACTTCCATCGCCTCTCCCGACTTTCCGGCTGCCACAAGCGCGCATCCGTAAACGCCGAGAAGAAATGGGGGACGCCGCGAAGCCTGCATCGCCGTTTCAACGGTTGCGACGGCCTCTTCGTATCTTTTGAGCCCTACACATGCTTCGCAATACATCCACAGTGCGAGGGAATTGTCATTTTCAAACGCAAGTGCCTGCTCAAGGAATGGCATCGCCTCCCCCGGCTGCCTCAAGAGCACCAGCCCGCCGCCGGTCATCGCGTAAGGATAAGCAGCCAGAGGGTCGGCGTCGCGGGCACGGGCGAACAATGCCATCGCTTCCGTCTTTTGCCCCAGCACGCACTTGACGATGCCGCAGGTGCCCAAGGCCCGCGAATTTCCTGGGTCGATAGCGAGCGATCGCCGGTAAGCTGTGTCGGAGTCGTGCCAGTTGCGCTCGATGAACGCGGTAAACCCCTCGATATATAGGGCCTCGGCTGACTCGCCTTGAATATTCCGCGCGTTTTGTAAGGCCTCTTTTGACGCAGCACATGCTTTCAGCGGCCTCACGAGGGCATAATGAGCACGAAGCATGTACGATTCCGCGAGGCCGAGCCACGACGGGGCGTGGGACGCATCCAGCCTGAGGGCCTCTTCGTATTCGACAGCCGCCGCGGCATGGTCGTTTTTGGCGTAACGAAGATAGCGGCCTTTGAGATAGGCTTTATAGGCCTCGGTATTCTCTGTTTCGCGCCTCAGAACGGAGCTTTCCTCTCCACCGAGCAGTTTTAGCTTCAGAGCGCTAATCACTGACATAGCGATCTCGTCCTGCACGTCAAAAATGTCGCGCATCTCGCGGTCATAACGTTCGGACCAGAGCTGATAACCGTCCGCCGCGTTGACCAGTTGGACCGATATACGAAGCCTCTCGCCCGACTTTCTGACACTACCCTCCAGGACGCTCCTCACATTTAGTATTCGGCCGATCTCACCCACCTCGACATCCTTGTGTTTGAACGAAAAGGCAGACGTCCGTGCCGCCACCCGCAGATGATCTATCTTCGCGAGCGAATTCAACAATTCCTCGGCAAGGCCGTCGCAGAAATACTCGTTGTCGGCATCGGCGCTCATGTTTACGAACGGAAGTACGGCGATAGAGTTGGTGTTCTCGATTGCAGCATCAATGGCATTGCGAAACACCGATGTCTTTGCCTCTCCAACCGGAAATCCAGTCGCTATCGCTCCCGGCTCTGGCCTCGCACTGCCTGATGGCGAAACTCCAAAGTCGAGTATGATCGCCGTCGCCGGCTCGTCCGACAACGGGCGGACAGGAGCGTCCGCGCTCCGAGGCCCTTCGAGGAGCGAATTGCCGTCGTCGAGACAGTAGAGCAGCGTGTCGTCGTAATAATCGCGTCGGCATTCAGGACATCGTTTCATAGAAATTTCCGGTGAAGGCTAAGACGGGATTATAGCATTCCGCAAAATCGTATCAGGCCGTTTTTGTTTCAGCCATCTATTTCTATCACACCAGCTTCACACCCGATACTTGATGTTGGCAAAAACGCTAACTATTCGCAAGAGGCTTTCTCGTGACAGCCCACTCAAAATAATAACTATGGTTCAACGATGATCGCTGTGAACTTATAGCTTGTGCCAGACCTTTCGAAGATATAGTGCGAGGCGTCTTCTTCATTTGTTAGATTAAAGGTTCCGCGTTCCACATAAAATGTCGGATCTTTTTGTGCGAAAAGTTTGTTTGTCCCGCCAAAAATATCTTTGTATTTTTTTATAAATTGAATTTTTGAGTATGTTCCTTCGTCGCCTGCGTCCCAGCCGTATTCAAACGGAAATCGCGTCAACGAAATGACGGCCTTTTTATCGCTCTTGATTACTGCGGTTCTAAACTTGCCGTAGAAAATTTGAAAAGCTTTCGGGGTCGAATTTAGCTTTTGGTTTTTTTGCGCGGTAATTGTTGCGGTGCCGAGAACAGTAATGAGTAAAATGAACAATACGCTAAGCACTGTGAACTTTTTCATTCGTTTAACCTCCTGTTATCTTCTGACCAAAAGGTATATCGGATAGCTGACGGCAAGTCCAGCCAGTGCATAAAGGCTGTTTGTTGTGTCACCTAAAATATATCCGATAAAAATGGCTGCACTTATAAGCAGCAGAACGAGCGGTGCGAACGGATAACCCCACGTGCGGAACGGACGCGGCAGATCAGGTTCGCGTTTTCTAAGTACAAACAGTGACGCGATCAGCAGGATGTTATTCGCCACGCTGTAAAATGTGTAGATAGCGAGCAGCTTTTCAAAGGTGCCGACAGTTATCAGAAAAATCGCAACGCCAATAGTAATTGCCAACCCGACCATCGGTGTGCCGCCTTTGTTGACCGCCATCGCTTTGGCCGAAAACAGCCCGTCGCGCCCGAGTGCGTATAGCGTTCGCGGCACATACATGACAATAGCGTTGAGAATGCCGATGATCGACAGCATCCCGAGAGCGGTGACGATCTGTCCGCCGCGTGAACCAAAGATCAAACTCATCGCGTCCGCCGCCGGCAGTTTCGACGCCGCCAGTTCTGAAAACGGCAGCACGTAAAGCAAGGCAAAATTGACGAGTAGATAAAGTGCGATAACCGCGAGAACGCCGCCGTGCAGCGAGCGCGGAATGTTTTGTGACGGATTTTTATCTTCCTCGGCAAAATAAACTACCGAGTTCCAGCCGCCATAGGCCGCGAGGACGAGTTGGAAAGCCAGTACAATTGCGACAAAGAGTGACCATGAATCGGCGGGAGCGACGATCGCCGCTTGTTCGCTATTGGACGAATGACCGCCGCCAAGTGCAAAGCACGCAATGACAAATGCGATCAGCGAAACCGCTTTTAGAAACGAGGTGACTTGCTGTGTTCCGCTCCCGGCACGAACACCTAACCAGTTCAAAAAAGTAAGAAACAGCAAAACACCGATCGCGATCGCCGTCGCGCTGCCTACAAAATCCAGTCCGAACAATTTGACGGCAAATTCGCCAAAAGCAATGGGAATAAATGCCAGCGACGCGACATCGCCGAGCCAGCCGCTCCACCCGACGACAAAACCGGCATACGGCCCATAGGCTCGATGAGCGTAAACATAAGGCCCGCCCGCTTTCGGCAGCATAGTCGCAAGCTCCGCCGTGTAATTCGCACCAAGCAAAGTGTAAATGCCGCCCAATGTCCACACCAAGATCAACAGCCAAGGAACCCCAAGCAATGCCGCCACCGAACCCGGCAGCCGAAAAATACTGACCCCGATAGTCCCGCCAACCACCACCGCCAAGCCGAAGCCAACGCCGAGTATACGCAACAACTTGTTTTGCGACGCTGAGGGTGCATTTTCGGTATTAAATATTTCCATCTAATGTGTGAATCTGGCCCTAAATGAAAAGAGCATTAGCGTAATTCAAAAGCCCATTCTCGGACGACCCGCCCCATTTCGTCAAATACATCCTCGGGGTTTGCCCTCGTGCGTTTGAGGATCTTGAAGCTGTGGTCGGCGGTGTCGAGCAGGTGGAGTGTCGCTCGATTGCCGAGGTTTTTCACTACGGGCTCAAGCAGATCGAGCTCGGCAAGAGCGTCGCGTGTTCCCGATAGGAAAAGCATAGGTACAGTGACCGCCGCGAGATGATCGGCGCGCTTTGTGGCCGGTTCGCCGGCCGGATGCAGCGGAAACGAAAAGAAAACCAGGCCTTTGACATTCTCTATCGGCGATTCCGAAGCCGCCGTCGATGTCATCCGGCCGCTGAATGAATGTCCGCCGGCAAGTATCGGCAGGTCAGGGGTCGCTTCGTGAGCCGCCGCAACAGCCGACCGTATCGTCGCCGTGCAAGTCGCCACCGAATTGCGCCCGCCGCCTTTTTCCGAATAAGGAAAGTTATATCGAAAAGTCGCAATTCCTTGTTCGGCTAAATATTCCGCGATCGTCTGCAGCAGCGGTGTTCGCATATTCGAACTCGCACCGTGCCCGAGGACAAGAACGTGTGTGGCGGCATCTGGCCGCAGAAGTAATGCGGAAACTTCACCCTTCACTTGGTTGGCAATAAATTTCAAGTTCGTAACTAAATGATTGTTTACACTCATTGCTCGTTATTCCCTTACCTTCACCACCATTTAGCTTGTTTATCGATAAGTAATTTACTTTCTGGAATAGTGTAAATTTGTGTGACGGTTGGCTTACGATTCAAGATTTTGAAATCCCTAATTAGATTTACCGGGGTTCCCGGCTTAGGTGTCTTAAATCGTTTCGATCTCTTGTCGTAACCGCCTCCAGAGTTCTCAATCCCGCCTGCCTCGAACCAAGATCGACTTTCGACATGAATGCGGTGTTCACCAAAATGAACCGGAACCATATTCAAATTACTATGCCAATAATAAACTCTACCGAAGTAAGCCGTATGGAGCCATTTTTCCCAAAGCCTCGGACTGTAGCGGTTTGAGAGAAGCTTATCCGTAAATATCGGCAACCAAAGCACATATACTCCTTTAATGCCGTACTCGATTGTACGGTAGATTATTTCGTCTACGGTGAGAACGCTAAGTTGTACTTCGATCGCGACGGGAGTTGTTCCAATATAGCAAAAAACATCAGGCCGAACCGATTCCAAGTTCTTTTCTAACTCGCATTGCGAAACGGTCTTTTCCTTAATCAGGAGGTTGTATATTTCAAGCTTACATCGTCGGTGCTCTTCAGATTCACCTACTCCATAGGTGCAAGAGAATGGAGGTTTATGAGCGAAGTGGTGAGTTTTTACAATACCTTTCTTTAAGATTACTTCGTCTCGACATTGGGGACATGCGAAGGGCTGATTACTCTTTGTCTCAATCCAGCCATAGACTTTTTCGTTGTCGCTCATCCTTATTGCCGAGAGCATAGATTTTTAGCCTTTAAAAGTTTTCTTCAACCTCTGCCAGACCGCAAAATATTCATGTTGCAGCTGCGATGTTTCCATCGCAAATTTTGTCGGGCGGATTATGTATCGCGATTCGAACATGAATGCCATTGTGCCTTCTAGTTTCTGCGGCTTGAGATCTGCATTCGATGCTTTTTCAAAGGCATCGAGGTCGGGGCCGTGGGCGGACATTTGGTTGTGAAGCGAACCGCCGCCGGGGACAAAGCCAGTTTCTTTGGCGTCGTAGGCGCCATAGATGAGGCCCATGTATTCGCTCATCGTGTTGCGGTGATACCACGGCGGGCGGAACGTGCTTTCGGCGACGAGCCAGCGGTCGGGGAAGATGACAAAATCACAATTTGCGGTACCGTGAAGATCGCTCGGGCTGGTTAAAACAGTAAATATAGACGGATCGGGATGATCGAACGAGATCGAGCCGATGGTGTTAAATCGACGCAGGTCGTACCTGTACGGAGCATAGTTGCCGTGCCACGCGACGACATCGAGCGGCGAATGATCTATCTCGCACGACCAAAGATTGCCGCCAAATTTTGCGATTAGTTCAAACGAGCCCTTGACATCCTCATACCAAGCGACCGGCGTTTCAAAATCACGCGAATTCGCCAGGCCGTTCGATCCGATCGGCCCCAGGTCAGGCAGACGAAACTGCTGTCCGTAGTTTTCGCAGATGTAACCGCGGCAGTGTTTGTCGTCAGGTGCTGGTTCGACCTTAAATTTCAAACCGCGCGGTATTACAGCCACCGATCCAGGACCAATCTGTAACAAGCCCAACTCGGTCAAAATTCCAAGTCGTCCCATCTCCGGCACGATCAGCATCTCGCCGTCGGCATTATAAAAATACCGCTCGCCCATGCCCTTGTTACAAGCATAAATATGCACCGCCATGCCGGTTTGGGCGAACAGATCTCCGTTCCCCGCAATAGATGTGATCCCGTCAATAAAATCCGTCGGCTCTTCCGGTATCGGCAGCGGGTTCCACCGAAGTTGATTCGGCGTCGTCACCACCTCATTAAAAGGCGAAGACCTGAACAGCGGCGATGTGTCAGTAGCCCGCACGTCAGTAAGGGAATCGTAAGGCTTAAACGGCTTATGGAGAACCGAAGGCCGTATCCGATACGTCCAAGTCCGCTTATTATGAACACGCGGCGCCGTAAATGCCGTCCCCGAAAACTGTTCGGCGTAAAGTCCAAGCGGCGCCCTCTGCGGCGAATTCTGACCGACGGGCAAAGCACCCTCGACCGCCTCGGTCGCAAATTCATTTCCAAAACCTGTTTGGTATTTAAGGTTCATAAGAAAGGATTTTGCCACGAATTACACGAATGTCACGAACAAGAAAATACAAATTTGTGTTATTTGTGTAATTCGTGGGAAAAATTCTTAAAGGTTTCCACGTCGTCGTTGTTCTTCTTCGATCGAGACAAACAGAGCCTTAAAATTACCTTTGCCAAAGCCTTTGCAGCCTTTGCGTTGGAGAATCTCATAGAACACGGTCGGGCGGTCCTCGACCGGCTTTGTGAAAATTTGTAATAAATAGCCTTCTTCGTCGCGGTCAACCAAGATGCCAAGTTTTTTGAGCGACTCGATGTCTTCGTCGATCTCGCCTACGCGTGACGGGAGTTCCGCATAATAGCTATCTGGGACGGTTAGGAATTCGACACCGTTTGCGGCCAATTGAGCAACTGTACTTCGTATGTCTTTGCACAATAGGGCGATGTGCTGGGCACC
>JAYUCO010000036.1:0-65424 GCA_043740295.1 Pyrinomonadaceae bacterium | reverse complement strand
CTACGCTTTTAATTCAGCAGCCCAAATGAATGTCGATCAATGAGTATTAACGCCGAAGCTGGCCTCCAAAAAAAAGAATACGAAAAAATACCTAACGAAAAAAAAAGGCTTTGGGTGGTGACCGAGGTTTATTATCCCGAAGAGATATCAACCGGATATTATCTGACCGCCATTGCGGAAGGAATGCAGCAGGATTTCGATGTCAGTGTATTGTGCGGCCAGCCTAATTATGCCGCCCGCGGCACGGTAGCGCCAAAAAGAGAAAATCGTAATGGCGTTGAGATATTCAGGGCATCAAGCACCACGCTCGATAAGAATATAATCGCCTTCAGAGTTGTAAATATGCTAACGCTTGGCATTTCAATGTTCGCTAAATCGCTAAAATATTTTCGTAAAGGCGACAGGGTCCTCGTCGTTACGGCTCCGCCAAGTTTACCGTTCACGACGGCGCTTGCGGCGTTGGTCAAAGGTGCCGGTTATGCACTTTTGCTTCATGACAGTTATCCGGAAATTCTGGTAGCGGCCGGCAAGTTAAAAAATGGTTCGATCCTTACTAATGCCTTAAATTTTTTAAATCGTTGGCTTTTCAAATACACTAGCAAAGTAATAGTTGTCGGCCGTGACATGAATGAATTGGTAACGAAAAAGACATCGGGGCTTGACCTGTCGATCATTACTATTCCAAATTGGGCCGATCTGGAAATCATTCATCCAACCGACAGAAGTGAAAATATCTTATTGAAAGAGCTCGGTATCATGGACAAATTTGTATTTATGTATGCCGGTAACATGGGACACCCAACCGATCTGGCAAGCATAGTGGAATGCTCCCAAAAATTACTTGAACATAATCATTTCCATTTCGTGTTTATCGGATCAGGAGCCAAAAAAGCCTGGCTTGAATCGGAAGTAAGATCGAAAGGGCTTACAAATATAACAATTCTAGGTCCGCGTCCAAGAGAGGACCAAATAATTTTTCTCAATGCCTGTGATGTCGGGTTAATTTCGTTGATACCAAATATGTGGGGAACCGCGATGCCGAGCCGCACCTATAATATTCTTGCGGCTGGCAAACCAATACTTGCTTTGACCGATGATGGGTCGGAATTGTCACGTGTGATCGATGAAGAATCTGTGGGATGGCATGTTCCGCCGGCAAAACCGGACATGCTGTTAAAAACAATATTTGAAATTTTTGCCCGGCGGGGAGAATTGCCGGAAATGGGAGGCAAAGCCCGTGCCGCTGCACTAAATAAATATTCATTGACGGACGCAGTCAATAAATACAGGGCCGCTCTGCAATAATTTTCGCGAAAGCGTATGAAAGTACTCGTTATAGGTGCAACCGGATTTATTGGAAAAGCTATCGTTAATGAACTGTCTAATAATTTGATCGATGTTGTTGCCGTAGGCGGGCCACATTCCAAGTTGGGCATAAAAACATTTGAATGTGTTGATATCGCAGATCCGGATGATATAGCAAAACTCGAACAAATTCAGGATATCGATGTTGTTATCCACGCTGCCGGCCTTGCTCATAAATTTGGAAAAATCACTGAGGATGATATCTGGAAAGTAAATGTACTCGGAACTAAAAATATAGCGGGATTGGCCGCTAAATTAAAGGTTCGTCATTTTATTCTGATAAGTTCGGTACTCGTTTATGGACAGCACCATCCCGAAAACCTGATGTCGTCGTACATAAATGAGGAATCACCTTGCGATCCAAAAGATATTTATGCAAGAAGTAAATTCTCAGCGGAAAAGACCGCAATAGAAATTTGTCATGAAAAAGGCATTCCACTAACGATTTTGAGGCCCGCTCCAGTGATCGGTGCCGGAAGCAAAGGAAACTTTGCACGGCTGATAAAATTGGTCGCAAGCGGGCGATTTGTCTGGCTTGGAAAAGGGAAGAATCGCAAAAGTCTGGTTTCGGTCGATGATGTCGCAAAGGCCTGTTTCGCGGTTCTGAAAAAAAACAAACCTGAAACCGAGATCTTCAACATTTCCGGCCCGGCTTTTAAAATGAATGAAATAATTTCTTTAATTTACAAACATATAGCCCGGAAGCCATATTTTTTCTCGATCCCAGTCGGACCGGTTACTTTAATACTCAAAATCGTCGCTGCAGTTTTACCAATTACACGAATCCGGAACCTACAAAATATTGTCGAAAAATGGGTCAGTGACGATATTTATTCAGCCGAAAAGATAAGGAAAGAGTACGGATTTATCGCAGCCGCCGATATACCGGATGTGATTCGACATGAAGTGGAATTGCAAACTAAACAAAAGTGATCGGAATACTCTTATTTTTCATTTCATTTCTGGTGTCGTACTTCGGCGTCGCAATATTCATACGTCTTAGCTCAAAACACGGCCTCGTTGATATTCCAAACGACCGCAGTTCACATGAAACACCAACGCCTCGAGGCGGCGGTTTGGTAATAGTCGTCATAAGTTTATTCGCGTATTACATCATATGTACATACTTAAACCATAATATTAGCTGGGGTTACATATTTGGCGTATCGATAATTGCATTGGTCAGCTGCGTCGACGATATATATTCAGTTCCTGTTATTTTCAGATTCTTGATTCACTCAATTGCCGCATATCTGGCGGTTGCAGATCTGACATATTGGAACGAGATCAATATTGCAATAACTGGATCTACTTTCCATCTTGGCTCACTTGGTTTTGTCGTCACTTTTCTTTGGGTCGTCTGGATGATCAATGCTTTTAATTTTATGGATGGTATTGACGGCATAGCTGGCTTACAAGCCATTATTACTAGTTCGGGTTGGCTGGTATTCAGCTTAATATTCGGGTACTGGACAATTTATCTGTTTTCAGGCGTACTGCTGTTTGCGGTGTTTGGATTTTTGATACATAACTGGAGTCCGGCGAAAATTTTCATGGGCGATGTCGGAAGCTCTTTTCTTGGCTTTACTTTCGCGGTAATACCGCTGATCGCATTAAAGGAAAAACCTGAAAGCTCTTTGATAACATTGGTTATCGCCATCGCGTTTGTCTGGCTATTTCTTTTTGACACAATTGTGACGTTCGGAATAAGGTTATTTAGCGGCAAAAAATTTTGGAACGCTCACCGTGAGCATATTTATCAAAAGCTTGTAATATCAGGGCTGTCGCATAGTGTTATAACAATACTTTATGGAGTAATTGCGGTCTTGATATCCATAGCTGGTTTGGCCTTCGCATTTTTTGGCGGAATTTTTGGATATATACTGATTTGCATGATCATAGTCACTACCTCGGCATTGCTTATCGTCAATTCGCGAAAAAATGCATTGACCTTAAGAGTTAAAAAATGTTAAGTTTATAGCACGTGTTATGCGTTACAGTTTATTGGAATCCTTGAATGTCAGAGGAAAAGTTATTTTTTTATTCAAATTTTGATCAGGCATTACTTTTCCAAAGCTATGGCGTAAACGTAAAGGTCGATAGTAATGACCGGGATCTGTTGCTAGAGGTTGAGCAGCGGGTCAGAAAAGCTTTCCTTAACCGGATAAAGATCATTGAAAGTTCGAATGATTCGGCAAAACACTCGTTTGGGATTGGTTTACAAAATGGGTTGTATTTCTATTTTCAGGATGGAATACAAAATTCGTATTCTGAATCAAAAAATGTAGTGCTGAATTTCTTTGAAAGCATGGTCCGGGTCACGGTGGCAGAACATGCTGTTTCAAAAGTTTTCATTCACGCAGCGGTCGTTGGATGGAAAGGAAAAGCGATCGTAATTCCCGGAAACAGTTATTCCGGCAAATCGACACTCGTGGCGGACCTAGTAAGGAATGGAGCGGAATATTATTCCGACGAATATGCAGTTTTGGATGATCGCGGCTATGTTCATGCCTTTCCTCGGCCGATCGGTATTAGAGGAATAGAGGAAGCTGAACTTCAGACGGATGTGACGGTTGGTTCGCTTGGCGGTGTGGCGGGTGAAAAACCACTTCAGGTTGGAATGGTTCTTTTAACCGGGTATCAGGCAAATGCTCAATGGGAGCCGGAAATTCTTGATCCGGGACGCGGGGTGATAGAGATGATCCCGCATACTATACCAATTAGATTTAACACGAAATTCGCACTAAGCGTGTTAAATAATGTAGCAAGTAGTGCACTTGTTGTTAAGAGCAAAAGACATGACTCAAAAAAATTCTCAAAAATTCTTTTGAATTTTTTTGACAATCGCATTAATTGCGATAGAATGACTTAACTCTATTGTATTTATATATTTATTCGGAGGAGAACATGAACAATTCGAAGAATCCGGTAGCTCGGAAAAATGACTTGGTAGTCCAGGAAGTTACGGACGAGGTATTGGTTTACGACCTTAGCTCAAATAAGGCTCATTGTCTAAATCAAACAGCCGCAATGGTTTGGCGGTCCTGTGACGGGACGCATTCGGTATCTGATATAGCTAAACTGGTTGGAATCAACACCGGTGGAAATGTGTCGGAAGACCTTGTATGGTTGGCTATTGACCAACTTAACGAAAGCGATCTGCTCGAACAGGAGATCAAATCGACTTTTGCCGGACAATCGCGACGCGAGGTCATCAAGAAAATAGGATTGGCGTCGGTCATTGCTCTTCCGGTCATCGCATCGCTAATTGCCCCGACAAACGCCTTGGCAACAGTTTCCTGTGCATGTGTTACAGTGGCAAACTGTGTGTCCCAGCCTGGCTGTCCTAACTCCAGTTGTAACGGCAGTGGATTATGTGCAGGAATGTAAGCCTTGGTCGTTTTTAAGGTTTTTAATTCAATAGTATTATTTGAGTAGTAAAGGAAAAATGCCTTTACTACTCATTTATTTTTTATTGGACAAAGCAACAGATAATGGATGATAAATACCGCTGGTATCTGTTAAAGCTCAAGGAGCATGAGATCTTGATCCGCCGGTCATTCGATAGTTTTCGTGACATTGGTATCGAGCCGGTTCTGTTCAAGGGGTGGGTTACAGCTAAATTTTACCCTTGGGGAGTTCCGCGTTTTTTTTCGGACACTGATTTGGCGGTATCTAAAGATGATTTCGATAAAGCCCGTCTTTTCTGTCAAAACGATGATATTCAGTCGCTAAATATTGATCTTCATAACGAATTCAGGCATTTGGACTCGGAAAGTTGGGGCGATCTGTTCCATAGATCGCAACTTATAGATTTGGACGGAACGGCTATCCGCATTCTTTCTCCCGAGGATCATTTGCGTATAATCTGCGTCCACTGGCTTAATGACGGCGGAGCATACAAGGATAGACTGTGGGACATTCATTACGCAGTTCAGAACCGTCAGCCCGACTTTGATTGGGACCTATGTTTAAATACTACAACTACCGTGCGTAGACGCTGGATCATTTGCGCCATCGGTTTGGCACACAGGCACCTTGGCCTGCAAATTGACGATCTTTCTTTTGCCGACGAAGCGAAAATCATCCCAGCTTGGATTGAAAAAGCTTTGGAAAAAGAATGGAAAAGTCAGGTTAGACTGCGGCCTCTTATTACCTGTCTGCACGACCGAAAACTTATGTTTGAACAGGTCCGCAAACGCCTCCCGCCTAATCCGATTCAATCCACCATCGAAATGGAAGGCTCATTTGACGCTCCGTCAAGAGTTTATTATCAATTGGGCGGTTTTTTCAAAAGAATTGCACCGGCAACGACGAAAATGTTTATGATGCTGTCTATCGGACGGAGATCAAAATGAATTCTGTTAAAGGTCCCATGATCGTCCTGGCAATTGAGGCCGCGATCCGAGGAGGAAGTTTAGCGCTACTTGAGGGTGACAGAGAAATTCAGTCATGGCAGGGACTAACCGACGTTTCACGAGCGGAAGATCTGCTTATAAATATACAAGAGCTTTTATATGAAGCAGCGATCGATAAAAGCGAGGTCGATCTAATAGCCAGTTCCAATGGACCGGGAAGTTTTACCGGGATTCGTATTGGTCTGGCAACGGCCCTCGGATTAAATAATTCACTTGGCATACCTTGCCGGGGTGTATCGTTACTAGAAGCTTTGGCTGCGAAATTCTCCAATTTTCCTAAGATCGTTGTTGCCGTTCCGGTCGGACGTAATGATATTTGTCATCAGGCCTTCGAAAGGGAACATGGTATCCTGAAACCAGTAGCGATGCCCCGGAGCGAGAATAAGGAATCATTTACAACCTTCTTCAATGAGGATTCAGGCTATGATTTTCTGATTCAACATGATTTGTATATCAACCTGCAATTAAATGACGAGCATGTTCACCCAATAGAAATAAATTTAGCTTATGCCGTTGGATTGGCGGCCCGGAATAATGATTTAGCCTCGAACATGGAACCTTTTTACATTCAGAATACAAGAATTGCATCCACTTAATCGTGACGAAGTAATAATGAAAAGGTTTAGAATTCGAATCATGTCGCCGGACGATCTTACGGACATCCTTCAAATTGCAGGAGAATGCGGGCTTAGTCATTGGTCCCGTCAGGATTATCTGGACGAAGCAATGCGAAGTGATTCGATCATGCTGTGCGCGGAAAGCCAGGATCAAGAAGTTGCGGCATTCCTGGTTTCACGGACAGTTGCAGGTTCGAGATCAGAAAATGGCCTCGATGCCGAGCTTTATAATATTGGAGTTAGGCCGGAATTTCAGAAAAATGGCTGCGGAAGTTTGATCCTCGGAAAATTTTTGGAAAAATGCGTAAAACTAAACGTTGAAAATATATGGCTTGATGTCCGCAGCTCAAACGATAACGCTATCAGATTTTATAAAAAATTTCGTTTTACCGAATTTACTATCCGTAAGGCTTTTTACAACGATCCGCATGAGGACGGAATTATTATGAAACTCGCACTATAATTTTTTTCTTAACAATACCGTAACAAAGCTTGATAATTGCACCCAAATTGGGCTAACATAAGTTTTAAGCCCAATTTTCCGTTGCCAGATAGATAATCGGGCCCAAAAAATTTGAAAAGTGAGGGAAAAAATCTATGGATATGTCAAATTCTGACCCAGTCAGAGACGAACTGATAAAGAGTAACCCAATGTTCAGGGATTTGGTTCATCAACATCAAACCTACGAACAAAGATTAGTAGAATTAGCCCACCTAACTTACCCGAACGACGACGAACAAATTGAAGAAGTTACATTAAAAAAGAAAAAATTACTCGTTAAGGACGAAATATATTCGATGATGAGCAGTTATTCAGTATCACACTAAGATCGATTTAAAAGAATTATACTAAGCGGCGGGCATTCGCCGCTTTTTTCATGCCGCCAGACAAGGGCCCGCGGAATAAACTACGATAGAATTTATCGTCGAAAAAAAGAGCGAAGATTCTTTTAGTAAACCGGGCATGATGCCGGTCGAATTTTCCTCATCCATCAATAGTTGGTTCAAAATTTTTCCATTTTGCAGGTCCAGCAAAAATATTGCTTTATCAGCCGCTATTTGCAAAGAGACCGCATCGCTAGTCACAAGTGGAGAACTGGCGACCCTGCCCGGCAGCCTTCGTTTCCAGATCACATCCCCATTGTATTCCGAAAGCATATAGACAAAATTATCATTTGACGTTGCCATCAACCCTTTGTCGGTCGAGGAAATAAACGAGATCTTAGCTCCGCTTTTGAATGTCCATACAGATTTGCCGGAATAAACGTCAATTAGAAATAAATTGCCGCGTTCATCACCTGCCGCGAATGTTCGAACCGAAGCTATGCTGACCGAACTTGGCGAAAAATTGATTTTTGAACGTGTAATTATCTCCCCATTCAATGCATTAAGGACCATCAACTCTTTTTGGTCGGTTCCTAAAATTATGCGATCCTCAGAAAATTGCGGCGGTGCAGTTATTGTCCCTTTGAAACTGGACTTCCAGATAATATTGCCTGTGGAAATTTCATGTGCCGTAACGGTGCCTTCCTTTCCAACAGCAATTAAATATCTTCCCGTAATACCCAAAAATAAACCGCTTGAATAAGGAAGCGGCAGGTTCCAATTGGTTAACCCGGTCATGGAACTTAAGGAACGAAGAATTGAAATGTCTGGTTTGGCTTCGTTGGACAAAATAGGATTTGACACTACCAAAATATTGCCGTCTGCGACAATTAGGTTAGAAACGATCTGTCCACCTATACTACTCGACCAAATTTTACCTAACGTCATCTGATCTACCGCATGTATGCTTCCGTCTTCAGTTCCGGCATAGATATGTGAACCATATGACATTGCGGTCATTATCGATGTGTCAGATAAATTGTATTGTCCGCATTTTTTTAATTTGGTTAGGTCAGCCGAAATGGATTGTGCAGGAATTATTCTTACCAGACAAACAAAATTAAAGGCCAGAAAAATTATCAGCCTAGCAATGAAAATTTGTTTAATGTAATTTCGCGTCATTCAGATCGCATCGCTTAATTTCCGCGAAATTAGTAATAATTCATTCAAGATTCTAGCACAGCCGACTTGACCGTTATAGATTGATGATTGTAATATCCGAAAAAGTTTGCTGTAAATTTAGTCAATCAATGGAGTATTTAAAAAAACATGTCTTTTAATAAAATAATTATTGTCGGGCACCTCGGCAGGGATCCTGAACTCAGATACACGCCGCAGGGATCTGCCGTCTGTAACTTCTCAGTCGCAACAACCGACAAGAGACGGGACAAATCAGGTGAATTTCAGGAGATCACTACCTGGTTTAAAGTCACATTATGGGAAAAAAAAGCTGAAGTCGCATCAAAATACCTGACAAAAGGAACTCAGGTTTATATTGAGGGCCGGTTGAGAGTAGAGGAATGGACCGACCGTGAAGGTAAAAATCGCCATACATTGGAAGTCCAGGGAACTGATATGCAATTTATAGGTAGTGGCGGCGGGCGTTCCGATGATTATGGCGGCGGAGAATCCCACGGTGAAGCTGAATTTGCAGGCCCGGCCGATGCTCCGGCCAGCGAATTCGCTCCGCCTGCTAAGGCCGATGACGATATACCATTTTAGTTAGTAGTTCTGAGTTCACGCGTATAGCGTGAACTCAGAATTAAACCCATTCGCCCATTCGGCGGAATTTCTTGAACCTTTCGAGAATTCGCAACTTTGGATCTGAAGATGACAATTCCTTCAAATTATTAATCAATATCTTTTTCAAGCTTTTTGCTATCTCTTCAAAAGCCGCTGTTTTCTTTTTATCATTCGAATCTTCTGGTGTTATTTCCCAGGCTCTGGGTTCAGGTATTACTTCATCTATTAGTCCGAAACCCTTCAGATCGCTGGCGGTTAGCCGCAGTGCTGAAGCTGCTAATCCTGATTGGGCCGCGTCTTTCCAGAGAATTGCGGCACATCCCTCAGGAGTAATAACGGAATAGACAGCATTTTCCATCATCAAAACCCGGTCGCCGATCCCAATCGCCAAAGCTCCGCCGGAACCGCCTTCTCCAAGAATTACAACGATGATCGGAACGTTCAGCCCAGCCATTTCCCGCAGGTTGTAAGCAATCGCTTCGGCTTGTCCACGTTCTTCTGCGTCAATTCCGGGATAAGCTCCGGGGGTGTCAACAAATGAAATTATCGGCCTACCGAATTTCTCGGCCATCTCCATTGCACGCATGGCTTTTCGGTAACCCTCAGGCTTAGACATGCCAAAGTTCCGGTGTCTTCGCTGATTAAGGTCACGTCCTTTTTGCTGGCCGAGCACTAAAACCTCAGTATCAGCCAACTTCGCAAAACCGCAAACCATAGCCGGATCGTCCGCATACCTGCGGTCACCGTGTATCTCCGTAAAATCAGTGAATATCGTTGAAAACAGATCAAGCGAATAAGGCCGATCAGGGTGACGGGCGGTCTGCACACGTTCAAACGCCGTCTTTTTGTCATCTTGCACCATAAATAATTTCAACTATGTAAATCAATTTTATCAGATCTGTATTCCCGTTCTGATCGAAATCAACTATAACATCCAAGTAACCGAACACCCTTTGGCTTTCAGCTCATTTTCAATATTTCTCGAACCCTTTATCCGCACCGGCAGGGCATGGATCTTCAATTTTATATCATCAACCGGCAGATCAATAAATACCTCGCATTGTCCCTGGCTTTTACTCAGAACAGAAAACAATGAATACAGATATTCATCGTTCAATTCATTAACCGGCAAGCCTATGGAAACTGACCTTGCATGCCGTGCTTCTGCATCTGCCAGAGTTTTGACCTCGTTGACAATAAAGGTGATCTCCTGGCCGTCTGCGGCCTCCACTCGACCGTTGACTATCAGAAGCTCTTCATTCTTTAAGGCTTCCGCATATTTACCATAAGCTTCGGCCCAAACTAGACATTTAACCCCAGTGGATTGATCTTCAAGCCGAAAAATACAAAAACGATTGCCTTTCTTACTGTATTTTACTTGTAGGCCCGTAGCTATACCGGCAAATGTCAACTGATCGCCAACCTTAATTTCGTCGTGATCGGCGATGTTCAAGATATTCAATTCCGCAAGTATATCTCGATAATCATCAAGCGGATGGACGGAGAGATAGAAGCCAATCGCCGCTTTCTCCTGTCGAGAGATCTCAGATTGTGTCCAGGGAGCAACATCCGGCAGATCATTGTCGGACGTTGCTAAAATCAGATCGTCTTCTCCGAACAGGGCATTTTGTCCACGGAGCCGGTCATTTGAGGCCTTTTGACTATATGATAAGGCCGAGTCGATACCAGCAAAAAGCTGCGCCCGCCAAAGATTTACCGCCGTCTCTTGAGGCATCAATGAATCGAACGCACCGGCTGTGATTAGGCTTTCCAGTCCACGCCGTCCGATCGAGCCTTGGTCAATTCGCGATACAAAATCGAATAATGAAGTAAACTTTCCATTATTTCTAGCCTCGATCATTGCCTTTACGCTAGCCGATCCTATGCCTTTGATAGCATTTAATCCAAACCTGACCGAATCGTTCGATGGAGTAAAACTATCGTCGCTTTCATTTACATCCGGCGGAAGAAGTTTTAAGCCCATTGACCGGAGCTCATTTGAATATTTGTAAACTTTTGCACTGTCGTCCGATTCATGTGACAGAACGGAAGCGTAAAAATAAGCCGGGAAATGAGCCTTTAAGTAACCGGTTTGAAAAGCCAGATACGCATACGCGATACTGTGGCTGCGGTTAAATCCATAGTCGGCGAACTGGGCCATGAGCTTGAATATTTCTTCGGCTTTATCTTTTTTAATGCCGTTTCCTACGGCTCCGGTGACGAATTTTTCCTCTTCCTTCGCCATCGCCTCGCGCTTCTTTTTGCCCATCGCGCGCCTCATCATGTCCGCTTCGCCTAGGCTGTACCCAGCCAGCTTTTGGGCAAGCTGCATGATCTGTTCCTGATAAACCAGAACGCCATAGGTATTGCTCAGGATATCTTTCATCTCCGGGATCAAATATCTGACCTGTTTTTCGCCGCGGTGACGTTGTATAAAATCCTCGATCATACCGCCATCGATTGGTCCCGGGCGATAAAGTGCATTTAATGCAGACAGATCTTCGAGTTCCTTCGGCTTTAAACGGCGGCAAATTTCCTGCATGCCCGATGATTCGAATTGGAATATGGCATCGGTCTTTCCCTCGCCAAAAAGCGTCATCGTCTTTTCGTCATTGAGCGAGACCATGCTCCAATCGATCTCAATATCAGTTTTCGATTTTATTGCTTCGAGACAATCCTGAATAACGGTCAAGGTCGTCAACGCCAGGAAATCCATCTTCAGCATCCCGACCTTTTCGAGGTCGTTCATCGAATATTGACTCGTCAACTCATTTTTTGATGACAGAGCGACCGGAACAATTTCGTGCAGCGGCTTAGGTGAAATAACAACTCCTGCCGCATGAACAGAAGAATGCCGCGAGCAGCCTTCGAGCCGCAATGCCAGATCTACAAGGTCAGCAATTCGCGGATCGGTATCGACTGCAGATTTCAGCTCCGGCACTTGTTCAAGAGCCTGTGAAATGCTCACGTTGCGTCCGCGGACAGGCGGCGGGATCAGCTTTGCGATCTTCTCGACATCACCGTACGGGATATTCAAGGCACGCCCCACGTCTTTAATAGCTGCTCGCGAAGCCATTGTCCCAAAGGTAATGATCTGACAGACCGAATCCCGACCATAAACCTCTGTAACGTGGTTGATAACGTCTCCGCGGCCGCGAATACAGAAATCTATATCGATATCAGGCATCGAAACGCGTTCGGGATTCAGAAAACGTTCGAACAGAAGGTCGTATTGAAGCGGATCGATGCCCGTAATTCCAAGACAATACGCGACCAATGAACCCGCAGCCGATCCACGCCCCGGACCGACGGGAATACCTTTCTGCACAGCGTATTTGATAAAATCCCAAACAATGAGGAAGTAACCTTCATAACCCATTTTCTCGATAATTCCGATCTCGATATCAAGGCGTTTTTGATAATCCGCAAGTTCATATTTCAGCCCGCCGGCTTCTTTTACCGGGAGCAAAACTTCCTCGGTCCGTTGTGCAAAACCGATCGCGACGACCTTTTCAAAATATTCGACCAATGTTGAGCAGCCTGAATCGTCCGGTATCGGGTAATTAGGCAGCGTCAGATTGTCGTCACCGATAGGAAGCTCTAACTCACACATTTCTGCAATCGCTAATGTATTTGTTAACGAATCGGGTAATTCACCCCCGAATATACGCCACATCTCCTCCGCCGATCGAAGATAATATTTTGAACTTGGCAATGTATATCTGCTATTTTCGGTAAGAGTCCGGCCTTCTCCGATACAAAGCAGAACCTCGTGTGCCCGCGCATCGTCTTCGTTAAGATAATGTGTGTCATTAGCAGCAACTAGCGGAATATCCGATCTTTTTGAAAGCCGCACAATATCACTGGTCGTTTTTTCATCATCAGACGTATCGTGATCCTGAATTTCCAGGAAGAAATTGCCTTTTCCTAAGATCTCTTCCAGATCTTTGGCGTAGGCATAGGCTTTCTCTTCTTCGCCTTGTCTTAAAAAATGACGGACCGCACCTTCGGGACCAGCGGAAAGAGCGATCAGGCCTTCGCTTTTATCAGCAAGTAGTTCCAGATCGATACGCGGTTTGTGGTGAAATCCATCGGTAAATGCTTTGGAAGAAAGATGGACAAGATTCTGGTAGCCCTGAAAATTTTTAGCAAGCAGTACAAGATTATAATATGGCCTTTCACCATGCTGGAACGACGAGCTCTTGTCCAGATGATTTCCGGGTGTGACAAAAGCTTCATATCCAATGATCGGACGGATGCCTTCGGCTTTGAGAGTACTGTAAAAAGATACGGCTCCGTACATGTTGCCATAATCTGTTATAGCACACGCCTGCATCTCAAATTCCGAAAGTTTTTTAACAAAAGGCTTGAGTTGGATTGTGCTCTGCAAAAGGCTATAATCCGAGTGAAGGTGAAGGTGAACGAAGTCTTTCTGTTTGAATTTTGGTTGAATCATTGCTTGCAACGTCTATGAAAAAAGTTTATCTCGAAACTTTCGGCTGTCAAATGAATGTTTCCGATTCCGAGCGAGTCGGGACATCTCTTGAGCTTAAAGGTTATGAGATCACAGATGATGATCGATCCGCAGATGTTGTCCTTTTTAACACCTGTTCGGTCAGGGAAAAAGCCGAACATAAGCTATATGCAAGAGTCGGCCGGCTTAGAAAATCGCGTAAAACTATGCCGGTCGTCGGTATCATGGGCTGCGTTGCCCAGCTTGAGGGTGAAACGCTTTTCAAGAAGATCTCAGGTGTCGATCTCGTTATCGGTACAAAAGCCGTCGGGCGTGTTTCGGATGCGATCGAAAAAATTTTTGATGGAGAGAATTATGTCACTGATCTAGGCGAAAGGGAATTGAGCTATGACTGGAATGTTGCAGAATCGCAGCGGCATTCGCCTTATGTTGCTTTCGTACCGATAATCGAAGGCTGTAATAAATTTTGCACCTACTGCATAGTTCCTTTTTCGCGGGGCAGGGAAGTCAGCCTACCTGCTTCTGAGATAGTCCGCCAAGTCCTCGAACTCCGACGGCAAGGTGTAAAAGAGATCCATTTGATAGGTCAAAACGTAAACAGTTACAGGCCAAAAAGTAACTCCGGACTTGAAATATTTAAGGGAGCAACTCCGTTTTCTAAATTACTGAGAGCAGTTGCCGCGACCGGGATCGAAAGAATAAAATTTAACACATCATTTCCAAGGGACTTTCACACAGACATAGTCGCGGCGATAAACGAGAACGATAATCTCTGCAATTGGGTTCATTTACCGGTCCAATCCGGCAGCGACGCCGTTTTGAAGGCAATGCGACGTGGTCATACGATCGCAAGCTACAAGAAAATGATCGACAATCTCAAAGCCTCGAAACGTGAAATATCGCTCACGACAGACATCATAGTTGGCTTTCCGGGTGAAACCAGCCTAGAGTTTGAGGAAACTGTAAAGGCCGTCGAATATTGTGAATATGATGCAGCCTATATCTTCAAATATTCGCCCAGGCCCGGAACACCTGCTTATTCGATGATTGACGATGTACCGGAAGAAGAAAAAACCCAGCGGTTTGTGAGACTGGAAAGTGTCCAAAAAACCTCTCAAAACAGAATATTGCAGAGGTATGTTAATCAAAAAGTTAAAGTACTGATTGAGAAAAGGTCGAATAAGCATTATGGCCAGCTATCTGGTCATTCGACCTGTCATAAAGTGGTAAATTTTATCGCTTCCGAGGAAATGCTCGGGAAGATCGTCAATGTTAAAATTTCTGAAGTAAAGCCAAATTCTTTATTTGGCGCGATGGCTTAAAATCGGGTATAACGAGTATAAGAAGACATGAGTTTAGTAGAAGTAAAAATTGGCGCCCTTATAATGGACCCGAATACGAATACACCGATCGTAGTGCTTAAAGGCATCGATTCGGAGACAGTTCTGCCGATCTGGGTTGGTGCCTTCGAAGCCAATGCGATTGCCCTTGAAATCGAAAAGATAGTTCCGCAACGGCCTATGACGCATGACCTTTTGCGAAATCTCATTATCGAATGTGGACTAAATGCGTCAAGAGTGATCGTCACAGACTTGCAGGATAATACGTTTTACGCACTTTTGGAATTGACCGATCAGGAAGGTAAATTGGTCTCGATGGATGCCCGGCCATCTGATGCCATCGCATTGGCCCTTCGGCTGGATTGTCCAATATTCGTTCAGCAGAAAGTTTTGGATCTGTCTGCAACGCCAAACCCGCTGGATTCTGACACAAGGACGGAAGATTCCTCGCCCGCGACTGAAGATTGGCCCGATCTGATCGGATAAATTACTTAGCAAGCTAAAATTTGAACTCAGAACTAGAACCAAAAACTTTCCTTATTCAGATCAAATGATAATTGTAATTGCGAATCAAAAAGGTGGTGTGGGTAAGACGACCACCGCCATAAATCTGTCTGCGGCATGCGCTATGCAGGGGAAAAAGACCCTGCTCATTGATCTCGATCCGCAGAGCAACAGTTCAATGTCTTTTATCGAACCGGACCGTGTCGATGGCGGCGCCTACGAACTATTCACGGAACTGGATAAACCTTGTGAAACCTTCGTTTACAAAACAAATGTTGAGAAATTGGATCTAGTTCCAGCGAGGATAAATCTGGCAAAGCTCGAGGCTAAATTAATAGGCGATTTCGACGCAGCGTTCCGCCTCAGGGATCGAATCGAGCAAATTAGATCAGACTATGACCTTATTTTTATCGATACGCCGCCGACGCTCGGAATGATCACGGTAAATGCGTTGGTCGCGGCAAATTATGTTCTCATCCCGATACAATCATCATATTTTGCACTGGAGGGAACTGATGACCTGCTCGAAACAATTGAAAAAGTGCGTTCGCGTCCCAATCCGGAACTTAATCTGCTAGGTGTCGTCGTGACGATGTTTGACCGGCGGACGTCACTGTCAAAAGATGTCGAATCGCATATTAGAAAAGTATTCGGCAAAAAGACCTTCAAAACGCTAATTACCAGAAGCGTCCGGCTTGAAGAATCGCCGGCCCATAAAAAATCCATATTTGCTTATGCTCCAAAGTCATCTGGTGCAGCAGAGTATCAAAGCCTGTCGAAGGAGGTGTTAAAACGTGTCTAAAAGGGGTTTACCGTTAAGCGTTCAAATGCGTCACGATTCGCATTATGTTGAAGAACTTTCGACCGCCAATCGGACGATCGGGAAAACTATTCCAATACATCTCATCGAACCTAATCCAGATCAGCCGCGGCGTGAGATCGGTGATCTGACCGAGCTTTCAGCCTCTATCAAAGAAAAAGGCGTGCTTGAGCCGTTGCTTGTGGTTCCAAATATAATTCATGGCGGTTATATGATCATCGCCGGCGAGCGGAGATGGCGTGCATCAAAATTGGCCGGGCTGACGGAAGTGCCTTGTATCGAGATGGACCTGGACGAGCAAGGTGTCGCCGAAATTGCATTGATCGAGAACCTTCAGCGAAAGGACCTTACGCTTTGGGAAGAAGCTGACGGCCTCAAAGCCCTAGCGGACAAATTCGGTTATAAACAAGATGAGATCGCTAAAAAGATCAGTAAAAGCCGCACCACCGTCACCGAATTACTGACGATCGCCGGACTCCCGAAGCCGATCCGGGAAAGATGTCGCGAAACCAACATCAGCGGCAAAGCAGCTTTACTTGAGATCGCCAGACAATTTGACGAACCCGCCATGTTTGAGTTTTTAGAGAAATTGCAAAATGGCACCGGTACCACAAAAGTCAGCGGAAAAAATCCAGTTCCTAAAGCGCTTAAGAAAATAAACGGAGACCTGCCGGGTAAAACCAATGGTGATCCTGGAATTTTTAACCACGAATCTCCAAACATGGAATTCCAGATAAAAATCGTTTTCAATGATCCAAAATCAATGAGTAAAAATAATGTGCTTAAGGCATTGAAAGAAACCTTTAACGCTGTAAAAAACGAAGATGCCACTGATTAACCACCAATTGTTTCATGATGGAAACGGTCGCAATGTCATAACTAAGACATCGACTTGAATATCTTATTGCAAACATTACATAATCTTTATTATCAGACGCCACTCATATTAAATTTGATATGTTCTAATTAAGTACTTATCTATGTTACTCACTTCCCTAGACAATTTATGATCATTCTTCCACCTCTCTTAACTTTTCCAACACCGAAAAATCTTCAAGAGTTGTAGTGTCCCCTGCAATTTGGTTTCCAGCAGCAAGTTCCCGTAAGAGACGGCGCATAATTTTGCCGCTCCGGGTTTTTGGCAAAGCGTCCGTAAATCGGATATCGTCGGGTTTTGCCAAAGCTCCAATCTCCTTTGCGACGTGATCCCGCAATTCCTTTTTTAACTCATCATTTCCAGTGCGCCCGCCTTCAAGGGTTACGAAGGCTGCGATGGCCTGCCCCTTCAATTCATCTGGCTTGCCGACGACCGCGGCTTCCGCAACCGTAGGGTGCGAAACCAGTGCAGATTCGATCTCAGCTGTGCCGAGCCTGTGTCCGCTGACATTTATTACATCATCCACACGGCCCATGATCCAAAAATAGCCCCGTTCATCACGCCGTGCCCCGTCACCGGCAAAATAAACGCCTGGGATTTCCGACCAATACGTTTTTTTGAACCGTTCGTCGTCGCCCCATATTGTCCGCAGCATGGATGGAAATGGTTTTGTAATGACCAAATAACCGCCTTCATTGGTACCGACGGATTTCCCTTCTTTTGTTTGAATATCGAGCGCAATTCCCGGGAAGGCACGTGTTGCCGTTCCGGGAACAGTCGGTGTTGCACCCGGCAGCGGAGAGATCATGGCTGCACCTGTTTCCGTTTGCCACCATGTATCGACGATCGGGCAGCGTTCCTTTCCAATGATCGTGTGATACCACATCCAGGCCTCAGGGTTTATCGGTTCGCCGACCGTTCCTAAAAGTCTCAGCGAAGACAGATCATGTTTCAGCGGATATTGTTCACCCCATTTTATAAAGGCGCGGATCGCCGTCGGTGCAGTATAAAGAATATTGATCTTATGCCGTTCGATCATGCTCCAAAATCTGTCTGGTTCGGGATGATTTGGGGCACCTTCATACATAAAAACGGTCGCGCCGTTTGCCAGCGGCCCATAGACGACATAAGAATGCCCGGTCACCCATCCAATGTCAGCGGTACACCAGTAAGTGTCTTGATCCTTAAGATCAAGGATCCATTTTGCAGTGATGTAGATTCCGGTCAAATATCCTCCGGTTGTGTGCAGGATGCCTTTTGGTTTGCCGGTCGTTCCGGATGTATAAAGAATGAAGAGCGGATGTTCAGAGTCTAATTCTTCAGCCGGACATTCATCGCTGACGATTTCCATCAATTCGTGCCACCAGTGGTCCCGCCCGCTCTTCATCGTCACTTTTGAACCAGACCTTTGGTAAACAATAACGTTTTCAACTGTCGGACAATCATCGACGGCTTTATCTACCGTTTCTTTGAGTTTGATTTCCTGGCCGCGCCGATAGCCGCCGTCTGCCGTAACGATCAATTTACAGTAAGCGTCATTTACACGGTCACGTATAGCTTCGGCCGAAAAACCACCGAAGATAACGCTATGCGTCGCTCCTATCCGGGCGCAGGCCAACATGGCGATCGCCAATTCCGGTACCAGCGGCATATACAGGGCAATTCTATCGCCGGTCTTTATTCCGGTCCTTTTTAGCACGTTGGCAAATTTGGATACTTCCCGGTGCATTTGCTGATAAGTGAGGGTGCGCGTTTCGCCCGGCTCGCCTTCCCAAATAATGGCTGCTTTATTTTTTCTGTGTGTTTCCAGGTGCCGGTCAAGACAGTTATATGACGCATTGATCTTCCCGCCGACAAACCATTCGGCATGCGGCTTGTTCCATTTCAAGATCGTGTCCCATTTCTTGAACCAATGCAGATCTTCGGCTACAGATGCCCAGAATGCTTCAGGGTCTTTTGCGGCTCGATCGAATATCTCTTGATACTCCTCAAAGCTTTTAATGTGAGCATTTGCAGAAAATTCTGCGGCCGGTGGAAAAAGGCGCGTTTCCTGTAAGGTCGATTCGATTCCCGTCGTTATTTCAGCCATTATTTATGCTCCTCTCAAGCTTTTAGTATGCCCCATATGAAAGTCATATTTCAAAATAAATGATCGAATCAGGTAAAAGATAAATTTTAATAAAGCCATTTTGGTAATTATTGCCTTCAAATGCTTCGGGAAGTTCTACATTGACCACTGTGTTATCGCGCAATCTGATCAGGTGCTTTTTGTATTTGCCGAGATCGATGGTCTTAAGCAGTTCTGCATCAATGCCAGGAGAATTACCGTTTGTTTCTGTGCATAGCCCAATATTATCCGGGTGAAAAGCAATGGATATTTTTGTAGAATCTGGACGTTCCAGAAGTTTGAAAGGTAAAACGATCTTGCCGATCTCAGTTTCTATAAATTTACCCTGCTTTTCACCGTTGTAAATTTTCCACCCGAAAAATGCCGCTGCTTCGGGCGTTTTTGGAGCGGCAAAAAACTCCCGTGCAGCCGCAATTTGTTCGATCTTTCCCGCATTCATGAATGCGATCTTGTCGGCAATAACAACTGCTTCGGGCTGATCGTGGGTCACAAAAATAGTCGTCAGCCTTAATCTTTGCTGCAGATCGCGGAGCAAATAACGCATTTCTTCCCGTAAATTTGCATCAAGAGCTGTCAAGGGCTCATCTAGCAATAAAACACGCGGCTCTGTCACAATTGCACGGGCAAGAGCAACGCGTTGTTCCTGCCCGCCCGAAAGCTGCTGAGGCAATCGCTTTTCAAGTCCGGAAAGCTGGACCATTTCCAACGCTTCGGCTACTTTGCGTTGTATATCCTTTTTTGGCAAGTTCCTCATTTTTAGGCCAAAGGCAACGTTCCCTGCCACATTAAGATAAGGAAAAAGCAGCGGTTTTTGAAACATCACGACGGCTTCGCGTTTTTCAACCGCAATGTCTGTAAAATTCTCGCCGCCAAACAGCACTTCGCCGGCCCTCGGCCTCAGCAGGCCTGAGATAACCTTCAAAATAGTTGTCTTACCGCAGCCAGACGACCCAAGCAATGCCAGAATTTCTCCTGGCTCGACGCGTAATGACAGATCACTCAAGATCGGCCCGGCACCGTAATCGACGGTAATGTTTTTTAATTCGACGGCAGTTTCCACAATTAACTTAAAGATCTCTGCACTCCGTGGTCGGATATGTTGTTTCTATGATTCGATAAATCCTATTTGAGCAGAACTTCTTTGCGCCAGTCTTTCTCGAGCCGTTCAAGATAGGCGGAATCGGCCTCGGGGACGACATGCGAGGCCAGATCTTCGGCACTTAAGGTGGCTTCGCCTCTAGGCAATGCTTCAACCGCAGAACGTTCCGCGGCGGTCAGTTTACTCAGGTCGTGAGGGTAAATTGAGCCAAGCCTCATCGCCTGTGCAAGCTGAAATTCGTGTGACATTAAATAATTTATTACAACTAGCGATCCCTCCGGGTTTTCAGCATTGAATGTTACGGTCAGAAAGCTGTAGTTGCCTATTGTTCCTTCGTCCAGAACAAATGTCCTGACGGAACCGGCAAATTCATTGCGTTTGATAGCTTCCGAAGCAAATGCAGCTCCGTAAGCCATCGTAAACTCGACTTCCCTGTTTGCAAATAGCCGGTTAAGTTCCACCGGTGAATTCGGATATGTCTCGCCGCTACGCCATAAAAACGGTTTGATGCCGTTCAAAAAAGCAAAAGTTTTAGCCGATGCTTCGGAATAAAGCTGTTCGTCAAACTTTGTAAAATTTTGCGCCCCTCCACCGAAATGAAACAAAACATGACGCAAAAAAGCGGACCCAGTAAAATCCGGCGGAGCCGAATAGGTAAATTTTCCGGGATTTGCTTTTATCCATTTTCCGATTGTTTCAATTGATGTCGGCGGCTCTTTTAACCTCGCACTGTCATAAGCAATGACAAATTGCGATCTTTGCCATGGAGCTTCAAGGCCCTCGACCGCTGTTCCAAAATCCGCCACTCCTGCACTACTCTCGTAAAGCGAATTATTTGGCAGCCGTCCGGCGAAATCTCCCCACAACAAACCTGCTTGTTTTGCCGTGCGGAAATTTTCACCGTTTATCCAGACCATATCGACAGATCCGCCACCAATCTTGCCGGCCTGCTTTTCATTCAATAATTTATTGATTATCTCAGCCGTATCGCCGAGCGGGACGATATTTAGCGAAATGTCGAATTTTTCTTTTAACTTTGTGGCAACTTCCGTTTTGAAGAATCGGTTGCGGTTTTCGTCTCCTGCCCACATAGCAAAACTGACGGACGAACCACGGGCCTTTTGTTCGATCTCGGGCCAGTTTGATTTTTGAAGATCGATCGCATTAAAAGATTGTTGCTTACCGCTACCCACACAAGCGGACAGAAAAAGCACGGTCAAAAGCCAGATAGATCGAAGATTAATTTGCATTTCTTAAAAACTTTGCAACGACAACAAATACGATGATCGCCGGAGCAATAAAAATAAGTGTCAATGCTGCAGTTACCGCGTCATCGCCGCTTCGTTGAAACGAAACCAGAACAAGCGGCAGTGTTTGAATTTTGCCGCCGCCAACAAAAAGCGTTGTCAGATATTGCGACCACGAGATCAAAAAGCCGAACGCTGCAGCAACGGCCAGACCGGGAGCTATCGCCGGAAAGGTCACGTATCTAAAAACATTCATCGGTGAGGCACCGAGTGATTGCGCCTGTGCCTCAAGATCGGTATCAAGCCTGCTGAAACTGCCCGTTAGAAGTAAAACGCAATACGGAATTGCCGGGATCAGATGGGAGCAGATCACACCAAATAGAGAATCGGTCAAACCGTATTTCAAAAAGAGGGCATGACTGCCGGTTGCTACCGCAAACGATGGCGACAAGATCGGCAGTATCAAGAGAAACATGACCGCCCGTTTCCCTCGAAACTCATTAAGGGCAAGCACACGCGCCGCCGGCATCGAGATCAGTACAGCTGCTGCCGCAACAATAATGGCAATACCCAAACTATTTGCCAAAGTTGCAGGAATCCCCGAAACCTGAGAAAGCAAATAACTCCAGGCCCGCAAGCTAAACTCCGTCGGTAAAATAAGCGGAAAACGCCAGTTTGCCGCGATTGAGGAAACAGCCAAAAAAAGTAGCGGAAAGACCGCAGCTGCTCCAAGAGCCAGAGCGAAAAAATAAAATGGATATTTCCTTTGTTCTTTGGTCAATTAAATTATCAGCATCAGAAAAGCGATGGCTTTCCGGCCTCTTCTGAATTTTGCCCTAGCCTCAAATAGAACCAAACAAAAAATGATGACGCGACCGTCATTAAAACCGCAATGGCAAATGCTTCAGGACGTTCGTCAAGGTCGGTACCTGAGAACTTACGATTCCCAACCATAGCAAGAACTGACGGAAATTGTCTTCCCAATATATATGGGATCTCAAATGCTCCAAACACATAAGAAAGGACCAGGAGCGAAGAGAAAGCAAGCGCCGGGGACACTATCGGCAGCGTCACAAAACGAAATTTCTGCCACCTTGTCGCTCCCAGATTTCGGGCCACAATGCCAAATTCATCTCCAGTTCGGACGAGCGTTGTCAGGACGACCAGGGCGATAAAAGGAGCTTCCTTCAAAACATAAACGATAATAATTCCGATCCCGTAAGCATCGTTGACCAACACCGGGAAATCCTGAGGATTTGAGACGATTAAACGCGCGATCAATCCGCTCGGAGCCATTACGTTTAACAAAATGAAAGCTACCGCTAAATGAGGAACGGCAATCGGCAGCTGCAAAAGTGTTTGGAGCAGCATGCTGCCCTTTGCCAATTTGTGAAGCAAAAGAGCAATTGTCAAACCGACAACAGCGGAAAGCCCGGTCGATATTACAGTCAAAAATAAAGTCAGAATGGCTGCCGCCTGCACTTCGCGATCCACGAAAACCTGAGCGTAAGTAAATAAAGGCAAACTGTTGACCGCCGATAAGATCATTCCGCCAAGAAATAATCCTAAGACAACAAAGAGTGCAGGAAACAAAGATGCGATTATTTTTATTTTCACAAAAACGACGCTGCAATTCTTATATTTTCATATTTATGGCTAAATTTCCTGGAATGACGGCAGCGTTTCTATCTTGTGCGTACATACCTGACAAGGATGGAGTTTGAGCCTTTCCGCTTCCGGTTCAAGCGTTGTGTCGATCCAATCGAGAAACTTCTGAAAATTCGACAGCACTTCTTCGCCTGGTGTTTCACCTAATTTACCGAGCTGATAATGCCGTGCGTTTGATTCCACTGCGAACGGACAGGCGTGAAACATGCCGTCGGTCCTCAACGCAGGCCGACACCGTGGGCAAACCCGAAAACCTTTTTCCTCTTCGATCTGTTTTGCTGTTTCCGGCGTCATTTTTCCGATCTCGATGGCCTTGTCGTAAGACGTGTGCGTCCGTTCGATAATATGTTCGGCTCCGACCTGCGCAGTAAATTCGACGCCGCGTCCGTATGGGAAAACACCGGCGTGGGACGAATAAATGCGGCCCGGATTAGCAGCAGCGTAGCTTTTTAATTTTTTAAGCGCCGGCGGCGGGATCGGTTCTGCATCAACTCCGTGAAGGATCGAATAATTAAGGACAACTTCACTTTTTTCGTCAGAATCAAGTATCTCAATGACCCGATCGGCCAAAACGCCGTTGGAAAAGATAGTAAATCGGCCAAAAAAACCTTTGCCGCGCAAATAATTCATCGCCCAAACTACGTTGTCAGCATCTATCGTCGGCTCACCGCCGTAAAATTTGATCGTTGAATCAACCGGAACGACATCGAGTATCAGATCCAGACTCTCTGCGGTCATCGGTTTGTACCACCCGTCGGGCCGCCCGTAAACGATGCAGAAATCGCACGACCTGTTACATTTTGAGCCGGTATAAAGATGCACGTCGGAAAACTGCGGCATCGAACGCTCGTATGTCACGTGGTCTGAAAAAAGCGGAAATATCCAATCTGCGTTTTTTTGCATTGCTTAATTTAACCACAGTCAAATATAGATGAACATGAAAAACTTAAAGCCAAAGTAAAATATTTTCTTACGTCAATCTTAATGCTCATAACTATTTACCTAAAAGTTCAGTTTAAGTCCGAATTGTATAACTCTCGGGCTGGTCGCATTACCTGTATAGCGTCCAAATGCCGAACTGCTCAAAGTAGATATAGGCAAAGTGAAATTGACCTGATTATAAATATTAAAAAATTCGGCACGAAATTGCAGATTGCTGTTATCGCCCAAGACCGGCAACGCAAATTTGCGTAACACGCCATAATCGCTGTTAAAATAATTCCCGCCGCGTTGTGTATTGCGCCCGACATTGCCAAGCTGTCCGGCAGCCGGTGCGGCAAATGCCGCCGGATTAAAGGCAAAACCTTCCGGAACATTTTGGTTTGGATCTCCAACCAGATTAGGCCGGCGATTCGAAATGCCGGTCAAAGCGTCAAATGAACCTACTGTTACCGTGAATGGCTGCCCGGTTTGAATCGTGGAAATACTATTTGTAGTCCAATCACTGATCAAAAAATTAATAAATTTCGATGCGTTTTTGAAATATTTTTGGCCTTTTCCGAACGGCAGGGCAAATGTCGAACTAAAAACAAATCGGTGTGGAATATCAAAATTAGATAACGCCCTTTCAGCATCTATGTTATATGAATCCTGCGGACGATCGTCACGACCCGTGCCAATTCCGCTTGCCGTGTCGATGGATTTTGAGTATGTATAGGCAGCAAGAAACGAACTACCTTTGCTCAGGCGTTTTTCTACACGGACCTGCAAGGCGTTATAATTCGATTCTCCACTCGACTGCTGCTGAATAATATCATTAGCAAAACGTGCGGCGAGAGGCGTTGCAGTTCCGGCAAATGGCCGTGTACCAACCACGGAAACCTGGGCCTGCGGGCTGTTGACGGCAACGATCTGATTGATATTCACTTGTCGCGAAAGATTAACGCCATTCCTGCCAACATAGGCAATTTCTGCCACAATGCCGGAGAAAAGCTCACGTTGCAAATTAACATTATATTGAGCGGCGTAAGGCGTACGGAAATTCAGGCCGATCGAGGCCGCACCTGTTGCGACACCGCTGCCCAAAAGCCTGGTAAAGGTCGTCGCATTTCCAGTTGCGGGAAAAGGCGCCGGATTATTATCAATATTTGTGATCGCAAACGGTGCATTGGTCCGGGCAGTTCCAAAACGGTCCTGCAAAACGCCATTGTCGTAAAAAATACCACCGCCGCCGCGAACGACCGTTTTACCATCTTTGGTCAGCGAATAAGCCGCTCCGAAACGCGGCGCAAAATTGTTTTTATCAAGCTGGTGCAGACGCGGAAGCTCCGGCGATCCGATAACAAAATTTCCAACGCCAGGAATCAAATTCGAGATACGGCCACCGGTATCGATCAACGGCGTATCGATCTCATAACGCAACCCAAGGCTTAGATTCAAACGATCAGTGACCCGCCATTCGTCTTGCACAAAACCGTTAAAGGTCTTGGTTTCAAAAATGCGGTTCGGGTCGGCGGACGAGATCTGCGCCTGGGCCGGCAGCCCGAGCAGAAAATCGGCTAATGCGGCAACCGGGGCATTTCCGGAAATTGCCGGATTTATCGTTCCATTGCGTGAACCATTAAAATTCAGCGATCCGCGTAAAGTGCGAAAGGCGTTTGAGTCGATATGCGCCCGCCGCAGCTCGACCCCGAATTTGATCGTGTGTTCACCGGCAACATACGTCACATTATCGATAAATTGAAAAAGTTGGCGGTTTGTAAATGATGCTCCCAGATTATCGGTCAGCGGCTGTCCGCCCGTGCCGCCAAAACCGGTGACGCGAATGACCGGCAACCCGCGGCCAAATTCGTTTTGCGGAGCGCCGTTCGGCAGACCGATCGAGGCCGGATCTATGGTCGTTCCGCTTGGTATCGGATTTTCCTGATAGTTGAAACCAAACCGGAACTCGTTAATAAAATTAGGCGTGATCGTTCTCGTGTATGACCCGACAAATGACGTACGTTTTTCCGGGTTGGAAAACGGAAATGCCGGCAACGATGCGGAAACAAAAAAAATGTCAAACGGGAAGAACTGGCGTTGATTATCGTAAGTAAAACGTGCCGTCAGCAGATCTTTGTCCGTAAACCGTGTGTCAGTGCGAATGGTGTAAAGGTCTTCGTTTAAACGGTTAGTGCCATTGGCAATATAGTTTGCTCCGATCGAATTTGAATTCGGAAGCGGGATAAAACCATCCAAAATAGCAGCGGAAATGCGATTAACATTTACATTAAGTACCTGTTGTGCTCCGCCCGCATCGGTATAACGCAAAATACCGTTTCGCTGTTCGGCGGTCGGCAAATTGCTGGTAAATGCTCCGGTTCCCTGCTGCACATAATTGCCCTCGTAATTGCCGAAAATAAAAAATCTGTCCTTGATGACCGGCCCGCCCAATGTGAAACCGAATTGATTCTGCTTCAGTACCGGACGCGGCAAGCCGTTTGCTTTATTAAACGGGTCATTGGAATCAAGAGAATCATTTCTGAAAAATTCATAGACGCTGCCGCGTATATTATTGGTTCCGCTTTTAGTCACGAAACTAACTATCGAGCCGGAATAACGCCCGTATTCCGCCCGGAAATTATTGGTTTGTATCTGAAATTCACGCACAGCTTCGACCGGCGGTGGAAAGGCGATGACGCCCTGCTCAGGCACGTTGATATCAACACCGTCAAGATAAAATCCGTTCGAACGAGACGAAGCTCCGTTAACATTGAACGCCCCGCCGTTGCCGTCATTAGGCGTCGCCAAGCCGAATTGATTAAAGGCAGACGAACGAAAGCCTCCGCTTGCCGACACACCCGGAGCTGTAAGAGCGAGTTCCTGAATTTGACGGCCACTGAGCAACAGATTTTCAACACGTTCGGACGGGATCACTGATGACAAGGTCGCCTGCGAGCTTTCCGTCAACGGGGCTTCGATACTGACTTCGCTTTCCAGGCCTACAATACTTAATTTTATATCTACCCGGCGCTCTTCCCCGACCCGCAGCAATAGGTCAGTCAGCTCAGCTTTAGCAAAATTTGTTGCTCCTGCCTCGATTCTATAATCACCAATTGGTAATGAAGGAATTTTGAACTGTCCTTCGCTGCCGGTTACAGTGGTAACACTTAGGTTGGTAGTGACCTGAGTGACCGTAACCGATGCACCGGAAACAATAGCTCCATTCGGATCCGTCACAGTGCCGAATATGGCCGCACGCGATTCTTGTGCCCGCGCCGAAATATTTGCCGAAAAGACCAATGCCAGCAATAAAATAATAAATTTAGTTCGATTCACAATTATAAAATTAACCTCTTTAAATCAGTCGGGCTTTGAATTTCCTTAATAATACAGATGCCGAAAACCTTCTATTTCATTCCATCATCTCATCATTTATGATCAGGATGGTTGTTAAATTTTTCTTATCCACGATCGATTTTTTCATTAACCGCATCTACCTCAAAGCTTTGGTAAAATAAAAAATAGCTTATTTTAGAGATCGTGATGGCTGGCTTCGCTTAATGTGCAAAAGCCAATTTAAAACTTCCAGGCTTGATCAGGATGAACAGTAGAATTTCCGTAATTATTCCGACACTTAACGAAGCTGATGAGATCGGCAGCGTCCTCACAGCGGTCCGATCGCTTGGCGATAATGTGGAGATCATCGTTGTTGACGGCGGCAGCTTTGACACGACAGTGACCATTGCCCGCGAATCCGGAGTCGAAGTCATCAGCACCTTGCCATCCCGCGGCGGCCAAATGCATGCGGCCGCAATGAGAGCATCAGGCGGCATACTTTGGTTTCTTCACGCCGATTCAATTCCCCCGCTTGATTCCCTGGCCCATATAAATAAGTGCTTAATCGATCCCGAAGTTGTCGGAGGTAATTTCTCACTTCGATTTGACGGAACTGGCCGGCCGGCAAAGTTCATGACACGTTTCTACCCGCTTTTGCGCAAGATCGGATTGATGTATGGAGATTCAGGGATCTTTGTCCGCCGCGCAGCCTATAATTTGGTTGGCGGATTCAAACCGTTGCCGCTTTTTGAAGATGTCGATCTAATTCGCAGATTACGAAAAGAGGGCGCGTTGGTCAGTTTAGATGCAGAAATTGTGACCTCGTCTCGGCGATTCGACGGACGCCCGTTTCTACCGGTGTTTATACGCTGGGTTCTTTTTCAATGTTTGTATTGGATAGGTGTCAGCCCGCACTGGTTGGCAAAAACTTACTATCCGGTCAGAAAGGAAAAACATCATGACGTAAGCGGCACGGCGGCAAAGCCATCTTGATATTCAATGAACCATCGATAGGTTTCACCCGCCCGGTTTCTGGCCAATATGTCTTTACGCAGCTCAGCCTGCAAACGTATAAGATCGTCCGGTTCGTCAACGTCATACCACTGCGGGAGCGTCAATAGATCGATCCCTTCGATCTTTTTTATATTCGAAATGGTTTGTGCAAAAACCTTGTCAGAACTCCACGTCACATCCTGGAAAATGCCATCCAGTTTTTTTGAAACACCGATCAAATAATATCCGCCATCGTCCGTCGGCCCGAGCGTGATGCCGTTTTCATGTATTTGTAAATACTCTATAGCATTTGCAATATATTCATAAGGCAAGGTCGGGCTGTCCGTACCGGTCATGATCACCGGCCCGAAACCTAAAGCGAACGCTTTATCTATTACCGCGACAAGCCGCTCTCCAAGATCGCCTTCCTCTTGTGGAACTATCTGAAGTCCCTCACCAATGATATCTCTTAACTGTTGGCGTCCGCTTTTAGGCGAGAACGCAACAATGACGTTTCCGCAAATATGTTCGGCCTTGGCGACCATGTCCAGCAAAAAGCACTTAGCGAGCGAGCTGCATTGATCATGTGACAAAATAGGCCGAAGGCGCGTTTTTACTTCCGCAACATCGGGGACCTTCGTCATTAAAATGATTGCCGGGATTTTTGAAGGCATTTAACTGGATCAACTCAAAACCAACGCCAAAATTGCAAATAACGCCCAAATAATGTTTGCACCAACGGCGACCTTAAACTTTCCAGTGTCGCTTCTGTTGCGGCAGCTTGCGTTATTTTTGCAAGAGTCGGATAAATGCGGATAATTTGATTCAGATCAGCTATTCTCGATCTCCGCTTCACCGCCCAGACAAATTCGTGTATAAGTTCTCCGGCGTGTTCCCCGACGATCGTCGCACCTATAATTCGACCTTTGTGCATAACGATTTTGGCAAAGCCATCGGTCGAACTTTCCGTTTGTGCCCGGTCATTTTCCTCAAATAAAACTTTGTAAACTTTGACTTCTTTACCAAATTGCTCACGAGCGTCCGTTTCGGTAGATCCGACGCGGGCGACCTCTGGACTTGTAAACGTCGCCCATGGCACAACTCGAAAATCGGTTTTCTTTTTGAACGGAAATGGCACAAATGTATTTTGAATAACGACTTGGGCCTCGTAATCGGCCATGTGCGTGAATTGAAAATGTGCTGTCACATCACCGGCGGCGTAAATATGTTTTTGTGAAGTTTGCAGATAAACGTTGGTGTTGATGCATTTTTGATTGTATTTCACATCGGCTTTTTTCAGGTCAAGGCCTTCAATATTCGGCCGTCGCCCAACGGCAACGAGTATCTCGTCCACTTCGATCTCAATTGCTTTCCCGTCCGATTCAATGGTCAGGACCTTCGTTCCGGCTGTACTTGTTTTTGCCTTTACTGCTGTGTGGTTCGTGAGTATTTCTATACCTTCTTCCGCCAAGACCCGCTCCATCAATCTTGAGACTTCTTCGTCCTCCTTTACAAGTATCCGATCAGCCATTTCGACGAGCGTTACCTTAGAACCAAATCTGGCGAATGCCTGGCCCAATTCCACACCGATTGCCCCCGCTCCCAGGACCGCAAGGCGTTCTGGCAATGTTGTTAAATGAAAAACTTCCTCGTTGGTGATAAATCCGGTCTCTTGCAAACCTTCTACAGACGGCACGAACGGATGAGAACCGGTCGATATGCAAAAGCGTTTAGCCTTCATCACACGCTTTTCACCGTTGCCTTTCATGCTCACTTCGATCTGATGTGGATCGAGGAAACGCGGGCTGCCAAACACGACCTCAACGCCCATTTTCTCAAAAACTTCCGGTGCGTCATGATGTTCGATAATTTTTATGACGTTTTGAACACGGCTGGTGATCGAGGCAAATGAATTATCCGAAAATGCCGGTTCGAGCGGCTGAAATCCATATTTTCCCGCATGTTTCACCTCATGGGCGAATCGGGCCGATCTTATCAGCGCTTTTGATGGGACACAGCCCGTATAAAGACAATCGCCGCCAAGCGCTGTTTTTTCGATCAGGGCGACCTTCGCTCCAAGAATGGCCGAACCGCCGGCAGCAACCAACCCGGCTGAACCACCGCCGATCACTATCAAATCGTATATTTCACTCATTTACGAAAATTAAAAAAGGCCAGTGTAAATAACAAATGACCCAAAGCTGAACATTATAAATAGGGATGTGCGAACGACCCTATTTCGCTGGTTCTTCCACATCCTGTATCCGGGTCTTAATTTTTCTGATCGTTGACCATGCTCCTAAAATTATCAACAAAATCACAAATCCATACACCCAAACCGGAACATTTTTTCCGGCAAAGATCAGATAAATATATGCCGAAATAAAGAAAAACATTGCCGAAAGTGATGGAACAACGATTGATCTTCCTTTGCGGTAATTTCGGATCAGCCAACCTATCGAGAAAGAAAAGAAAGGTATCGCTCCGACATATATCGCACCAAAGATCAGCGGATTTACCCCGTAGTTCTCACCCAGACTAAAAAACCAGCTTTGCACGCTTTCCCAATTCATAAAATAAATTTATCTGCTATTTAATTACAGCGGATAACAGTTGCTTCCCGGCCATTCGGCGTATATGTGACCCTGATATTTTGTCCCGCCTTCAAACAGCCGCGGCCAACCACAGTTTTGCGGTTAACATTAAATGAAATAATTCGCCCGTTACTTCTTTTGATCGTGAACTCACCTTGACTTGAGGAAGACACAATTCCCCTAATCGAACGAGTTACCGCAAAATTGTTCTTTTCACGGGATCGCTTACCAGTCGTTCTTTTGGCCTCGCTCGAACCGCTTCCCTGACCAAAAAGAGCAGCCGGGAAAAGAACTAATATTATAATTAAAATATGTCCGGCTGAAAATTTCATAAATAAAACTCTTTTAAAAACATAGTCATACACTCCGTGTGGATACACGAACTGCCGACATTACCGTTATCTTGAAGCATTTAACCTATAACAGGTTTTTCCTTGTCCTTATTTTCGGCAAATCTGATCTCCAAGGCTACCTTATCCACCCGTTTATCTTCGAATGGCTGATAAGTAATTTTAACTGAATTACCCGAATCGAATAATTTGTCTTCCAATTCAGAATTGTCCACTTTTTTCTTGCCGATCTTGAATTGCGTACTTTTTAGTATGCCGACCTGAATTTCTTTATTCTTATCGGTCTTAATGGTTAAAACACCATCTTTTAGACTGACTATCGTTCCGGTAACGGAGCGAGTGACGACAAAATTAGATTCGGTACGTAAACTCTCGGCGGTTTGCGGACGTGGAGCGGACGGTTCATAAGAACCGCTTCCCTGAGCAAATACAGCTGCCGGAATAAATAAAAAAACTGTAAATAACAAAAACTTAAACGGATTTTTCATTTCGTAAATTCTCCTACTGATCAATATTGATATGTTTACCTGCACTTGCCGGAATTAGTCCCGGCCATAACGAAAGGTCTATAGTTCCGCGATAAACCCAAAGCTGCCTTAAAACCAGAGCGAAAAACAATCCATGTTCGAGCCATAAAACTATGGCGTACTCGTTCAGATCGATCATGATATGAAACGCCATCAAAACAACCGCCGAAAAATATATCCAGATGAATTGCCGGGCCATGACCGCGAACGGCAATACCCAACTTAGATACCAGGGCATGACCGTCGGGCTTAAAATTATCGCTGCCCCAAGTATGATGGCTGCCGATCCGACAAATGCCTTTCCACTTAGATCGTCACGCCAAACAAGCATAGCCGTGATCGCAAGGATCAAAACAGCACAGATCTGCCGGGCTAAATTTGCCGGATCAGCCGCAATGAATTCGCATAACCAGCGGACCAAGGCAAAAGCTCCAGGATTGAACTGCCATTCACCTGCAAATTTCAAAAATCCGGAAAAAAGATTCTTCCCGGCACCTAAAAAAGGTAGATATCCAATAAATACAACCGCGCCAATAAGCACTGTCCTTAACCAGCCGATTCGCCGGGCAACAAATGGAACTAGAATTACCGGGCTCAATTTTGCCAGGATCGCCAAACCAAAAGCCACAGCACCGAGAGAACGCCATCCGCGCACAATAAAATAGGCCGTCGCACAGATTGCGGCGACCAAGACCGCATCGGCATGTCCGCTGCCTGCAAAAACCTTTATCATTAAAGGGTTCCAGGCATAAAGAATGACACTTGTAACAGGCAGTTCGAGCTGTCGCAGAGTCAAAAATAAAAACACTATCCCGATAAGTTCGCATAGGACAAGCAGAAATTTCATCATCAGCAAACTGCCGGGAGCGATCGCGTGCGAAAGCCTAAAAATCATTTGTGCGAGCGGCGGATATATCGTCGTTACTTCGGGATAATTGACGTTATCACGAATATCCCCCCAAATTTCGCGTTCGTCAGTTATATCTTTGCTAACTTGTATAGAAGAGGCCTTGTCCGGCTTACCAACTTCAGACAAAAACTCGTCGTCCGACGATTCTTCCGGTTCGCTGATGTCGCCAGCCAAAGTATCCAAATGTGTATCCGACGGAGCATAAAGGTAAGGATTTATGCCATGTGCAAAAACATGGCCGTCCCAAATGTATCGCCAATCATCATTGTCAAAGAGCTGATAACGCTCGTATGCCACTTCCCGTCCACTCAGATCCGCCCGCAGAGCCTCAAGCTTTTCAGTGGCGGACATCTCGTACGGAATGCCGGCCGGCAAAAGCGTCAGGCGAAACAAAACCGCACCTAAAAATATGAACCGAACTGTGTTTTTGCCGTTGCCTGCATACCGATTTACGAGAACTGCGGCCAACCCATAAAAAACAAACAGCATTGCCATTTCAAGCCAGAATATCAAAACCGGCCGCCAACCGTTTATCGCATCAAGCCGCAGCAATGCTAAATAAATAAATTCTGACAAGATCAGCAGAACAGCCAGCCCGGCAAAATAAAGCCAATTTGAAGAAGGCTTTATTTCCTGATCCTGAAAGATTTTTTCGGGTGCAACGCTCATCGATCACCGTTTTACAACATATTTAAAGATCGTATAAATTATCTTTGAACCCGCCAGAATTGTGCCTTTCACAGTACCGCTGATCTTCGAACGTCCGATCCGTATTCTGTACCGCACCGGCACTTCTGCAATTCTCAACTTTTGCCGGGCCGCCTTGATCTGCATTTCGATCGTCCAACCGTAGTTGCGATCGATCATTCCAAGCTGTTCGAGGGCGTCACGGCGAATCGCCCGAAACGGGCCAAGATCAGTATATTTATGGCCAAAAAACGCTTTAACCAGGGTCGTTGCCAGCCAATTCCCATAACGCTGCTGCGGGGTCAGGGCCGCGCGCGATTCGCTCGTCATTGTTCTCGTTCCGATCACCATGTCCGCTTTATCTTCATATAAAGGCTGAAGAAGTTTTTCAAGGTCCTCAGGAAAATCGCTAAAATCGGCATCGACAAAAGCTACGATCCCGCAACCTGGCGAAATTTCAGCAATGCCCGAAAGACATGCCGCCCCGTAACCTCTTTCCCGTTGCGAAATAACGCGGGCACCGCAGTCCCAGGCAATGTCCGCTGTCCGGTCGGTGCTGCCATTATCAACGACGATAATTTCACTTACCGAACCACGCGGAATAGCATTTATTACATGCTTTATGGACGATTCTTCGTTAAGAGCCGGGATTATCAATGAAACCAATGGACGCGGCCCGTCATCCACTTGTTTATCGATAGCAACTACTTCTGCAAAGGTATTTTGCTCGATCTGCTCCAGCTTCATTCTTGCAATAAATGCTTTTGAATTTACCAGCGAAAGTACATTTCCCATGTAAACGTCCTTGCTTACTTTTTCACAGGCGGAATAAGCGAATTGAGCGTCCAATCATACTCAAGGTAATCAAAATCCGGTTTTTTCTCCTTGAAATATTGGGCCGTTTCAGGGGAAACCTTGCCCACAATAAAATTAACACCGGCCGATGCAGTGAATTTACTCTTGATAAAACCTTTCAAAAATCCAACGCTGGATGTATCGCCGGTAAAATCTCCGGCGTACCAGCTAAAAATTCTCGAGATCCAAACTTTGTTCTTCTCACGGTCGATCTTCAATCCACGGACGTCGTCAGAAAGAAAATCTTTAGTTATCTGCTCAAATTGTTCATTCAGTTTGGCCCCGGTAAATGCAAATCGCTGAAGTTTTGGACAGCTTGATGACGCGCAGTTTACCGCGAAATGGACACGCGGGTCCTTAAAATTACGGCTTGTTTTTTCAATTGCGTCAAGCGTTAGGTCCTGGCCTCCGATCCGGTGTTTTTTCGTATCCCAAAAGCCGTCCACTTTTTTTACACTATCGGTTTTTTGATATACGTCGTCCAAAACATCACGAATTGTAAAAGCGTTATAGGCGTTGATATAGAAGGCGTTTCGTTCATTGTCTGACGCAAAAGCAGATGGGTCAGCTTTGCCTAGAGCATCGAGATAGGCATCCAATTTGGCCCTGTCCTTGATAAATCCGTCGTAATCGACCTTGCCGATATCATTGACATGCTCTTTTAACAGTGCTTCATAAACGCCGTGGTCAAATTCAGCCGTCATAATTTTATTATTGTCCACGATCTCATTCTGAGCCGCCACCGTTTCCGTACTTTTCACCGTGCCGCAGGCCGCTGCCGATAACATCAAACTTGTCGCTGCAATAAAAATAAAATATTTGTATGAAAAAGGTATAAAAATATTAAGCCGTGTCATTTCTGCCTCCATAAATTCATTGTTGTCATAAGTGGGGATTTTTTTATTTGCTGGTTCGATCACAAATATTTGTTACTAATCCAAATACCCGAAACCTATCGGATTATTCCATCCCCGCAGACAATTAAGTGTGGTTTTCTACCTTTTCCACTGTGTCCTGGCTGCAACTTTTCAAAACCAATGATACCAGGCCACGGCTAGTTAGATACGTCTTTGACACCGTATTGATAAAAGAATATGATTATCGTTTTGTTATCTATCTCAGGTTCCAATTACTATGAGCTAAAAGGAGTTTTATAAATCATTGAGTAACGGAAATTTTCTATTTACATCCGAATCAGTCACCGAAGGCCACCCCGACAAGATCGCCGACCATATCTCCGACGCGATCCTCGACGCCATTTTGTCTCAGGACATTTACGCACGTGTTGCTTGCGAAACCCTCGTTACCACGGGCTTGGCAGTGGTCGCCGGTGAGATCACCACGACCGCAAAGGTCAACTACAAACAGATCATCCGCGAGACGATCGAGGAAATCGGTTATAACAACGCAGAGTTCGGTTACGATTCGAACACATGCAGCGTCATTGACGCTATCGGCACACAATCGCCTGACATCTCGCAAGGGGTCGATACCGGCGGTGCCGGAGATCAGGGCCTGATGTTCGGTTATGCTTGTAACGAAACTCCTGAATTGATGCCGATGCCGATCCAGATGGCACATAATCTGACCCGCAGGCTGTCACAGGTACGCCGCGACGGAACGATCCCTTACTTACGTCCGGACGGAAAATCACAGGTTTCGATCGAATATCGTGACGGCCAACCATTTCGTGTCGAAGCTGTCGTTATATCTTCGCAGACCGGCGAGATACCGATAGAACAAATTCGTGAAGACATCCTAGAAAAGGTCATTAAACCGACGATCCCCGCTGAACTGCTTGACGAAAACACAAAATATCACATCAATCCGACCGGACGTTTTGTCGTCGGCGGCCCGATGGGCGATGCCGGCGTAACTGGACGCAAGATCATCGTCGATACTTATGGCGGCTATGCACCGCACGGCGGCGGTGCTTTTTCGGGCAAGGACCCGACCAAAGTTGACCGTTCAGCCGCTTACATGGCACGTTATATAGCAAAAAATATTGTCGCCGCCGGCCTCGCTGATAAGTGTACTGTTCAGTTAGCTTACGCTATCGGAGTTGCTGAACCGGTTTCGGTTTTGGTGGACACTCACGGTACAGGCACATTGGATGATGCGAGATTATCGACCATCGTTCGAGAAAATTTCGTTTTGAACCCGAAAGGCATTATTGATGCGCTTGACCTGCGCCGCCCGATATACAAGGCGACGGCACGGTTCGGACATTTCGGCCGCAGAAACGGTGAATTTTCATGGGAATTAACAGACAAGGCCGAGGCTCTTCGCACTGCGGCTGAAAAAGGAATTGGTACAAATGGCTAAAGAAGGAATTTCAATGCAATACGACATCAAGGACATTAATCTTGCCCCGCAGGGAAAACAGCGCATCGAATGGGCCGACCGCGAAATGCCGGTCCTGCGGCTTATCCGCGAACGTTTCGAAAAGGAAAAACCATTGACCGGCGTCAAGCTCATCGCTTGTGCCCACATCACTACAGAAACAGCCAATTTGGCCCGCACATTGCAGGCCGGTGGTGCCGAATCGCTGCTGATCGCTTCAAATCCTTTATCGACGCAGGATGACGTCGCCGCTTCACTTGTCGCAGATTGGGGAATTCCCGTAATGGCGATCAAGGGCGAATCTATCGAGACCTATATCAGACACGTCCATACGGCATTGGATACCAATCCCAACCTGATCATCGATGACGGCTCGGACGTGGTTGCGACAATGCTCAAGGAAAAGCAGGAACTTGGCGAAGCTCTGTTCGGAACTACTGAAGAAACAACGACCGGTATTGTCCGCTTAAAGGCAATGCAGAAAGCCGGAGTGCTTAACTTCCCTTCAATTGCGGTCAACGACGCGCAGACCAAGCATTTCTTCGATAACCGTTATGGAACGGGCCAATCGACGCTTGACGGCATCATTCGCGCAACCAATATTTTGTTGGCAGGAAAGAATCTGGTCGTCGTCGGCTATGGCTGGTGCGGCAAGGGCGTTGCGATGCGTGCCCGCGGAATGGGTGCCAACGTCATCGTCACCGAGATCGATCCGATCAAGGCGATCGAGGCAGTTATGGACGGTTTCCGTGTTATGCCGATGGTCGAAGCATGCAGGATCGGCGATTTCTTTGTTACCGTGACCGGCAACCGTCATGTTATTGATAAAGAACACTTTGAAGCGATGAAGAACGGAGCCATTGTCTGCAACAGCGGCCACTTCGATCTCGAATTGAACCTCGACGCTCTTCGCGAAATGTCGGCCGAAGCAGTCAAACGCCGCCCGTTCGTCGAAGAATACATAGGTCTTAACGGCGGTAAAAGTGTGATCGTGCTTGGCGAAGGCCGATTGATCAACCTCGCCGCCGCCGAAGGTCACCCGGCAAGCGTTATGGACATGTCCTTCGCTAACCAAGTGCTTTCAGCCGAGTATCTCGTCAAGCAGAAAGGCAAGCTCACCAATGGAGTACACGTACTTCCGGCCGAGGTCGATCAGGAGATCGCCAGCCTAAAACTCCACGCAATGGGCGTAAAACTTGATGTATTGACACCTGAAATGGTCGAATATATGGGCAGCTGGGAAACCGGAACCTAATTCACTTTCAATAAGTTAGCTTGTAAAAGATGAGAGAATGATTTAGGTCATTCTCTTTTTTTAAGTTTTAACCTTCGACATCAGATAAACGCCCAACATCGTAAATATCATAAGCGGGCTCCAAACGGCAACGCCAGGTGATAGCAATCCATTTAATCCGAATTGCTCAAAAGCAGAGGTCGCACCCATAAAAAGCAGCCACAAACCGACCGCATAACCGACCGTTACCACCTTACCTTTTCGGCTCAATGACAAGGCGAATGGTGCGGTAAACAGCGCGATTATGAACGGCAAAAACCCAGTCGTATATTTCTTCTCCAGAGCAATGCCAAAGCTTCTTTTTTCGATATCTGATTCGCTATTCTCCAACTGCTGTCTTGTTTCAGCAATAGTCAAATGACTAGGTTTACTGCGGGCCGCGATGAACGGATTTGAGTTTTCAGTAAGTTCCCCGCCATTAAGTTTTTCGGACGTGATCTTGCCGTTATTTATGCTGATCTTTTCGGCGGCCCCGGTAAAAACTATTCCATTTTTCTCCCATGTGGCATGAGGAATGCGGTACACGGATTGCAATCGTGTCTTATTATCGGCAAATTCATAGGCCGTAAGATTATTAACAGCTTTAACGTTATCAGACGCATTTTCTATCGACTCAAATGAATATATCCGTTTATCATTGGCAACCCAAAGTTTTCCAGACCGTTTGGCTATCACACCACGGCTCCGTATTTGCTGTCGCAGGTCATCCTGGACCATATTTGAAGCGGTTAAAACACGCTCCTGCACCTGCCAGTTAAATATCCCAAGCACGATCATCGAAAGGATACACGGCAATAGAAGCCTATAAACGCTCTGACCTGCCGATGTCCAAGTGACGATCTCATTCTGCCTCGATTTGATGACATATGTCGCAAGCACGGAAACCATCGCCGAGGACGGGGCTAGTTGAATATAAACGAAGGGCAACAGAAAGAATAGATATTTGGCGAGCAGAAATACACCGCCATCGATCGTGCCGGCGAATTTCCACAATTCAAATGCGGTGAATATGAGAAAAACCGCAGCCAGGAAACCAAGCGTTAGCAAATAGAATTTGAGTAAGTTGATAACTAGGTCAAGATCACGGAGGCCGGTCGTCAGATCGACGAATAAATTACTTGTTTGTGTCTTATCACCTCTGAACTTCAATTTGCCAAAGATTTCCCTGCCCCGCTCAATAAAAGAACCCAATAACCCAAGCTTATTAGAGAAGTTAAACCACAATATAGTGAAAAAACTAAAAACAAGCGGTATCAGACTTCCCTCAAATACGCTGACACGCCCTGTACGGGCAAGCTGTTCGCCAAGAAAAGCAAGCAAATAATAACCGATCAGGCTTATCAAAGCCACAAAAATACCAAAACCGCGTCCACGGCTGCTAAATCTCAGTGTCAAAGCCGTACCTAACAAACAGAATATAAGTGGTGTGATCGAGAGAATGATACGTCGCTGCCACAGTATTTGGGCCTCTGTCCGCTCGCTTCCGTCTTTGGATCGGGCATAAGCAGAAAGCTCGGAAAGTCCCAATTCATCAGGAGTCATCTCGGTGCTGCTTAATTTTTCAATAAGCTCGCCCCGTTTTGTCTTGATCGCGTACCTCACCTCCCCGATACTCTCTGAAACAAAGGTCTCGGCATCACCATTTTTGTTGAACGTCGATGAAATTGCATTTTCGAGCACAAGTTCGGAATTCTGTCCCGTGGAATCAATTCGCCCATCCGTACTCGTTATCAGACGCGTTACGCCAGTTTTCTCGTTCTCATTAAAAACAAAAATATTCTTCCATGAACCGGTTTCCAAATCGCCGTTCTTAATATAAATGGTATAACCGGCGACCTCAGTGTTAAAAACACCTGGTTCGATCGGCGATTCAAGTTTGTAAATTGCGGTCTGAAGTGCGACCTGGCGCACAATTCCGGCGGCAAACGGGACGCCTTTCAAGTTAATAAAGAACGCGAACACGGAAAGAAAAATGCCTAGGACGATGACCGGGGCCGTTATTTGAAAATTGCCCACACCGGCGGCCCGTATCGCGACAAGTTCGCTGTCGCCCTGCATTTTCGTGAAACCAATTATCACGCCGACCAATACCGCCATCGGACAGGTGAATGCAATAACATTTGGGATCAATGCCAACGTAAGCTGCCAGACAAGATTTGTTGGAATATTAACGCTAAAGAAAATATCGGAAAAGCGGCTAGCCTGTTGGACAAATAAAATGACGCTGAGCAGCAGCCACGCAAAGATAAAATATGGCAGGATCGCTCCGATCAAGTATTTTGATATTTTCCAGCTAAATCTCATTTCGCCCTATCTGGCTTATTTGAAGAACCTTTTTTTCTTAACGGCCCAAAACCAGTCTTTCATTATTTTAGCCACTTTTTGGTGGTTGTTCATCATATTTCAAACGAAACATCGACCTAATGAATGACAAATTTCCGCCTACCTCAGTACCCCGGCGTTCAACTCTTTCAATAACTGAGATTCAGCGGGAGAGTTCGCCGCCCGCATTTTTTCAACAACTATCTCGCGTCCGATCACCTGTGAGATTATACGTTTCAGAACATTTGAAACTTCGGTAATGGCTGTTGCTTTATCCGATGCGAATTTTATAAAATCTGCTGGCGACAGCTTTTGGACACTGTGGAAAACTTCGCGGTGTATAGCTGCGATCGCATTATTTCCATTGAACTTTCCACAATTCCCGCATCGAAGATGAAAATTACTTTGCAGGCGGCCAGGTTCAATAGCATCGAATTGCCGTTTGCAAAGGTCGCACTCCCCCCAATCCGGCAAATATCCGCCTAATCTAAGCAGCCAAAGTTCAAAATAGATCTTGACGCTCGGGAGATTCAGATGATCTTCGGTTGCAGCCGAGAGACAGGCTTTGGTCATTCGATAAAGCGTTTCGTGCGGGTCATGCGGCGGCACAAATTGCATTAAAAGATCTGCAATGTATGAAAATGTGTTTAGAAAATCCGGGTCGCTGGCATCCGAGAAACAGGATTTTGTGAGTTCAACACTTTGTATAGATACAAGTTCGCGTTCTTCTTTTTGAAAATAGCTGAGATTCACCGTCGAGAAGAGTTCAAGCGTACTTCCAAAGCGGCTCTTTAAGCGTTTTGCTCCCTTGGCAACACCGCGGACCGTGCCGTGTTCCCTTGTAAAAAAAACCACGATCCGGTCCGCCTCGGCCAAATTATAGCTTTTTAATACAAGGCTTTCGGTTTCGTAAACAGGCATGATCTTTTTTCTGCATGGCGGGCCCTGAAATATATTACTTGCCGTTCCAGATAACGTTTAAGAAACTCTGATGTGTTCGGCTTATGCGTAACATCAAGGTATAAAATACAGGACCCATGCGATGATGAGGCTGATGCCGACAAACTGGAGAAAGGTTTTTGCTCCGTACCAGAATTTTTCCTTAGGCGTTCCGTCAGCAAAGACGCCAAAACAAATGGACACAAAAAAACCAAAGCCTACGAGATATAAAAAATGTGTCATTTCTTCCTCCCGAAGTAGATGTCCAAAGCGTCGATCACGGCAAGATAATTCAATAATCCGGCAGTTTCGAGAAAACGGCCGCCGTATTCGAACGTCGCCAAAGCTGCAACTTTCGGTGCCGCTTCGGAGCCAATGACAAAACTGATCAAGGCCCCAAGGCCGTTCCCTGATTTAGCAAATATATTAAGCGTGTAAAGCAACGCTCCTTCCTTAAAACCAAAGCCCGGATAGTGTGCCCCGCCGCTTAATATCGCGATGATAAACATCAACCAGATCCCCGCCAAAATTATCAAACCACGTTTCGTCCGTTTCTGAACTAAATGCCCTGCCCCAGGAAAAAACCATGATATTAAGCCAATTACAATAGGATTATCCATCAAAAATCGCCTCTTTTTACCTTCTGATCTACTTTAAATGTCGATGTGTCGACATTTAATAAATTACCTTGCTATTTCTTCTATCTATAACAATTTATTGAGTTTAGGTATTTACTTGAAAATACATCAAGAAACTCTCCAACTAATGCGTTTCAACGCAAATACTTCTTTAGTCTATTAACTATATCAATCTAAGTATTGTTATTACAGGTGTTACCTATGTAACAAAAAATTTCTTATCTACTTATTACAGAGATTGATTTCCATTTAGCGTCTTTGCCGCCATTCATCTATCCGTTCAATGCCAATACATTGGATTCCATACACCTTCCGACAAACAGATCGAAAATAGCTTTCGAAACCGGATCGGAATTCCAAGATAGCTCCGGGTGCCACTGCACCCCGAAAACAAAACGCCCAGCACGTGTATCTTCGATGCATTCGATCACGCCATCGTTTGTCCAGGCAGTGGCCTTTAGATGATTTCCCGCCGTCTTTATTGCCTGATGATGATGCGAATTTACTTTGACCGATGTGTTCCCCTTCCCTGCCAGCGATTCCATTATGCTGCCCTCTTCAATTCTTATGGAATGAGAGTTACGGTCACGCGGGCTGCCCTGCTCGTGCTTGATTGGACCTTCAATCTGCGAACCGATGTCCTGTATCAAACTTCCACCACGGGAAACATTTAACGATTGCATTCCAAAACAAATGGCCAACACCGGCAGGCTTAGCTTTTCCGCTTCGTCAAGCACGATCAGATCGGTTTCGTCCTTCTCCGGCACGACATGGCCGAGCTGCGGGTGCGGATCTTCTCCGTACCGCGACGGATCGACATCACTGTCGCTGCCCGGAAGCAAAATACCGTCAAGCCCTTTTAAGATCCCGCTGATATATTCAGCTTTGGGGATCAATGCGATATGCACCGGGATCGCCCCGGCGGCTTCGAGAGCCTCGCTGTAATCACGAGCGAGATAAAATCGCCGCGTTTCGAGGTCCAAACGCATTGTCACGCCTATTCTGGGTCTGTACGTCATAAACTATTTAATGTTCAATCAATACAGAGCCATCTGTCAATTTGAGCATTTGAAATTAAAGCCTTATCATTGAGTTTTTATGCGAAAAGACGAAGACAGTACACGGATACGTTCAACTACGGTGCTGCTTGTACAGCGGAATGGTGCCGTGGCGATGGCCGGCGACGGCCAGGTAACGCTTGGCGAAACGGTAATAAAAGGTAATGCCCGAAAAGTTCGGCGTTTGCTGAACGGAGAGATATTGGCAGGTTTTGCCGGGGCAACGGCCGATGCATTTTCCCTGCTCAGCCGCTTTGAAACAAAGCTTGGCGAATTTCAGGGCCAGCTAGAGCGGGCCGCGATCGAACTCAGCAAGGATTGGCGGACCGACAAGTATCTAAGACACCTGGAAGCTTTATTGATCGTCGCCGATAAAAATGATGCTTTTTTGATCTCGGGAAAAGGCGATGTAATTTCTTCGGACGAAGGATTGTTATCAGTCGGATCGGGAAGCATGTATGCCTTGGCTTCGGCCAGAGCACTTATCAAACATACTGATCTTTCGGCCCGGGAAATCGCCGAGGAATCACTGCGGATCGCCAGCGAAATATGCATTTATACGAATTCGGACATAATTATTGAGGAGTTGTAATGGACGGAATGTCCGCGTTCTTTAGAAATGGCAATTTATCTCGGTGGTGAAATTAAGGAAGGCATGGTCAAACGGAATCTTGACGATCTGACCCCGCGACAGATAGTGGAAGAGCTCGATAAATACGTGGTTGGCCAAAATAGCGCAAAAAAAGCGGTCGCGGTCGCCCTGCGCAACCGTATCAGGCGGCAGAAACTGCCGGAAGAGATAGCTCAGGATGTACTGCCAAAGAATATATTGATGATCGGTTCGACCGGAGTAGGGAAGACCGAGATCGCCCGCCGCCTCGCCCGCGTTGCCGATTCGCCTTTCATAAAGATCGAGGCCTCGAAATTTACAGAGGTCGGTTACGTCGGCCGCGATGTCGAGAGCATGATCCGCGAACTGACCGAGATCGGTATTGAAATGACCAAACAGACGGCGTATCAGGATGTTTTGCAGACTGCTAAAGATAATACCGAAGAAGCGATCCTCGATATACTTCTGCCGCCGGCCGCTTTGCATTATCAGGCCGTTCCCGATGTCGATGATCCGGCACAGGATGCCCAGCCTAACCGGACACGTGAAAAGCTGCGTGAACAGCTCCGTCGCGGTGATCTGGATGAACGGCTCATCGAGATAGATACACAAGACCGCTCAAACCCGACGCTTGATTTCGTCGGCGGACAGGGAATGGACGACATGGGCGTAAATCTGAAGGACATGTTTGGCAACCTGTTCCCCGCAAAAACGGTCAGGCGAAAGATGAAGGTCGCAGATGCCCAAAGCTATATTCTTCGTGATGAACAGGAAAATCTGGTCGATATGGAACAGATAATCCGTACCGCGATCAAAAAGATCGAGAATGCGGGGATCATCTTTCTCGATGAGATCGATAAGATCGCTGGTCGTGAATCGGGTAGTAACCCTGATGTTTCGCGCGAAGGCGTCCAACGGGACCTGCTGCCGATCGTCGAAGGCACAAATGTCAGTACAAAATACGGCATGGTCAATACAGAACATATTTTGTTCATTGCCGCCGGGGCCTTTCATGTGTCTAAGCCGTCCGACCTTATCCCCGAACTTCAGGGGCGTTTTCCGATCAGGGTGGAACTTGAGTCCTTAACGATAAACGACCTTAAGCGAATACTTACGCAGCCAAAAAATTCGCTTATTAAGCAGTATCAGGCGTTGCTAAATACAGAGGGAATCGAGCTTGAGTTCACTGAGGACGCAATAGCAAAGCTCGCCGATATGACGGCGGAGATCAACAGATCTACTGAAAATATCGGTGCCCGGCGGCTGCACACGCTTCTCGAAAAGCTCTTGGAAGAGATAAGCTTTCTCGGCAGCGAATTAGAAGAGAAACATCAAATAATTGACGCTGCCTATGTCGAAGACAAACTTGGCAGCTTAATACAGGATCAGAACCTGCGCCAATATATTTTATAATTTAAACAAATGGCCATTATATATTCGCTTAACGCCATTAGGTTAATCACTTACGTTAAGCAATCGCTGGTTAAAGCACCGTTAGCACTTTTAGCACTTGCTTTGCTTATGACTTTAAGCTGCGGCAAACGCAAACCGCCGCTGCCGCCGCGTGAACGTGTGCTTCAGCGGGTTGAGGCATCTGGCTTTCAGCGTGGAAATCAGATAATTCTTTCATGGAAGATGCCGGCACGAAATGCATCGGACAATAATGTTCAGAATATCGATCGCGCCGACATTTATCGTCTGGCAGAACCGCTGAATTCCCCGCTGACCTTATCGGAAGATGAATTTGCGGAGCGTAGTGTCTTGATCGCTTCCGTTCCGATCACTGATGCTGATTTCGCATTAAAGACCTTAACATATACCGACACCCTCGAATTTGCCGGTCAACCCGTCCGCCTCCGTTATTCGATCCGTCTGGTCAATAGATCCGGCCAAAAAGCCGCATTTTCGAATTTCTTGCTTGTTGAACCGGCAGCACGGATCGCGGGCAGCCCGACTTCCCTTTCAGCCGATCTCTCTCAGGACGCAATTACTCTTAAATGGGCGGCACCTGTCAAAAACGTCGACGGCAGTGCCCCACCGGGCGTACTTGGTTACAATATTTATCGTTCCGCATCAGACAAAGAGGCGGCAAAACTTCTAAATAAAACTCCGGTCAACGACACGCGGTTTGCAGATGAATTCTTTGAATTCAATAAGGACCAGTTCTATTTTGTGAGGTCGGTTTCCATCGGCACTGGCGGCGAACCGGTCGAAAGCGGCGAGTCGAATATTGTCCGCCTCTTACCGAAAGACACGTTTGCACCGAGTCCGCCGGCGGCTATTACTTTGGCTGCAACACTTAACACTATTTCAATATTTTTCGCCTCAAATCCTGAAAAAGATATCGCCGGCTATCGCATTTACCGTTCGACCGATGCCGATCTTGACAAGGCGAAATGGGAACTGTTAACACCCGAGCTTTTGACGACCAACACCTTCCAGGATCAGAGGGTCGAATCTGGAAAAACATATTATTACTACATTACAGCGACGGACAAAACGGGTAATGTGAGCGGCTTTTCTGATGTGGTTTCGGAAAAAGTTCAATAATAGCGAACCGTTTTTATGAAAATTTGCCGATTTATTAAGAATAATGAAATTCAAATTGGGATCGTTGAGGCCGACAAAATATTGGTTTGTGATGCTGAATTGCAAAAAACTAACGAATATTACTCTTTTAACGAAATTGAATTGCTGCCGCCTGTTGCTCCTTCCAAAATAGTATGCGTTGGACGAAATTACGCTGAACACGCAAAGGAAATGGGTGCCGATATTCCGTCGGAGCCGCTTCTTTTTCTCAAGGCCCCGTCTGCTTTGATAAGCAGCGGTGATGCGATCGTACTTCCCTCTCAATCCGATCAGGTAGAGCATGAAGGCGAACTTGCAGTCGTTATCGGACGCAAATGTAAAAACATTGCCGATTCTGAAGATCCATTAATGTATGTTCTTGGATATGCATGTCTAAATGATGTCACGGCGAGAGATATTCAGCGACGTGATGTACAGTTTACCCGCGGAAAGTCTTTTGACACATTTTGCCCGATCGGCCAATTTATTGAGACCAGCCTTGATATTTCGGATGTTCGGGTTACGGTCACCGTAAATGGCATTGTTAAGCAGGATGGACGCACCTCGCAAATGGTTTTTCCGGTTGATTATTTGATCCGCTATATTTCGAAGCAAATGACCCTAAATGCAGGCGATGTGATCGCAACCGGCACTCCTTCCGGTGTATCGAAGCTGGAAAAAGGAGATGTTTGCGAAGTATCCATAGAAGGTATCGGTACGCTGAGCAATCCCGTATCCTGACCAGGAAAAGTTACAAATAACTTAAGAATATTGTTCCCTTTTGTTATTCACAAATCTATGTCATACAATATTTTTCAAGAAGCTATTAGAGATTTTTGACCTTTGGAACTTAATATCAAGACGTGCAAATTATTGCAATAATTCATCTAACAAGACACTTTTGAGCAGGAAAACATTATGAAATTCTTTATCGATACAGCAAATTTGGATGAGATCAGAGAAGCAAACGAGCTTGGGCTGATCGACGGCGTAACCACTAACCCTTCTTTGGTCGCAAAAGAAGGCGATATTGATTTTAAGGAACATATTGCGGCGATCTGCTCCCTTGTTAAAGGTGATGTTTCGGCGGAAGTCACCGCTCTGGACACCGAAGGAATGCTTCGCGAAGGCCGCGAGCTTGCGAAGATCGCTCCGAATGTCGTCGTCAAATGTCCGCTTACGTTGGACGGTTTGAAAGCGACGCGCATTTTCCGGGCAGAAGGTACGAAAGTTAATGTCACGCTTTGTTTCTCGGCCGCTCAGGCACTTCTGGCAGCAAAAGCCGGCGCAACATATATTTCACCTTTCATCGGCCGGCTTGACGACGTTGCCGAGAACGGTATGCAGCTCATCCAGGACATCGTACAGATTTACGGCAATTACGGCTTTGAAACTCAGGTCCTGGCGGCTTCGATACGGCATCCCATGCATATTGTCGATTGTGCATTGGTCGGAGCGGATGTCGCAACGCTGCCATTCAAGGTGATCCAGCAGCTGGTCAAACATCCTTTGACCGATAAAGGTTTAGAAGGATTTCTGAACGATTGGAAAAAAAGCGGACGCAGCTAAATTAGTGAAAAGTTAATAGTGAAAAGTGAATAATATGAGAGATAGATTCTCTTCACTTTTCACTTTTCACTTTTCACTTTTCACTATCCAGCATATTTTTTAGTTCGGCGTGTTTTGCCGCGGCGTCGTTATCCTGCTGCAAGGCGAATTGATATTTTGTGACGAAATCATCGTCTTCATTCTTCATCATTACCAATTCCCTCATTTTTGACAGGTGTATTTCGACGGCTTCGTCTTGGAAACCGTCTTTTTGGGCAAACATTTCGTCGATATCAACGATTAGCGTAGAGAATTTGCGCAGCCAAACAAAATCTTGATCTTCAAGCAAAACATTTAAAAACTGTCCGCTTGTCATTGTGCCGTGAATTCCTTCGAACACCGAACGTTCATGATCAACCAGTGATTTATGCAGTCCGAGTAGCAGATTGCGTGCTTTTTTAAGTAGTTCTGCGTTATACATACCTTAATTTTACAACAAATATTAAATTAAAAGTATCCTTCTCAGCTTTGTTTATAAGCCTGCTAATGTTAGCTTATTAGCCAGCTAATATTGTCTTATTAGCTGGCTAACCGGATATTATTAGTCAGGCAACTGCTTACTTAAACTAATTAAACAAAGTGGTTAAGTGCGTGCTTATGAATTTTGAGGACAGTATAAGTTTTATCTTGGCGAAGGTCAGCGTGGCCCATCGCAACCTGCTACAGAAAGCTGTTAGCGAGGTCGGGCTGCATAGCGGACAGGTTTTTGTGTTGATCGAATTATGGAGATCGGACGGGCAGCGTCAGATAGATCTGGCCGCCCGGCTAAATCTCGCACCACCGACGGTGAATAAGATCCTCGGTGGATTGCTTGAAAGTGACCTTGTAACACGCGACAAGTATGAAGACGACGCCAGATCGACAAGAATATTTTTAACGAAGAAAGGCAGCGATATTCGTGTGCCGCTCGAAGCCCGTTGGAAGGAACTGGAAGCCGAAACGGTCGAAGCCTTGACTGATACAGAGACATTAATGCTCAGGCAACTGCTCGGAAAACTGCTTGGACAATAAATTATGTTCTTTATTTTTTCTTCGCTTTTTTGCAGGATATTTATAGAATGAATTCATCATTTTTCAAATTCTGATTTTTGTATCTAAAAAGGTTGAAGGAGACCAACATGAAAATACTGCTTGCGACCGATGGAGCGAAACAGAGCGATGCCGCGATAGATTCCCTAAAAAAAATGCTGTTGTCCGTGGATGACGAGGTCAGGATAATCAATGTCGTCGATATGGCATTGCCGATGTCGATCGATATTTACGGCGGTTATCTGCCTGACACGACGGAAATAGAGAAAACGGCGAAAGAGAATGGCATGAAGATACTTAGGCAAACCTCTGACAAATTAAATGCATTCGTTGACGGTCAAAAAGTGACCGTTTCGAGCGAACTTCTATTTGGTTCACCGGAGAGCCGAATAGTCGAAACGGCCGAGGAAATGAAAGCCGATTTGATCATCGTCGGCTCGCACGGCTACAACCGATGGGAACGTCTTCTGCTAGGTTCTGTCTCGGATTCGGTCGTCCATCACGCGCCCTGTTCCGTGCTTGTCATAAGAATTTCGCCGGAGTAAATAATGGAAAATGAGATAGTTACGATCAATTCCAGAAAGTATGACATGAACATTCGCCGAAGCTGGAATTGCAAGCTATTTGAGCGCCGTGATCCGCTGTTGGCTTTTGCGGGTGAATTCGAAATGGATGTCGATCATCCAGATATTGGATTTATCACACGCGGAACACTTTCATATGAGTATTATTGGCTTGACCGCTGGTACAACGTTTTCTGTTTTTACGAACCCGATGGAACGTTTCGTAATTTCTATTGCAATATCAACATGCCGCCAACTTTTGAGAATAATGTTCTCGATTATATCGACCTCGATATCGATGTTTTGGTCCAACCTGACCACAGTTACAGAGTTCTTGACCTCGAAGAATTTGAACTAAATTCCGTAAAATTCAATTATTCGGCAAGCGTGATATTAAATACGATGAAAACTTTGGAAGATGTGATCGGCTCGATCGAAAATAGAGATTTCCCTTTCAACAAGCTTTAATTCCCTGTTTTAATGCTGTTGTATTCTTAAGATATAGCTGCATACAGACAGATTTGTGCCCGGTGCCAGCTCTATCCGTTGTCCGGGCGGAAGTTCGAAATTATTGATAGCGGCAGCATTTCGGCCTTCGTTAATGACCCAATATTTTCCGGCCCCGTCCGTTCCTATCGTCAGGTGGCGGCGGCTGATCTCCGGGTCACCGGCAAGCGCAATATCAACTGGTTTCGATTTTGACCCGCGGCCGACCCTAATTTCTTTCTGAAAGATCGGCACAACATTCTGCCGCACGCCGTTCATCCATATCTCAAGTTTATATATCTCGGCCACTCTCTGCCGGACGTTTGTCATTTCTTCGACTTCTGATGACGAAATCGGTACCGCCTGTTGAATATTAGATCGCGAAACCGGCGGCGTTTGTAATTGTTGCGAAGGACGCGGCTGCGTAAAATTGGGCGACGGCTGCACCGGAGGAGAATACGGCTGAGGTTTAAAATTGATATTAGGACTTGTTGGCTGTGCCGAATGTACGGGCGGAGCCGCAAGCGGAGCAGATTTTGGTCGTGAAAGCAGGCCGGTCTTATTCTCTGCCGAATCTTCCCAACTGTGCTGCACTCTCACATCGCCCTTTTCCAGCGTCCCATCTACGCGAAGTTCGATAACAAAAGACTTTGTTTCCAGTTTTTTCTTACCGGAAATCTCATTGGCCCGCTCGGCGAGGATATGGTACAAGCCCTGTTCGAGCCCTTTACGCTTTACGCCCTGCCATTCCTTGTCGTCCGCATCGCTTAGGAAAATTGTATATTCACTTGGAATTATTGTAGTTCCCTGCGGGAGCGGAACCATTTCACGCTGCATTACACCCTCAATGGCACGGGCGATCTTGACAATGAATTCCTCGGCCTGGCTGCGTGGTTTTACCTGTGCGTCACGTGCTGCATTTTCGAGAACAAGCTCCGCCGATTCACCATCTATCCAACGTCTTACTTTATCGAGTACGCTCAAATCATAACTCCTTTGTATTTGGTCAATTATACTAGTCCAGATCTACAAATTTTCCGTTCAGCCATCCGCGATTTGTCGATAGCTGCTCGTCAGGTTGGCGGCCCTGCTCAATTATATCAACTTGATACCAGTTATTTTGCGCTTTTACAATCCGCACGCGTGAATTTTTAGTAACCAATCCGATAGGCTCGTTATTCACATTTGGCGACGGCCGGAGGTTTATATCGGTGTTCGCTTTGCCGGTCTTAGCCTTAAAAAAAGTGCCGATATCCGGAAAAAGGCCAAGGCCTCGAAAATATAATTGCGTTCCGTAAAGGCCGCCGACAAAAACGGCCAGGAGAAACATGAAGATGGCGACCCGACGCGGAAACTTTCTATTACTCTTAGTTTTAACAGGAGTTTCCTGAAGTATTATATTATCTATATCTAGATTTGGCAGACGAACCGGAGTTTGGTCTGGCCAATGGTCCTCGACCCGCATCTGCGGCTGATACGATGGAACTATTAGTTCCGGCATCGCGGCATTAGCATCGAGAGACCTTCCATTTCCGGTGATCAGCGGATGTCGCACTTTTAGTTCGCGTGAGGTGTTAAACCTCGGCTGACGCGGAGCTATCGGTGTGTAGCCGCGGGCTACGTGCGGCTGCGGTGAAGTCTGAAGCTTCGCCCTGACGTGTGTTGAAGTTTCGTTTTCAGCGGCAATTCGCCTAATGCCTTCAAGGTCCAGCCAAAATTCATCAACGCTTTGGTGGCGCATGGACGGATCGCTTGCCGTCGCTTTTTTAATGACCCGCAAAAGCTCCGAAGCCCAATCTTCGTGACTAACAGTTATCGGCAGGGCCGTTATTGGCTGATTGGCATAGGCTCGCGGCGCCTCACCGGTAATAAGTGCATAAACGGATTTCGCCAGTGAATAAATGTCCGCCGCCGACGTCAGGGCGGTTACGGTCATCACGTCTATTTCGCCCGAATGTAAAGGGCTGTGTTCGGGTGGAGCGTAAACATTTGTGCCGACACGAGTGATGGGCGAATCGGACAAATGGATCCTCGCGACACCAAAATCTGCGATCTTTACAGTCTCGCGGTCTTTTGTCAGGAGCAAATTTTGCGGTTTTATATCGCGATGAATGACGTTGTGCAAATGAGCATGACGCAGCCCGGCACATATCTGTTCAATATATTTGAGAGAATTCTTCAGCGTCAAGCTCTTTTCGCGTGAGGCTTTTTGCAGGTCACCGCCTTCCAGATATTCTAATACCAGATAATGGAATATCGTTCCTTTTAGGTCACGGGCAGTTCCGTGTCCAAGACGGCTGATAATATTCGGGTGTCGAACGCGGTCGAGCGCGATGGCCTCGTTTTGAAAATTTTCGACCAGCGTCCTTTCCAGATCAGGGTCGAGATCGTCCTGCAGAAACACGTTAAGAGCTTTGATCACGACCGAATTATGCGGCGATTGCGGCGAAGCAAGCGTGTCACGAGCAACAAATATCTCGGCATAGCTGCCGCGCCCGAGTTCAAGCGTGACATCGTAGCGTTTATCCAGCCTGCTATTATTTAGTGAAAGCTCCCGCATCGTATTTAAAGGGTCAATTAACCCTTTTCTAAATACGATATTATATAGTTAAAGTTCAACGTGTGCTAATTTACGGTAGTCCTCCTGCTTACCTCAACGCATAACTTTTATATGCACAGAGACTGTCTAAAAAAAACAAAGAATTCGATCCTGACTTACTCCGTAAGAGCTAAATGTTTGTAGAAAAAAGTGTAGACGAGAAATTAGACCACTTAATTCTTTTTAAGTATGGTTTTAAGGTTTAATTAGACTTTTAATCTACAATCCTTTCCGCTAAAATGGCAACAAATAAGCAGCGTCGTTCGTAAATCAATCCTTGAATGGCAGAAAACCCGCAAATATCAAAGAAAAGCATCTCTCCCGATTGGCTCGTTCAGGGCATATTGACGAAGATCGGCGACACATTTGACCGTTTGACCGGACGCGGCTGGAAACCTTCGAGCAGTATTGCGACAAGTGAGCTGATCGAGAAGTTAAAGAACCTTCTCGATTCCGAAGTAAGGGAAAACGAGCAGCACCGGAAGTTCGTTCCGCACAACATTAAGCTAAAAATGCAGTGGGACAAATTCTCGACCGATTCCGAGGATGCTCTTCTATTACTTGAAGCCGAACTGTTGACCGCAGCGGTCGATCACATAAATGATAAGCTTTACGACACCTATGCCCCGCTTTCGATCGAAGTTAAGCCTGATTACTTTACCTCAGGCGTTAAACTTTTTGTAAGCTTCGAGAAATTTTCGGCTGACGAACATGAAGCGGAGTTGGATGTCGCCATTCCGGGAACAAAAACGTTAGAGGTAACCGCAGCCGAAAGCTCGCAAGCTCTTCGGGCATCGCAAAATGTCTTGATACGTTTCCAGATTGATCAAGAAACGAAACAGAAAGAACTCCATTTTGTAGAAGGAGTTCGAGCGAGCGTCGGCCGCACGAAAGAGAACGACCTCTTTATTAACGATCCTAGTGTTTCAAAGATCCATGCGTCACTTATGCTCGATTCACAAAGCCGTCTGATCGCCGCCGATACGGGTTCAACCAACGGAACTTTCATTAACGGGGAGCGTATCGCATATGGTAAAGCATTCGAGATCGGCAAGGACACGAAGTTGAAATTCGGAACCGTGGAGGTTGAAATAGAATTCATGCCGAAAACAGTTGTAATTCCGCTGCTGGAATTGCCGAAGACCGAATCTTATAAGGTCGGTGAATTTGAATTTACTCAGCGAATAGAGACCGCTCCGGCGGTTGAAAATGCTGTCCCTGCGAAAACAGAGCCGGCGATAGTTTTAAACGAGGCAGAGCCGGACCAGTAGAGATCGGTCTTTTTTTATCACTCTTCATCCGACATGACAGAGATCAAGGGCCGATCTGTTTCGCAAAAAGTTCTGACAAACAAATAGTTTTATGGCCTTTCTATTTATTCTTGCACAGTTCGATTGGGACAAACTCAGGCCGGAAAACCTTTTTGGCGGACAGGTTCTGGAGCGCACACCGGCAGGTTTGACCATCGTTTATATTGTCGGCGTCGGCATTTTGCTCGGATTTTTGATCCTTACATTCTTCGATAATTTCAGCCGCCCTAAATTTTTGTTCGAATTCGACCTGCCCCGCGAGGTAACCCGTAAATTGACCCAGACAGTCGCTAACCGAAGTCTTCGCGTGTGGCAATTTGTCTTTATTTGTCTTGCATTTACGGTATTTGGCTTTCAAGTTTACTGGACATATTTTGCTGACGATTCTAATGAACAATTTCAAGCTTTGGCATATAAGGACCTTCGCAACCGACGTGCGACCGCATCTAATCTGCGTGGTTGGATGCTGGATAGAAACGGCACACTCGATGGTGCTCTTGCATCCTATAAATTAGATTCTGACGGCAATATCGGCCGGTCATACCCGCTTGAAAAAGAAATGGCCCACTTGCTCGGCACCGAACGCGGCACGCCGGGACTCGAAAGAACATTGTATAAAAAACAAGCTGATCCTTTACCTGAAGCCTGGGAAGTTTTAACAAAGATAAAGCATAAGGAAGAAGAGCAAAAAGACGTGAAAATAACTATAGACAAAGAGTTACAGGTTTTTATTGCCAAACAACTTGAAGGAAAAAAAGGTGCGATCGTCGTCCTAAACCCGCAAACCGGTGACATTTTAGGAATGTACTCCAATCCTTCTTTCAATCTGTCCGAAGCTCAAAATCTGGAAGATTACCTGAAGCTAGAAGGAAACAAGCGTGATAAACCACTGCTAAATCGGGCAACACGAGAATTCTACGTGCCCGGTTCGACGTTCAAGACGTTCACTATGATCTCCGCATTCCGGGCAGGAAAGCAAAATTCGATCTTCCCGAGCTATGCCGAAGGTTTTAAGCCAACTCGCGGTTCGCGCCCTATCGTTGATGCTACGCAAAAGCTGCTTGAGGACGGTACCGTGACCGGAGCATGTGACGGCGGCTGCCAGGAAAAAGACATACAGTTCGCATATAAGGTCTCTAGCAACCAATATTTTGCCCAGCTTGCGATAGAATTGGGGCGCGAACGGCTGCGGGAAACAGCATTGCTTTTCGGCATGGGGCCGGTCGATAGCCCCGAAGAAGCCTTGCTCCAGAAGTTTTTCCCAAACATCCTGAATACAAGCACCCCGGCCATTGCCGGTGCCATCGCACCGCAGCAATCGACTATTGTGACCGGGAAAGATATATCGCTTTTCGATCTCGGATTAGAAGGCATGGGCCAAGGATATGCCGGGCAAATGACGCCGTTCCAAATGGCCTTGATAGCATCCGCACCGGCCAATATGGAAGGCAAGCTGATGAAGCCGCGAATCGAGATGGATCAACCGCCGCAAATGTTCGCTCAAATACTATCGCCGCAGCAGGCAGCCGCGATCAGGACCATCATGTCAACCGTCACCGAAGAACCTGGCGGAACCGGAACTGTCATATCCGGTAAACTGGCCGGAACCGGCATCCGCACCGGCGGCAAGACCGGCACAGCCGAAAAGCAAGCCCCGCTTTATGATGAAAAGACCGGCAAACTCAAAACTTTCAAGAAAAAACGCAAAAACGACAAAGGTGAATGGGTGGAATACGACGCCCCTGTAATGTACGAGCGGACAGACAGTTGGTTTATCACTATTGCACCGCTTGAACGCCCACAGGTCGCTATCGCTGTGGTTGTTGAAGCCGGTGGATTCGGCGCAAGGACGGCAGCTCCGATCGCCGCTAATGTAATACTTAAAGCACGTGAACTCGGACTTCTTGGCGAGCAATATAAGCCGAAAAAGGCACCGGCACCTGAAAAAAAGCAAAAGTCTTCGCGGCAGTAAAACCATGCGTTCTGAATACACGATCCAGCGTGTACCTTAAAACAGCGTTAGTGTAACTTTAAAACAGCCGTACTTTATAATGAAGAATAGAACGTCATCACATTTTTTTATTTTGTTCCTGATCGTCGTTCTCACGGCCGTTTCGCATTATTCTATTCACTACGGCGGATTGGTTAGGGGTTACGAAACCTCTTCGATCACAGCTTTTCGCAACATCGGATTGCTTATGATCCTTGCCATTTTGCCGGTCTTCTTGAGGAAATTCGGCAAATACCAGGGTAATTGGACAACCTATACTTGTGCTGTATTACTTTTTTCCATTGGTTTAACTGTTCAGTACAGACTGTTTAGCGATCCTGAATACATCTCACGAAAGGATAAAGCTGAAGCCCGTCAACAAAAGATCAAGACCCTGCAGCTCCACTACATTCAGGAAAATTATTCGGCTGAGAAGAAACAGATGATGGGTCTTCCCGCTACCCCTCCTTCTCCTGTTGATCTGTCCACTGAAAAACCGCGTCCTTCAGAAGAGGACACGACCAGCGTTCTTTTATCAGGAAAGACCATTAATCCGATTCTAGGCATCATTGGGCTACTTGTAACTTTCTTTTTGCTTCGCCGTGATAAGGTGTTGGAACTACTCCAAGCAAACGGCTTCCTGATAGTTTTATTAACACTGGTTCCTTTGATTTTGGCCGCAATTACATCAAAAGCGGGTAAATCGATTGGCAATATGACGCCCTGGGAGCCATCGAAAATACCATTTTTGATCGGTTTTGCTGCTATTCTAGCCGTACTTTATAAAAATTTGGCCAGAACATACTGGGGCGTGCCGCGAGCAAAAGATGTTTTGCCGCTTGTCGTCATGGCCGCACTTCCTTTTGTGCCGTTTTTTGTGCTAAAGGACTTCGGCCAAATGATGGTCTTTAGCGCTGTGTATGCAACGCTTTATCTCGTCGCAGTTAGACGATTCTCTCAACGTTTTGTGCTGGTCGGAAGCGTCCTGCTAATGGTCGGGATCCTGGTTGTCGGAGCATTGCCTGAAAAAACACAGGCGAACATCCCGCTTTTGCCTACCCTTGCGGGACCCGTCAAAAAGGTGCTGCCTGATCGCATTCAGCAGCGTTTTCATTTATGGCTTGATGGTTTTACACCGCCGACACCTGAAACTTCATGGTGGAAGGACGATTATGACGATTATTATAAAAAGCTGGTCGCTAAGGACCCGAATCTGCCGCAAATGCTCGAGGAAGACCCTGATCTACAGCGGACGATAAATGTCGATGCGTGGTTCGATGTGTTGGCTTTTCAGCCGGCACAAGCAACTTTTGGCCTCGCTTCAGGCGGAACTACCGGACGCGGACTCGGCCTGGGCTATCCGGAATTAATACCGGTTGCGGATTCAGATTATATTTTTGCTGCATTGGCTGAAGAACTTGGACTTTTTGGCGGTTTGTTGGTAACCTTTGCGCTAATCGTTTTTGTCAGTGCGGGTATCAGAACTGCTTTGGATGCAAGGGATATGTTCAGCAAGCTGTGTTGTACAGGACTTGTTGCTTTTATCGGGTTTCAGGCGCTCGTCAACATTGGCGGTATTACAAGGGCTTTGCCGATGACTGGAATTACACTTCCCTTTGTCAGCCATGGGGGGTTTTCATTAATAACAAGCTTTGTAATGCTTGGGATATTGATGACATTCTCACACCGCAACGCTCTTGACAGATCACAAAACGAATATAATGCTTTACCGTAATAGTTGAAACTCAATATATTGATTACATTAAACTTATCTAAAGGCTAACGGAGAGGAAATGACAGACAATAATTTTCAATTTACATCGGCTGCGGTCAGCGACCGTGGGCTTAGCGAAAAGAGGCCGCAGAACGAAGATTCTTTTGTTGAGCTAAAAGATTATGGATTTTTCGCAGTTGCCGATGGCGTCGGCGGGGCACAGGCAGGTGAGGTCGCTTCGCAAATGACGGTTGAGATTTTAAGCGAAGCTTTTATTAATCTTTCGCATGACGCCGATCCTGAAGAAACAATGAAAAGAGCTATCGAGTGTGCGAACAGCTCTGTTTTTCAGATGTCGCAGGATTTGCCACAGCTTGCTTCCATGGCCACGACATTAGTTGCCCTTCACATTGCCGGCGACGTCGCCACGATCGGCCATGTCGGCGATTCCAGATTATACCGGCTGGATTCAAACGGCCAGCTATTCCGCGAAACAGCGGACCATTCAGTTGTCGAAGAAGAAGTAAGGGCCGGGCGCATGACTCCCGAACAAGCCCTGACACACCCAAGCCGAAACGTGATTAGCCGTGCCGTAGGGGCGGAAGACGTTGTCGAGATAGATCTTAAAATGCAGATCGTTCGTCCGGGCAGCACATTCCTGCTTTGTTCAGATGGTATCACCCGGCATATTGAAGATTGGGAGATAACCGCGCTGCTTGGCTCGGATCAGCCGCCGGAAGCAATATGCCAGCAAATGAAGGAAATTTGCTACAGCCGCGGTGCAGAGGATAATTTGACGGCAGTTATCGTCCGGTTTCCGCAGGAAAGCGTTCCCGCAGTTGATATGCTTGACACTATTATCGATGCCGATCCCGAACAGGTTACGATAGCGTCTGCACGTCCCGAACCAATAGAAACCGACGATGTTCTTGAAATACCGGAAGAACCCTCATCAACGCATGAAGAATATCAAGCAGCTGAGGAATCAGAAACAGAACATGTCGAATTACAGCATGAATCTCAACCTGAGGAAGAAGTAGAAACTCCGCAAACCGATTTATATCAGGAATCTCCCGTAGAAACTGAGGAAAACGACGATCAGGCATATCTTATCGAGGACGCCCCCGAATTGTATATCAATGAACCGGAGCCTGAAACAGTCGAACCTTACACTTCATCGAGTGTCGTCGTTTCTGCACAGAAACCGCTCATTGAGAAAGAATTACAGACCCATAAAGAGCAAAAACCATATCAAGCGGCTCAACCCGTCGGCAACTTTGCGAGTAAAACATTTTCCGCATTACTTTTTTTACTTATTGGTGGGGTTCTCGGTTATGGAGCTCATTATTTTATGATGCAGCAGCTTCCGCAGCCGGAAGCGGCAGCTACGCCCCAGATGGTCGAAAAAAGCCCGGACATTCCGCTTACTACTTTTGAAGTAGGCCGTCGAATCGTTGATAAAGATCCTGCGGCCTATATCAATGCAAACGCAGCCAGCTCACAAAGTTCAGAAGATTATTTCCTTCTTGGACGGGCGTTTCTTTTGACAGGAAAAGGCTGGGAAGCTAAAAGGTCGTTTAACGAAGCAAAAAACCGCCTTGCTCAGGCAGATGCGGCTAATGCTAAAACACTTGCCTCAGAGATAGCGATGGCATTGGTGATTATTGGGACTCCGGGAGCTTCCGAGGCCTTATCAAAAGAGTTATCGGCGGGAAATACTGGGATTAATTCAAATTCCAACACTGCCGTAAATCCCGCTAATTCTACAAATGTAAATACGGCAATTAAAACGAATCAGCCTATAAGATAGGCTTGCATTCCCTTTGCCGTTTTGCTTCGAAAAGAATAATTCCGCATGAAACAGCGAGATTAAGGCTCTCGACGTCATTTTCCATCGGGATCTGCACCAATTCTTCTATTCTTTCCAGGGTATCCATATGCAATCCGTGAGCTTCAGATCCAAAAATCAGCAGCCTAGGAATCTTCCATTCAATTTGCGAATATGATTTATTAGCACTTATATCCGCCGCCGTCGTCTTTAGTCCCTGATCGATGCTCCACAACAAAACCTCATCGAAATCCGCTTTTTCCCAAATCGGTAGCCGAAAGCTCGAACCCATTGCGGCCCTTACAGCTTTTGGCGAGAACACATCGACCGAGCCATTGGAAACGATCACACCTGCAACACCGGCGGCCTCAGCGGCCCGCAGAATGCCTCCGAGATTTGATGGATCGCCAACCTCATGCAAAAAAACGACGATCTGTGAATTTAACAAGTTCTGTACAATTTCCTCCTTTGAACCCGACGGACGTTTAGCTAATAGCACTATTCCCTGTGTGTTCGCCGTATCGGCGATCGAACGAAAAATATTCGAAGAGACCTCCGTGATCGATATTCCCATGCGTATCAAATCATCGTGCAATTCCCTTCTCCGCCCGTCTATTTCGAATTCATCCGAAACAAAACATTCACTGATCTTAATATCGGACCGCATAGTTTCTTCCGCTAGGCGCACGCCTTCAATAAATATCATTCCATCGGTTTTACCATCACGGACTTTTCGGGCCGATTTCAAACGTTCATTATCGCGGCTTGTTAGTTTCATAAATTTTCTTTTCACTATGCAGGTACGGACAGACATTCGATCTGGGCCTTCATAAGGTTGCAGATATCGCATTTTACGCTAAACTTATCACTTATGAAACCTGAATCCCGGATCAAAAATAAACTCGAAACTCTAAAAGAAAAATCGCTGCTTGCCGAGGACGGCGGTGGCCCTGCACGTCTCGAAAAACAAAGGGCAGGCGGCAAGATGACCGCCCGTGAACGGGTGGAATTCTTCCTCGATGAAGGTAGCTTTGAAGAGTTCGACAAATTCGTCGTCCATCGATCGACCGATTTTGGAATGGAAAATCAAAAATATCCAGGTGACGGGGTGGTCACGGGTCACGGCTTGGTTGATGGCCGCGAGGTTTTTATTTTTGCCCAGGATTTTTCGGTTTTCGGCGGTTCGCTTTCGGAAACACATGCTCAAAAGATCTGCAAGATCATGGACATGGCGATGAAAACAGGGGCACCGGTGATCGGGCTGAACGATTCGGGTGGAGCAAGGATTCAGGAAGGCGTTGTTTCACTGGCAGGTTACGCGGATATCTTTCTTCGCAATACTTTGGCAAGCGGCGTCATACCACAGATAAGCTGTATTTTAGGGCCATGTGCCGGCGGCGCGGTTTATTCGCCGGCGATCACGGATTTCAATGTAATGGTTAAGGACACGTCATATATGTTTATCACCGGCCCGGATGTGATAAAAACGGTGACCCACGAAGAAGTAACCAAGGACGAATTGGGCGGAGCGATGACGCATAACGTCAAATCAGGCGTCGCACATTTTGCCGCCGATTCCGATGAACATGCCCTTCGTATCACACGTGAATTGATATCGTTCATGCCGTCAAACAACATGGACAATCCGCCCTTCGTGCCAACATCCGATCCGTCCAGCCGTGCTGATCTAGCATTAAATTCGATGGTCCCGGAATCTCCCAGCCAGCCTTACGATATTCGCGACATCATTCATAATATTGTGGATGACGGCTATTTCTTTGAGGTCCAGGAACATTATGCTCCGAATATAGTTATTGGATTTACACGGCTTGGCGGTTATTCTGTCGGAATTGTTGCAAACCAACCGGCATATCTTGCAGGCGTTCTAGACATTGATGCTTCGGTAAAAGCTGCTCGTTTTGTCCGTTTTTGCGATTGTTTCAATATCCCGCTTATTACCTTTGAGGACGTGCCAGGATTTCTACCAGGTGTAAACCAGGAACATCTTGGCATCATCCGCCATGGTGCGAAATTGCTTTATGCGTTTGCTGAAGCAACGGTGCCGAAAATCACCGTAATCACTCGGAAAGCATATGGCGGAGCATATTGTGTTATGGCCTCTAAGCACATCAGGACCGATATAAACTTTGCCTATCCCACCGCTGAAATAGCCGTCATGGGTTCGGAAGGAGCGGTCGGCGTGCTTTTCCGTAAGGAGATCAATGAGGCAGACAACGCCGAAGAGTACCGAACCAATAAGGTCTCAGAATTTACTGAAAAATTTGCAAATCCCTATGTTGCGGCTGAACGCGGATATATTGATGAAGTAATCGAGCCTTCGCAAACCCGGCCAAAGTTAATTCGCGCTCTTTCGCTGCTTCAAAACAAGCGGGATACTAATCCGCCGAAAAAACACGGCAATATTCCACTTTAGAAATTACATTAGATGTCGGCAGCACGACATCTAATGTATTACCTTCACTAAAGATGCTAAGCATACTAAATGGAACATTAATAAGCTTTTCCTTGAGTTAAACTTCAGACATTAATGACCGAACAAATACATAACCGACCAACTTGGGCTGAGATCGATCTTGATAAACTTGCTTTCAATTTCCATTCGTCAAAGAATTTTATCGGCACTGGAATAAAGTATATGGCCGTCGTTAAAGCCGACGCCTATGGTCATGGAGCGGTCGAATGCTCAAAGAGGCTTGAGGCCGAAGGCATTGATTGGCTAGGGGTGGCGATCGCAGAAGAAGGCATCGAATTGCGTAAGGCAGGAATAAATACACCGATACTGTGTCTCGGTGGTTTTTGGGCCGGACAGGAAGAAATTTTATTGGACCATAACCTCACACCCGTCGTATTTCAGCTCGAACAGGCTAAACTGCTTAACAATGCCGCTGCAAAACGCAGTACTTGCGCAGATGTTCATATAAAGATCGACACCGGAATGGGCAGGGTCGGCGTGCGGTTTGATGGTGTTGAAGAGTTTGTAGAAGGCCTTCAAAATTTCACTCACCTCAATATCGATGGGATTATGAGTCATTTTGCGGCCGCGGACAACTTGGCTGAAAATGACTTTACGCAGTTGCAAGAAAAGCGATTTGAGGAATCCATAACGATTTTCACGAAATCGGGATTTCACCCGCAATTCACAGATATTGCCAACTCCCCCGGTGCGGTCTGCCATCCGGAATCACGCGGAAACATGGTCCGGCTCGGCGGTATCTTATATGGATTGGGAGGTGACGTGTTACCTCAGGAAATTGATAAACCGGAGCTAAGGCCTATTCTTGGACTTTACTCGCAAATTACACATATCAAACATGTTGGAGCAGAAGAAACCTTAGGTTATGGACGTACATTCACTACTGAGCGTGAATCTATTATCGCAACTCTTCCGATAGGTTATCACGACGGTTACAGCCGCTCACTTTCAAATCGGGGTCGAGTAATAGTTAATGGAGCTTTTGTCCCTGTCGTCGGGCGTGTGTCCATGGACTGGATAATTATAGATATAACAGATGTACCTGACACTTTAATCGGAGATAAAGCCATCATTATCGGCTCCGACGGTGAAAGATCCATAACTGCAGAAGAAATTGCTGGCGAACTGGATACGATTTCCTACGAGGTTACATGTGGAATCAATCGCCGTGTCCAGAAACGGTTTTACGGAGCGCATTAAACCGGGGAAATCTTTCTATCACCAGCTACTTGGGATAAAATGTTTTGGTCGAGCTGGAAACTCGTTTTGTGCGGCATAATTCTGTAATTTTAACTGATCAAAGGAGCAGCAATGAACTATCCATTAGAACTATCATTCAAGCTTTTGGCCCTTGCCAGCCAAATATATATTCGGGACGCGAGCGGCGGCATGATCGGATATGTAAAACAGAAGATGTTCAAATTGAAAGAAGATATCAACATCTTTGCCGACGAAACACAGACTAGGCTGTTGTTTAACATTAAGGCCGATCGCGTGATCGATTTCTCCGCTAGGTATAATTTTACCGACGCTGCGGGTAACCGATTCGGTTCGATCAAACGAAGAGGAATGCGGTCGATATGGCGGGCCCATTACGAAATATTCAATGCATCGGACCAGCATGTAATGAATATCAATGAGGAAAATGGCTGGATTAAGGTCTTCGATTCTCTGGTAGGCGAAATTCCCGTACTCGGAATGTTTACCGGCTACCTTTTTAATCCTGCGTATATCATATCCCGGATCGACGAAACACAGGCCGCCCGGCTGCAAAAGCAACCGGCATTTTTCGAAGGGAAATTTCAATTGTCACCACTCGGTCAAATGTCGCCAGATGAAGAGGCGAGGGTTTTATTGAGTTTTTTAATAATGACATTGCTCGAGCGTTACCGTGGATAAAAGAAGTCTGGTTTTAAGGTTGGCCGGAGAAAAAACTGCATTCTTAATATAGCTGTTCAAAATGAAATTCTTTTCGGCCTTTCAATTTAAGGAGTTCTTTTCCAACCTTTACAACAAGGCTTTTGAAACAGACGTATTCAATCATTCAGCTCAGGTGGCTTTCTATTTTTCGTTCTCTTTTTTCCCACTGCTGCTGTTTTTGGTGAGCCTTTTCGGACTGCTTTTGGATTCGACGGAAACGTTGCGAAACCAATTGCTGGTCTATCTGGCGCAGATCATGCCCGCATCCGCATACGAACTGGTCCATAAAACACTGGACGAAATAATAGAAACAAGCTCAAGCGGCAAATTAACGCTCGGACTTGTTGTCACTCTCTGGTCAGCGTCGGCCGGAATGGACAGCCTTAGGAGTTCATTAAATGCTGTGTATCGGTTGAAGGAAGATCGCTCATGGTGGCACACGAAACTGCAATCACTGGTCATGACGTTTCTGTTTATTACGGTGGTCGCGGTAGTTTTAGCCGGTGTTGCATCGGGTTGGCAGGCGGTTCAATTACTGCTGGGGACGATGGGTCTTGAGATAACTTCGCCGTGGTTATTGGTTTCTATCCAATGGGCTGCCATTCTATTCGTAATGTTATTTGCGACTGGCGTTATATATAGCTGGGTGCCATGTTTCAAAAAGTTCAAATGGACATGGCTCAGCCCGGGTTCAATAGTCGCAATTTTGCTGTGGATTTTATTTACGGGAGGCTTTCGCCTGTATCTGCAATATTTTAATACCTACAATAAGGCCTACGGTTCGCTCGGGGCGGTAATTATATTGATGTTATGGATGTATTTGACGGCCATGTCCATTTTGATCGGCGGAGCGATCAATTCTATACTCAACGAAATGTCGGAACCCTCGAAGCCTGTCCGTAAGGAAGGACTCCAACAATAAGAGGTTATCTGAAAAAACTGAGAATTTGATTGTGACCGGCTTTGTAGGAGCTAAATCTAAATCCTTAGTTTTCAGACGGCATCTAAGGACTCGGCAATAAATATGGATATTAAAATTGGGAACAAATTCTCCACCGAACGAAAAATTACCGACGAATTGATCAGAAAGTTTGCCGAGGTGTCCGGCGACTATAATCCGATCCACTTGGATGAAGAATTTGCCAAAACCACACGATTCGGGCGTAGAATAGCACATGGCATGCTCAGCGGGGCATTTATTTCCGCGGTCCTGGGTAACGAATTCAAAGAGCGGAAGATCGTCTATCTCTCACAAACAATGAAATTTGTTGCCCCTGTCTTTATAGGTGACACGGTCACCGCAAGCGGAACAGTCACAAGGATACGTGAAGAAAAAGGTATCGTCATACTTGAAACACTCTGTACGAATCAAAACGGCGAAACACTGGTCAAAGGCGAGGCAGCCGTGATGATTCTACAGTGAAGCTTGAAAAATGAAAATATGGCTTCACTAATCACTTTTCATTAAATAACCATATGTCGTTAATGCTGCAGGAAATTGCCGAACAGCCGGAAGTTATGCGGCGGACTATAGATGCCGAGCGCGATAAAATCACAAAACTCGGTGATTTTCTCCGTCAAAAGGACATCGATGTAATAGTTTTGGTGGCTCGCGGAAGTTCCGACAATGCCGCTCTTTTTGGCCGGTACTTGCTTGAAACCATGACTGGCATTCCCGTTTCCCTCTCCGCCCCATCCGTATTTACCCTTTATAACGCCAAGCTGAAACTAAATCGGGCCCTGGTCATCGGCG
>JAYUCO010000035.1:0-10546 GCA_043740295.1 Pyrinomonadaceae bacterium | reverse complement strand
AGGGAACGGTCGCGAATATCCCGACCGGCGGCGGGCGCAAACACCCGCAGCAAGACTTTATTCAGCTTGATACGACCAACATCCTATTCATCTGCGGCGGGGCATTCATCGGGCTTGAAAAGGTCATTGAGAAACGCTACCGCAACCGGTCATTAGGCTTTCAGGCGGACATCAAATCCAGTAAGCAAAGACAGAACGAGGCCTTTGCCAAGCTTGAGCCGGAAGACCTGATCCACTATGGTTTGATACCGGAATTTGTCGGGCGATTGCCTGTCATCGGGACGTTGACGGAGCTTGACGAAGCGGCCCTCATACAGATACTCACCGAGCCGAAAAATGCCCTGGTGCGTCAGTACCAACGGAAGTTCGAGTTCGATAATATCGGCCTTAAATTTACCGAAGGGGCACTCAAGGCAATAGCTCACGAAGCCCAAAAACGCAAGGTCGGGGCGCGCGGGCTGATGATGATAATGGAAGAGATACTGCTTGATTCAATGTACTTCCTGCCATCGGAAAAGAAGGTCATGGACATCCTCGTCACCAAGGAAATGATAGAGCGGAAATCACCTGTTTTCGATGTCATAGGCCGCATCGAAGAGGCTGCATAAATTGCAAAAAAAGATATTGTAATTTTTAATGTTTAAAATTTTCTAATTTATTATTCGTTAATAAATACGGGGAATTTATTAAAGTAAAATACCTGGTTTGGTAGTAGTAAAAGCAGAGATAGGTGCAGGTAAACCGATTTTTGGTCAAAGGTTTTTATCGTGCTAGCTCGGAAAGATAAAGCATTCGCCCCCTAAGTGAAAGGCCACAATTTCGAATATTGCTTGGTGTGCTGATCCCAATCAAACAATCATTTACAATTTTAAAAAAATCGCAACATTGCATCGTATCTGCCAAACTCAGTAGCAATTCGAGATATCGAACGTTAGACTAGATCACCGCCAACGAAAACCTGAGATCGGTTCACCCAGCCTAGATTCTCGGTTGAGAATCTGCATTCACTATTCACTCAAATATAGTCCCCATAATGGCAGCAAGATAATTATAGAATCAGAGCTGTAATAGCAGTTTACAGAGAGTGAAAAGTAAAACTTATGGAGTGAATAACTAAAAACTAAAAGTGAAAAACCAACAGCTAGAAAAGAGCAATTTAAGAATTCCGCTATTTTTCATTATTCGCTATTAATTTTGCACCTTATTTATCTATTGCATTTCCACGGCAATTTTGAGTAAATAGAAGTAACCCTTTTTCGAAAAAATTTTCCAAACTGATTGACCCCAGACGTATGCAAGAATTTACAGACCAAATGCCATCGGACATCAAACGCTACCCGATGGTACCCATCCGCGACGTTGTTATTTTTCCATATACGAAAGTTGCCTTTAAGATCGGACGGCCAAGTTCCGTCAGGGCATTGGAAGAAGCAATGACCGGCGACCGCGACATTTTTCTCGCGACGCAGCACGATGCAACGATCGACGAACCGACCGCCGAACAGATATATTCGACCGGCACGCTCGGCCGTATCTTGCAGGCCCAGCGGCAGGAAAACGGACAGATCAAGGTCGTCGTCGAAGGCCGCGAACGCGGACAATCCGTGCGGGTCGAGCAGGATGAGGACGGAATGTTCTACGCCCACGTCCGCAAGATCGCCTCGAGCGACGAATCGGGCTACAAGACGGATGGCCTGCTGCAAAAGATCCATACGCTGGTCGAGCAATTTCTGCGCGTATCGCCGGATGCCTATACGGACGCCCTGCATGCCAGTTTGAGAGGCATTTCGGCCGCCCAGATCGCCGATTCAATGTCTTCGCATCTGCGTATCACGGTCGAGGAAAAACAGGAGCTGCTCGAAACGGTATCCGTTCAGGAACGGTTGCAAAAGCTGATAGACGTCCTCGAAAATGAGATCGAAAAACGCCAGCTTGATCGCAATATCCATTCCCGCACCAAAAAACAGATGGATAAACACCAGCGTGAATATTATTTGAACGAGCAGATCAAAGCGATCCACAAAGAACTTGGGCGTAAGGACGACAAAGCCGAGCTTGAAGATCTGAAAAAGAAGATCGAGGAAGCCGGTATGAGCGAAGAGGCTAAGGAAAAGGCCATTCAGGAATTCGCAAGACTTGAGGCGATGCCGCCGATGTCAGCCGAAAGCACGGTCTCGCGCACATATCTGGATTGGCTGATAAACGTGCCGTGGAAGGCCCGTTCGGAAGAGATCGACGATCTGATCGAAGCCGAAAAAACGCTCAACGAAGATCATTACGGGCTGGAGAAGATCAAGGAACGCATCCTGGAATTTCTCGCTGTCCGTCAGCTTGTCAAGAATCCGAAGGGAACTATACTTTGTTTCGTTGGTGCTCCCGGCGTTGGTAAAACATCGCTTGGAAAATCGATAGCGAATGCGACCGGACGCAAATTTATGCGGCTCGCACTTGGCGGCGTGCATGACGAAGCGGAAATTCGCGGCCATCGCCGAACTTATATCGGGGCCTTGCCGGGACAGATAATTCAGTTAATGAAACGGGCCGCGACGGTCAATCCGGTAATTTTGCTGGATGAGGTCGATAAACTTGGCCGCGATTTCAGGGGCGACCCGAGCTCCGCACTCCTGGAAGTGCTTGACCCGGAACAGAATAATACGTTTCGCGACCATTATCTGGACGTGGACTACGACCTGTCGAACGTTTTCTTTATCGCGACCGCGAACGTGCTGCACACGATCCCGCCGGCATTACAGGACAGGCTGGAGATACTGCATCTTTCCGGCTATACCGAACGCGAAAAGGCAGAAATAGCAAAGAAACACCTGATCGCAAAATCGGCCGAGAACAACGGCATCGACGCCGAAAAGGTCGTATTTACCGATGACGGGATTTTGGAGATCATCCGGCACTATACGCGTGAGGCAGGTGTCCGCAACCTCGAACGCGAGATCGGATCGTGTTTGCGAAAGATCGCCCGGAAATATGTCATCTCTGACGCAAAGGACGATTTTCGCGTGGTGATAGATGCGGACAAGGTGCAGGAATTGCTGGGAACCATCCGTTTCCGCAAACAGGACATTGCCCGCAAAAGCGAGATCGGATTGGTCAACGGCCTGGCCTGGACCGAGGTCGGCGGCGATGTGCTGCAGGTCGAAGCAACGCTGGTCGCCGGTAAGGGCGAGGTGACGCTGACCGGAAAGCTTGGCGAAGTGATGCAGGAATCGGCACGTGCGGCCCTGACCTGTGTGCGTTCACGGGCGGAAGAACTTGGCATAGACCCGAAGGATTTTCGTGAGAAGGACCTGCACATCCACGTTCCGGAAGGCGCAATTCCGAAGGACGGCCCAAGCGCGGGCATTACGATAGCAACGGCGATGGTGTCGGCTCTGACGAAAACAAAGGCAAGGCACGATGTAGCGATGACGGGCGAAATAACGCTGCGCGGTAAGGTTTTGCCGATCGGCGGCATTAAGGAAAAGCTTTTGGCAGCCCACCGTTTCGGCCTGAAAACACTTATCTTGTCTAGGGAAAACGAAAAGGACCTGACCGACATCCCCGAAGAGGTCCGCGAAGACCTGACGATCCATACCGTCGATACGATAGACGAGGTGCTGCGTTATGCGCTCGAACATGTCGAAGTGGAAAAGGCCATTCAACCCCAGCAGCTATGGAACGCGGATGCTCCGACGGCGGAAATTACAACGATCATAGAGTAGCGTAACAGACGGAGAAGTCCGCCTCGAAACCAAAAAGTAATTTTGTTTCGTGCTGTTTCGTGTATTTTAGTGGTTCCAGTATGCCTGACCACAAAGCCACACAAAAGAGAATCGATTTCCGGCTTTTCGCCAACATGGCATTACTTCGAATTTGAGAGTGAGTATTCAAATTCGTAAAAATGCTTTTTGCCTTCAATTATTATCTTCATTTTGCCTGAGATGCCGGCGAGCTCGCCGGTGCCTGAACCCGGAACGACAATTACCGTCAGATCGAATTTTCCGCCCTGCATTGTGCCGAGATGCTGCAAGGCAAATCCGCCCTTTTTGCCGCCGAGAGTTCCATTAAAGCGTTCGAGAGCGACATAACCGGCGGAACCCTCGACCTCGGTCTGTGCCCCGAGCATCTGGCCCTTGCTGGTGCCTTCGATGTCGCCGCTAAAGGTTTTGTCCAGCGACAGCCTTCCAATCGTTGGATCACCGACAGCTTCTTCGGCGGCGAGCGGCAGCACTTTTACTTCAAAAGTTCCTTTGGCAATTTTAGTCATGACCATCTCCTTTTTATGCGGTTTTTTTGCTCCCGATCTTGTTTGAGCGTGGACCAAGCCGCCGAGGCCAAGCATCAGGCAAAAAACCGCGATGAAAGCGAATGTTTTACAGGATATGAATTTCATAAAAATTCTGACGTCATTAGCTATCCATCATTTGATTTGAAGGCAGCGAAGGATCGACGGCCTTCATGGCGGTCTCGATCCCGGCAACGGGTAAATTGGCGGCATCCAGCAGGCCAATTTGGACCAGCACTGACGCCTGGTCCCAATAGATATGTTCGTGTGCCAGTTTGCCGTCACGAAAGCGGACGATGGCGACAAGCGGTATTTCGACACGTTTGCCGGTCGGGGCCACGCCGGGCAGCATCCAGTCCATTTTTACCGTATGCGTGAATTTGAAGATCATTTCATCGACGACCTGATCGTGGCCGACGGTGCGCGAAAGAGGCGTCAATTCGGTATCCGGCGGCATTTGCGGGATGAACCGCTCCGAATAAAATGTGCGTAAAGTGTCCTTGCCGACACCGCCTGTCATCGTCGGGATGTGGTTGACATAAGCGTCATCGACCATCGTTTCCAGCGTATCTTCGGTGTTGCGGGTGGCGAATTCGTATTCGCAGTGCTTTTCCCAAAGCGTTGCCAGTTTTTGTTGTTCGGCGGATAAACCGTTCGCTGAATTACTCATAATGTGATCTTAATATTAAATCCGGGCCAGGTGATAGTTGGGTTTATTTATAATTTTCTTTGTTGATTCAAACAGGTTCGACATCGATCCTGGTTTTGACCGAACTCGCGATAAAGCATTTTTCATGGGCCAGATGATGAAGTTCGGCGGTCTGTTCAGGAGTCGGAATTGCGGTTCCCGAAAACTCGGCGTGCGGTCTGAGTGTGACCCTTGTCATTGCCAATTGTCCGGCTTCATTCTTTCCCAAATTTCCCTCCGCATTGTCTTCGTAACTTTCAACCACAAAATTCTTATCGACCGCAATTGATAAGAACCACAGCATATGACAGCTCGAAAGCGATGCCACAAATGCTTCTTCCGGATCGACGGCGGCCTCTACTGACATTGGCAGCGGCACAATATGAGATGATGACGAACCAGGAACTTTAATGCCGCCGTCAAAAGTCCAAAAGTGCTTTCGGCTGTATTTATTATCGGAAAAGGGTTCGTCACTGCCTTTGTTCCATGAGATATTTACGGTGTACGACATTTATTTGCCCAGAAATTATCCTTAAATATAATTTAACGCAAAGCCGCCAAGTCGCAAAGGCTGATGCCAAGTCTCATCAAGAATTTGCGGCGAGTAAGGTAAAAATAATAGCGGCGATGGCCGGCAATGCCTGTGTGAAAATGATGGACGTTTTGGCCGTTAAACCTCCGAAAATACCAGCGATCACGATGCATCCGAGGAAGAACAGCTGCACATCGCTTCGTCCGATATAAAGGCTCCAGAACAAACCAGCCGCGAGAAAACCATTATAAAGGCCCTGATTTGCCGCGAGCCTTGCCGACGAAGCAGAAACCTCGGGCGTCATGGCAAATATTTTTCGCCCCACCGGATGGTCCCAAAAGAACATCTCAAGCACCAGTATTCCGATATGGATAAATGCAACTATTGCGGTCAGTACTGTCGCGGTCGTTTTCATTCGGCCTCCTCAGATCAAAGTCGTCCGATTATGTATATCCCAGAAAATGCGGTTTCGCAAACCATCTGAAGATGGTTAATACATACGGTTTGGTCATTATATTTGTGTAATGTTTGAAAGGAATAATTGCTCGTCTGAATTCGTGACTTTGGTTCATGATGACTGGAACCAGTAAAATATAAAAAAAACGAAATAAGACAGCTTTTGGTTTGTGGCTGAGATGGCTTTCCGCTCAAGGAGCAACATATATTTACATTTGGAAACCTTTTGTCAGATATTTGTGTATTATAAAAAATTCTTTCCAACCGAATGTTTGTTCGGTAAAAGTATCTTTAATCCAAAAACAATCAAAAAATGTGGGACCCGTAACCTTTGTCCGTAAAATTATGAAAAATAAGACCATTATCAAATCGACCATCGCTGCTGCGCTTATGCAAACGATCTTTTTGCCGCATATGCTGTTTGCTCAGATACCGGCGACGGCACAGGATATAAACGCGAAAATACGTGCCGAGGGCATGGAGCATTCGCGGATATTAAAGACGCTGCATGTCCTTACGGATGTTTACGGCCCGCGGCTGACCGGTTCGCCCAATCATAAAGCCGCCGCCGAATGGGCCGCAAAAGAGATGACGTCATGGGGATTTGAAAATGCGGCGCTTGAGCCGTGGGATTTCGGCCATCCGGGATGGGTCAATGAACGAGCGTCCGGATTCATTATTTCACCTGTGCAGGATTCTCTGGTATTTGAGGTTTTGGCGTGGACGCCCGGAACCAACGGCGTTGTCAAAGGTTCGGCGGTCCAGCTTATCCTGCCGAATCGTCCGACGCAGGAAGAATTGACCGCCTATTTAAACAGCGTAAAGGCCAAATTAAAAGGGAATATGGTGATGATCGGACCACCGGCTAAAATTGATGTTAATTTTAATCCGCCGCCTAAACGCATTGATGACGAGCTGTTGCGAAAAAGACTTGATCCAAATGCACCGGCGGCGCCTTTTCCGCCGCCAGCGGTCGCTGAACCGAAGCCAAATGCTCTTCGGCCGGCGCAGGTGGGCGAACAGGTCGATAAATTTCTTATTGACAGCGGTGTTGCCGTGCGTATTACTGATGCCGGGCGTGAACACGGGCAGATCCGGGCATTTAATAATCGGACATTCGATGTCACAAAAGTAGTCCCGACGATAGTTTTAAGGAATGAGGATTACGGACGTATTTCACGGCTGATCAGCGACGGGAGTACCGTCGATTTAGAGTTCGACATTCGCAACAAGACTTTTCCTGAAGGCACCACATCCTACAACACCGTTGCCGAGATCGTCGGTTCCGATAAAAAGGATGAGGTCATAATGCTCGGCGGCCATCTCGATTCATGGCACGCGGCGACCGGTGCGACCGACAATGCCATCGGCTGCGCGGTCATGATGGAAGCAGCCCGGATTCTAAAAGCGATCGGTGTCAAACCGCGCCGGACGATCCGCGTTGCACTTTGGAGCGGCGAAGAAGAAGGCTTGCTCGGTTCGCAGGCGTATGTGAAAAGGCATTTTGGTTCGGCCGAAAGTCCGACGCCGGAATATGCCAAATTCGGCGGGTATTTCAATATCGATTCCGGAACGGGAAAAGCGCGGGCCTTCACGGTTTTCGGCCCGGCGGAAGCTGCTGTGCCGCTGCGTGCGGCGGCGGCGGAGTTTGAGGACCTTGGCGTACTTGGTGCAAGCACGACAAAAAGCCGAGGGCTCGGCGGATCGGACCACACATCATTTAATGCCGCCGGATTGCCGGGAATTGGTGTGCAGCAGGACCCGATAGAGTATTTTACGCACACCTGGCACACAAATCTTGATACATACGAAAGGGTTATCGAAGACGATGTGAAAAAATCGGCAATTGCGATAGCCGCGGCTGTATATCAATTGTCGATGCGGGAAGACCTGCTTCCGCGTTTCAAGGCCGGTGAGATGCCCGAGGCACCGTCACCGCGAGACTAGATATTTCATAATAAAAGCTCGCGTTGCGAGTGAAAGTATGAAATTTGTCAAATGGATCAAGCTCCGAAGGAGAGGCACAAAAATTGTGTCGCTCCTCCGGAGTTGATAGCGAATTTATTTCAAACAGTGTACGTTTTGAATGACGGACAGATGTCGGCTAGAACACATTCCCGGCATTTGGGCGAGCGGGCCTGGCAGGTTTGGCGGCCGTGAAATATCATCAGATGCGGAAACATGATCCATTCATTTTGAGGCACAAGTTTTTCGAGGTCTTTTTCGATCTTTTCGGGTGTTTTTTGCTTTGTCAGGCCAAGCCGCTGTGAAATACGCGAAACGTGCGTATCGACGACCACGCCCGAGGCGATCCCGAAGGCATTTCCAAGCACCACGTTAGCGGTTTTGCGGGCGACGCCGCCGAGCGTGAGTATCTCGTCCATCGTCTGCGGGATCTCACCGCCGTAAACCTCGATCAGCCGTTTACTCGCTGCCTTGATATTTTTTGCTTTGTTGCGAAAAAACCCGGTCGAATGAATATCGTGTTCAAGCTCTTCCTGTGAAACATCGACGAAATCATGCGGGCCGCGGTATTTGCGAAACAGCGTGGCGGTAACGATATTTACACGGGCGTCCGTGCATTGGGCCGAGAGGATGGTCGCGATCAGCAATTCGAACGGGTTTGAATGGACCAGAGCGCAATGGGCGCCGGGATATGTTTTTTTGAGCCGCTTTATTATTTCCGCGGTGAGTATCTTTTTCTTTGTTGCCACGTGACAAGGCTAAGAAAGAAGCCGCGAAAATGCAAATTTGAATATCGGTGTCACGCCACAGTTCAACCTCGTTTTTTAGATTTTATATTTTCGATTTTGCATTCTGCGTTTTCCGGTGTAGAATTTACGATTCGTGGTCCGATAGCTCAGTCGGTAGAGCAAGTGGCTTTTAACCACTGGGTCGCAGGTTCGAGTCCTGCTCGGATCACCATTATTACAAGGAAAAACGGCATCTGAAAGGATGCCGTTTTAGTTTCTATCAAAGTTACTATCAATCATGTCGAAAAATCCTCATTTATTTTTTCGTTTGAACGCGATTTTAGTCCCGGTACATGTTTGAGTTCGAAGTAGTTCAAGCTGGATATTTGGCTGCTTTCGGCAACGCTCGACTTCGACAATGACGTTTTGGCGTCCGCAATACGCGAAACTTTCAAGAGAAGACACACGGCGTTGCCGAGCGATACGCCGACCGCATTGACGCCGGCGTTTACTGCGGACGAAACAAAGAAACGGCAATGGCAAGCTTTCTTAAGAAAGAATAGACTCAACGAATCGATTGAGTTGGATAATGTAGGAGAGGTTATAAGCAGGTTTTTTGCTTCCTTTGTTGGATAACGAGAATTCCGCGGGATGGGTTTATCAGTCCTTCAATAAAAGCCAGTGCGGACCCCAATTGAGATAAAAACTCGGGCAAAAGCGAAAGCTAGGCGTCTCCCACATCGGCCTAGCCTTCATGTCTAACGAAACGCTTTTGGGGGCGTTCCGTATTCAGACACTGTTAGTATTGCGGAAAGGATATTCGGGTCAGCCTTACGCAGCTTTTCGGACTGAGCAAGCCAAGAAGCGGGTGCTCACAAAATGTCGGCAAACTCAAAAAAATACTAATTTCCACAATATGCTGGTTAGTTCGCCAAAGATACGGACTGATCGGCTTTTGTTATTTAGCATACAGAAAAAGATATTTCAGAAAGTAGAATTTTTATGATAGAATTCTAGAAGAATTATCATTAATTGAAATTCAAGAACAAACAGTAAAAATCGGACAACGAATACAGTCGAAATCGGGCGGGATGGTTCATCTTCGAGAATGAGATATTCTTTTAAAGGGAACCACTTGCATTTTTCATCCTAAACACCCGATCCACATTAGGGGGTTAAGCGCAATGCAAATACCGGGATCAATTGATCGATCTGCCGGAGTCGAAGTAATTCGCAGTTACGAAGTGCTTGATACCGAAAAGGAGCAAGCCTTTGATGACTTTGCCGTGTTTGCGGCATCCATCTGTCAAACGCCGATGGCGTTCATCGCCATTCTCGACAGCGAACGCTTTTGGTTCAAATCGAGCATCGGCGTGTGTCTCACCGAAACTCCGCGTTGTATCGCTTTCTGTTCATATACCGTTGATAAGGCGGATTATTTCAGCATCAACGATACTTCAACGGATGAACGATTCAGCACGCATCCGTTTGTCATCTCCGAACCGCACATTCGATTTTATGCCGGTGTCCCGTTACTCACATCCGAAGGAATAGTTATCGGCGCGTTATCCGTTGCCGACCGAATTCCACGCGAGTTGTCGCCTGAACAGAGAGATTCTTTATGGATTTTGAGTCGTCAAATTATCAGCCGGTTGGAACTACATAAGCACGTTGCATCTTTATCGCACCCGCTCAATAAACTCACGACGACGCGACGGGAAACTCCGGCGCGCAAGAGCATCCGCAACAAGAAAATCAGAGAAGAGTTGCATGAGAGTGAAACCCATCATCGCATCGTGGCTGAGATGGCTTCGGATGCCATTGTAACGATTGATGCGAACAGCACGATTCTCTTCGCCAATCGCGCGACGGAAGAAATCTTCGGTTATACCGCCGCC
>JAYUCO010000034.1:0-10823 GCA_043740295.1 Pyrinomonadaceae bacterium | reverse complement strand
CTCCGGCACCGCTTCGCCAACGTATCCCATCCATGTCAGATCGACTGCCGGAGCTTTCTCTTTGCTTAGTTTACTGACTGAATCGATCAACACGAGATCGCCTCGCTTTATGGGCGAATTACGATCTTTGGTCGGAAAATAATGTGGAGATGCGGCATTTGCATTGACGGCGACGATCATCGGTTCGGGATTCATTCCTTCTTCCGAAAACCGTTTCATCATAAATTGCTGAATATCAACCTCAGTCGTCGGAATATTTTCATTCATTCTGCGTTTGATCTCGCCAAATGCTTCGATGATGATCTTTTGCAGTTTTTTGCACGCTTCTAGGTGCATCGCAAGTTGTTCCGGCGTCCAAACGGCTTCGAATTGCTGCACAAGGTCAGCACTTGTTTCGACTTTTACGCCGAGCGAACGCACCATCTCGATCGTCCCAGCATCAACACGCGAAATATATGGAATGTCGTTATTCGGCGAATACTGCATTGCTATACGCAGCGGCTTCGGCGTCAATCCGCCAAAAAACGCCTGGCACAAATTTGATTCAATTAGCTGCCATTCGCGATAGATAAGTTTTTTACCGGGCAGAGCGTCGAGCTTTTCCGGTTCGATGGCGTGAACGATCTTTGTCGGCTCGCCCTTCGCTGGTATGTAGTAATACCAACGCCGTGTACCGCTCGCCCGTTCGATTTTTAATATTCGCGGTATCAATATGTCACTCCCGCGAAAATCGTAAAAAAGCCAGCCATCGAGCCCTTCCTTTTGAAGTGCGGCTTGAATTTCGGCAATACGTACGGCTTGTTCGTTCTGTAAACCGTATATTGACGTAAGCTGTACACTCGTTGGCAGCGGCTGCGGAACCCCAAGAGAAATATTAGTCTCTGGTTTTCCCGGCTGCCCAAAAGTTGATGATAAAAAAAGTGGCAGAATCAAAATAACGAATATAATTTTCATGATGTTTGATGTCATATAATGAGCGGCTTATCCGATGATGTTCATTTTTTCAAACGGCTTTCGGCCACTTCGAGAAATTCTTTGACCTGTGAATCCCAAAACACCCAGTTGTGTGCACCGGGAAGTTCGCGAAATTCGTGCGGAATTTTCTTTTCGATCAAAAGGCCGACGAAATCACGATTATTTTGAAATAGAAAATCTTCGGTACCGCAATCTAAATAAAAAAACGGGATCGATCTGATCTTTTCCGGTGGCATATCTTTTACCATCAGAAAAATATCATTAGCCTTTCGAGCCCCGCTTTCAGGTGGCCCGTATATTTCGTCCAAAGTTTTGCCGATCGAGCCTGCACTTTTTTCAGTGAATGCGGCCGCTCCCAAGGCACCGCTAAAACTTCCTGCAAGCGAAAACATTTCAGGGTATTTCATACCGAACTTCAACGCTCCATATCCGCCCATTGAAAGCCCCGCGATCGCACGGTGATCCCTATCCGCGATCGTCCTGAATGCTTTATCGATCTCCGGGATAAGTTCTTTAACAATGTAACTTTCATATTTGTCATTCACAACAGAAAGGCTGTCCGTATACCAACCATTATTGCCCTCAGGAGTGACGATTATAAATTTATAAGCAGCAGCATATTCCGCAAGCTTCGTTTTATCCGTCCAATTATCGTAATGACCGGTCAGGCCATGAAGAAGATAAATTACCGCATATCCGGGAGCTCTTAGTTTCAAGGCCGAATAACCAACCGGAAGAATTACACGATAAGGCATTTCGCGGCCCATTAGCTTGCTGTTTAACTGAAGTGTCTGAACTTTGTCAGCAACAAACCCATCAATACCTGTCGTATTATTTCCAGGTTTCGGGAGGACAGTTTGTCCGCCAGCTAAGACGCCAAAAATTAAGATCATTAACCAGATCGCCAGGCCCGATCTGCATCTATTTGCATTCATCAGCGGTTAAACTCCTTAATTAATTAGAAGACACCATCTTTATTAAAAAAAAGAGGGTAATCAGGTCTCGGTTTTGTGAATCGACCGCATGCGGTTCCGGGCTTTTTTGGAACGGCGGATCGTTGGGCGCCGTTTTAGATTTGTTTCGGCCCAATCTGAAACTTGTTTCAGCGGATGCCATTCAAAACTTTCAAGCGGCAGCACCTCGCTTGAAGAATCACGCAGCCGCAACGTGCCGAAAGCCACAAAAAAGATCAGAAAATTAAATATCGCACCAAAAAGAACGACCAGCCAACCCGGGGCCAGCCCGACCTGGGCACGGGCGAAAAGAAGTTCCCAAAATTTTTCACGGTCCTGCGGCGTTGTTGTTGGGATTGGCGATGGATGTATATAGATCTTCAGAGTCCACGACAATGCCAGCAAAATAAAGATCCAAAGATAATTTGCCCGCAAACGTCTGCCTACGGCCTCCCATTCGCTTATAGTAAAGTGCGGCGTGATAAGATCGGCGGCGATATGTTCGGCCCATTCCTTATCCGGAGGTATTGTGCGGTGCGAGAGCATCGGCGCGAAATATCCCGTTTCCAATACCCGAACACGGTTCGCCCAAACCTCGTAATATCGATATCGGCGGGCCTCCATGAACAGAAAGATCGACACAAGTATCGAATTTATCGGTATCGCAAAATGCGGATTGTCCGGCGAACTAAAGACAAAGGAAAGCGTTGCACCGGCCGTAATTACTGCCCAATTAGTCGTTGCATCAAGCCTTCCGCGCCAGACATTTGACCGCTGCACTTCGCCGCGGTAAAAATGGACCATCGCCGTATTAAATTCAGCTGGGGCAAGCTTTTGAGCGATGGTTTGCGGTGTTGTTTTCGGTTTTTGGTTACGATTATGAACCTCTTCGGCAAAAGCTCGAAAAGATTCCGGCACGGTCGTGATATGTATGTCTTCGTCGGCCGTGGATGAAACGGACCGGCCATCATCTCTCATAGCATGTAAGGAAAAGTGGTCAGGCAGCGGCGAACCTTCGCTATTAGGAAAATTATCACTTTAAATCAATGGATGCAAGGAATTTGCGAAATTCATGTGTTGTCAGGCATTATTTGAGGTTAATGTAATAAACACCCGCTTAAACAGGTTGTTATTACAAGCTCCGTCCATTCAAGATTGACCGAATATAATGTCTACTCAATTGGTAATTGATGAAAATTGGATTCAAAAAGCGGTCGAGGCCGCTAAAATTGCCGTCGTCATCGACGAAGTTCCAATAGGGGCCTGCCTGGTCGATGAAAATGGGGTAATGCTCGCCGTGGCCTCGAACCGGACCATAATTGACAGCGACCCGACCGCCCACGCCGAAATTTTAGTGATCCGGGAAGCCGCCGCCAAAACCGGCAATTACCGGCTTACTGGGACGACGCTTTATACGACCATCGAACCCTGTGTGATGTGTGCTGGAGCATTAGTAAATGCCCGCGTAAAGCGCCTTGTTTATGGAGCGGCGGACGAAAGATTTGGGGCCGTGGAAACGCTTTTCCGTCTTTGTGACAGCGAACAGCTCAATCATCGTCTTGAAATCACATCCGGTATTTTGGCGGAGGAATGCCGCTCATTGATGCGGGATTTTTTTCAAAAACGAAGGTAACATAACGAGGCAATATAGCCGTTTGCGGTCCAAAATGACCGTGTTTCATTATGCTGACTTGATATTTTCCCGTGCCAAACATTAGAATGTAAGATTCGCGGAGAGGTGCGAGAGTGGATGAATCGAGCAGTCTCGAAAACTGCCGTACCTTAACGGGTACCGTGGGTTCGAATCCCACCCTCTCCGCCATCTTGATTTTTGAATTGCGATTATAGTTTTTGGATGGAAGAATCCGGGACATTGCAATGAGAGTGAAGCGGTGGTTGGAGAAGAATCTGCCGCTAAACCCGATTCGCCCGAAGGCGATTAGTTTGCTATCCTCATTTTTTCGCCTTAAGAAGGCTTTTTGATATTTATTAATTTTGAGTGGAAAGGTGCAAGAGCGGTTGAATTGGCAGCATTGGAAATGCTGTGAACCTCAAAAGGGTTCCGTGGGTTCGAATCCCACCCTTTCCGCCATTTCGATTTTGGATAGAGGTTTTTGACTTTGGATTGCAGAACTTTAAGTGTTTCGGCGATCCAAAATCATAAATCTAAAAATTCAAAATTCATATGGCTTCAGGCTCCGCACAAGGTTTGAGTTGTGAACTCCGCTAGACTGGGAACAGAGCAACGGTAGCGATTTCAGCCTGTGTTGCGGTTAAGTCTGAAGCCGCCATTTTAAATGCAGTTACAAAAGCCCGCACATTATTATGGCGTTCCGATGGCTTACACCTGGATACGCCCATACTAATATGCGTGCTTCTGCAATTCTAACTATTACTCTTTAATGCGGAGCCTCGTTGAACGGGAACGCCGAAGCTCCATCGATCGTTTCAGCAAGCAGCTTTTCTTTATATATTTCAGGGATTTGGCGGACTTTTTTGTTTTCGTCGGTTACCAGATGAAGCGTTTCACCCTCAGCCAGGAGTGCCGCGTCTGCCGGACGGACTATCTCATAAATAAAACGTATCGCACGGCTCCTTATTTCTGCAACCTGAGTGCGAATCACCAAAACGTCCTCATAATGAGCAGGAGATTTATACCGGCAATAACTTTCGGCAACGACCATCAGGGCATTGTCCTTTTCCATTTCCTTATATGAAAAGCCGCGTGAACGGCAAAGTTCGCTGCGACCGGTCTCGAACCAAATCAAGTAGTTCGAGTGATGAACGATGCCCATCTGGTCGGTCTCGGCATATCGGACGCGGATCTCTGTTTCATGCCATTCGTCCATAATAGTGGTGAGTCTCGGCATCGAGTGTCAAGGGCCGGAAACTTCTTTCTCTCCACTCTCCGCCTTCTTATATTTCGTGGCTGGGAGACAGGGATTCGAACCCCGATAGGCAGATCCAGAGACTGCAGTCCTACCATTAGACGATCTCCCAGCGTTCCTTTAATTTACGTGCAGAAATCAGCTATTGTCAAATGACTCTTGATTTGTCGCCTTGCGTGATACGATTTAGAAATGCAAAATCTAACAATGTTTCCGGCAAAAGCCTTGCCGTTAGGAAGGGCGATATTTTGTCGTGCATATAAGAAAGCCCTTCCTAACGGTCAGGCTTCTGCACTCGTATTATATGTCAGTGATCGACAAAGAAATCCTTAATAATCGCCAGGCTTATCACGAATACATCATTCTCGATAAGTTCGAGGCGGGGGCCGTTTTAAAAGGCACCGAAGTCAAAAGTATCATGAATGGCCGGCTTCAGCTCAAGGATTCGTACGTATCGGTTCGTGAAGGCGAGGTCTGGCTTTTCAATGTCCATATTTCTCCATATTCCCACGGCAACACGCAAAATCACGATCCGATGCGCACCCGTAAGCTGCTGCTGCACAAAAAAGAGATCGAAAAGCTTGAAAAAGAAACTACGCAAAAAGGAATGACTTTGGTCGTCACATCTATTTACTGGAAAAACGGCCGGATAAAATTCGAGATCGGCGTCGCCAAAGGCAAAAAACTCTACGATAAACGCGAGGCCGAGATGAAGAAGGCGGTCGATAAAGAAACTCGCCAGCAGTTGAAAGAAAACCTTAGATAAGTTATAGATATTACAGGTATTATTGAGCACATAATAGAATTTTACACATAGAGGTAATTGATGGAATCCCAAGCACTGACGGAAAATTTTTCCGAAGCGAATGTAGATGCGATAGCGGTGGTCATTTTCAAAGATGAAAAACCGTCCGCCGGCGTTTTAAAGGATCTCGACAAATTGAGCGGCGGCCACATTGCTGCCGTTATCAAAGCCGAGGAATTTAAGGGCGAGTCGGGCGAAACCTCCCTGCTTCGCATCACACCAAATGGAAAGGTCAAAGCTTCGCGGATATTGCTGGTCGGAGTCGGCGAAAAAGCGGAATATAAACTTTCTGACACTGCCGTTGCTTCCGGGATCGCGACACGTTATTTGCGTAAATGCAACGCCAAAAGTTTTGCATTTTTACCGCGTTGCTCGGCAGATGTCGACGCCGCGGGAATCGCTCAAAACTCTTTGCAAGGTGCCGTTACCAGCCAATTTGAGCTTGATAAATACAAAACAAAAGACAAGAACGATAAAGCAATTACAAAAATTGTCGTTTGCGTCGAAGGTGCAAAACCCGCTGATTTGAAAAAAGGTTTGACTCGTGGACAAATTATCGGCGATTCGATGAATTTCACCCGCGATCTGGCAAACGAACCGCCGAATATTCTGACGCCGACCGAGATGGCGAATCGAGCCGCAAAAATGGCAAAGGAAACCGGTCTGAAATGCGAGATCCTTGACGAAGCCAAAATGATCAAGCTCGGCATGGGATCGCTGATGAGCGTTTCTATCGGTTCGGAAGAGCCTGCAAAATTGATCGTTCTCAAATACACACCCGCAAAAAGCACGGGCAAAAAAGGCGAATTGCTTGCACTTGTTGGAAAAGGGATCACGTTTGACACAGGTGGCATTTCGATCAAACCGGCGGAAAACATGGACGCGATGAAATACGACATGTCCGGCGGTGCAACGGTCATCGGAACGATGCGTGCTATTTCTCTTCTCAAACCGACCGTTCCGGTCATTGGTATCGTCGCTGCGGTCGAAAACATGCCCGACGGCAAAGCTTCACGCCCGAGCGACGTTGTTACTGCTTCTAATGGCAAAACGGTTGAGATCCTGAACACCGACGCCGAAGGCCGTCTCGTTTTGGCCGACGCCGTAGCATATGCAGAGAAGAACGGGGCGACGCAGATAATTGACATGGCGACCTTGACCGGTGCCGTGATCGTCGCTCTCGGCGATCAAAATACTGGTATCATGGGCAACGATCAGGGTTTCATTGACGAGATACGTGATTGCGGCAAGGAAAACGGAGAGGATTTTTGGCAATTGCCGCTCAGCAAGGAATACAGCAAACAGATCAAATCCGACATTGCTGACATCAAAAATATCGGCCCACGCGGTAAGGCTGGAACGATCATGGGAGCTGTTTTTATTCAGGAATTTATAGACAAGGCAAAGTGGGCCCACCTCGATATTGCCGGCACTGCGTGGTGCGATGCCGCCCGTCCGCATCAGGCAAAAGGCCCGACGGCTATCGCCGTGCGAACACTGATCTCGTTTGTTGAAAGATCACAATAGACAAATTTCAATTCTATCTTTATTATTGGCTGATAAATATTTATTTATCAGCCATTTTTTCTGCAAATTGTTCTCAGATTTCCGTCAGAATTTTATCGTGACGCCGCCGTTTCGGCGGTTTTCGGGTAAGCATACTGCTGGTGTTACCGGTTTATTTCGCTGTAATTATGCGTTCAAACATCATAAACCTAATATTCGTCGCTGCTCTTTTGATCCTGGTTACAGCTTGCTTTTGCCGTTCGGGACGCGAAGATGAGACTTCTTCGCCAAACAGCCGATCAGATGAGATGGACAAAAGCGATCCGGACGCCGATTCACCTTCAACCATAATAAAAAAGAAGGATGCCGGCGATTTTATTGTTGTAAATTCTGATGTTAGCGACCCGCGCTACGCAGAGATAGACCGACAAGTCAAATCAGAAAAACTTCTCGAAAAAGCGGCTGATAAATTGAATCAGGCATTGATATTGCCAACAGATATTTTTCTCCGCACAAAAGACTGCAAACAGATCAATGCCTACTACGACCCAGACGATCACTCGGTGACGATCTGCTACGAATTGATGGAGCATTTCTACAAGACATTCAAAAGTGCGGGCGAAGATGATGCAAAAGCTTATGCGAAGATGAACGATGCCGTGCGGTTCGCCTTCCTTCATGAGATCGGCCACGCTTTGATCGATATTTACAAGCTTCCCGTTGCCGGAAACGAGGAAGATGCCGCCGACCGCTGTTCGGCCTACATAAATCTGAAGGAATTGGGCGATGACGGAGTCCGAGCGGTGTTTGCCGCCGCCGATGCTTTTGAGATCGAATCCAAACAAAATGCCGGGCAGAAAAAAAATATGGCCGACGAGCATTTGCTGCAGGAACAGAGATTTTACAATTCGCTGTGTATGATCTACGGCTCGAATCCGGCGAAACACGCAAATATTTTGACCGAGGGCTATCTGCCAAAAGAACGGGCCGTCCGCTGCCAAAGCGAATTTACGAGGGCGGTGGACAGTTGGATAAGCTTGCTCGAACCTTGGAGAAAATCGTGATCGATCAATTAAAAAATGGAGAAACTATATGAAAAAGCTCGCAGCTAAAATTTTTATAGGAAAAGACGACAAGATCAGCGGGATGATCGCCTTTGCCATCGTCGCTCTCATCGCATTCGGATGTTCTTGCGGTGATAAATTTGACCTTTCAAAATTCGCCAACATCAACGATTCAAACCGCACGGCGGTAAACACTTCAAAAGACAATCCGTTCGGAGATGACGATAAAAGTAGTGATGACATCCCGGCTGACAGCGTCATTCAGTCAATGGTAAAAGATACGACGGCTGATTTCACAAATGCGATCGATACCGGTAATTTCGGCCCCTTATATGAAAAATCCTCATCTGATTTTCAGTCAACTTTCACCGAGGACCAGCTAAAAGTTCAATTCCTGAGCTTTATCATCAATAAAAAACGTGTGTTGCCGAGCTTGAATAAGGCACAGGAAACGACGGCCGTCTTTTCGCCTTCACCATCGATTCGAACTGAAAATGGACTTAGCATTCTCGTCGTTAACGGCAAGTTCCCTTCCAAGCCTTTCCCGGTCAAATTCGAGTATGAATACGTCAAGCGAGATGGTGAATGGAAGATGCTGAAACTGGTCATAAATATGTAGCGAGCTGAATTTCCCCAGAAGCAAAGGCGGTCACTAGCTGCCTTTGCTTTTTGCCGTCTGCAACGCTAAACTTTGCTTCTGCCGCAAAAAAATTTATGAAAATTCACGAATACCAAGGTAAAGCCCTTCTTAAGGAATACGGCGTGCCCGTGCCGCGCGGCATTGTCGCACGTTCACCCGAAGAAGCTGAGGCCGCAGCCCGCGAATTGGGTACAGATGTCGTCGTTGTAAAAGCCCAGATACATGCCGGCGGACGCGGTAAAGGCGGCGGCGTCCGGCTTGCAAAATCACCAGCTGAAGCCAAAGAGATCGCTTCGCAGATATTGGGAATGCGACTCGTTACACATCAGACCGGGCCTGAAGGCCGCGAGGTCAAAACGCTGCTTATCGAAGAAGGTTTGCCTATCGACCGCGAATTTTATCTCGGCATCACGCTTGATCGTGTTAACGGCCGAAACGTTTTCATGGCGTCGTCCGAAGGCGGAATGGACATCGAAAAAGTTGCCGAAGAAACACCCGAATTGATCCTCAAGGAAACTATCGATCCTGCGGTCGGGCTTCGTGGATTTCAGGCCCGCAAGCTTGCATTCGGCCTTGGCATTCCCGGCGAATTGATAAATCAGGCAGCTAAATTCATGCTTTCGCTTTATGACGCCTATGAAAAAATGGATGCGTCACTGGTCGAGATCAATCCATTTTTGCTGACCAAGGACAGCCGCCTCATTGCCCTCGACGCCAAGGTCACCTTTGACGACAATGCGATGTTTCGTCACAAGGATTACGCCCCACTGCGTGACCTCGATGAAGAAGAACCGCTTGAGATCGAGGCGTCGAAATACGATCTGAATTACATCAAGCTCGACGGCAATATCGGCTGCATGGTCAATGGGGCCGGCCTCGCGATGGCGACGATGGACATTATCAAACTCGCAGGCGGCGAACCCGCCAATTTCCTCGATGTCGGCGGCGGTGCTTCGCAGGAACGAGTCGAACAGGCGTTCAAAATACTGCTCGCTGACGAAAACGTCAAAGCCGTGCTGATCAACATTTTCGGCGGTATCGTCCGCTGTGACATGGTCGCGAACGGTGTCGTCGCCGCAGCGAAAAATCTCGGCATGTCGATCCCGATCGTCGCGCGTCTCGAAGGCACCAACGTCGAAGAAGGCCGCCGCGTCCTCCGCGATTCAGGCATCAACATCCTAACTGCCGACGGAATGGCCGACGCCGCCGAAAAGGTCGCCTCCGCCGCCAACGCTCAGTATTAAATATATATGAATTATCATTTGGGTTGAGTCGTATGTGTCGTAAATTTAATCGCATTTACTTAAAGTAAAAAAATCGAACGGAAGAGAATCATGTTCAAAGTTTACACCATTCTTTTGCTTTTGTTTCTAGCCACGATTACGTCTTTAGCCCAGATCAATCCGCTTGAAGCTGAACAAAAAGAAATAAGAATGCTTCGTATAAACGGTAAATGTACGGAAGCGTTGCCCAAGATTGAGACATTATTGAAAAGCGATTCAATGAACGCAGAGCTTTATATTGACCGTGCAAGGTGTCTTCAAAATGGTGATACCCCTGATGCTGTCGCGAAAGATGCTCTCTACGCAGTCCAGCTTAAACCAACCGATGGGAGGCTTTATCTAGAAGCGGATGGAATATTGTTTGTCATTAAGCGTTATGACGAAACTGTTCACCTTGCTACAGAACAAATAGCCAACGGAAATACAAAATTTGAAGCCTACGGTTCCAGATCACGAACCCGTTCTTTATTAGGTGACTATCAAGGAGCAATAGAAGACTTTATCAAAGGGATTGAATTCAGACCTTTAGGCGGACATGTAAATATGTTTGGCTTGTTTAATACTTTTGAAAAGGCTAAAGATGATCCCCACATTTTCGAATATTATCGATTTGCTTTTGATTCAGTGCAGTCTACAGTTCAAATACAAGTTAAAGAACGGAGAAAGAGTGACCCGATTGGAATGACTACCGATTCATTAGAACGCTCTT
>JAYUCO010000033.1:0-67365 GCA_043740295.1 Pyrinomonadaceae bacterium | reverse complement strand
GGCGGCGAGCTCACCCACAGCTACTCCGTCGAATCCGGCGGCGAAGTAAAAATGACCAAACAAGAGATCATCGAAATGATAGAACGTGCCGGCTTCGAAGCTGTAGAAAGAGATACCGTCTACAACCGTGTGGATAAAGTCGCGGCTTAAATGGTGCAGTTTTAAGGTTTGGATGCTTGAATCCAATGTCTCGAATATGGGACAATAGAGAAGGTTTGGTGACGTGAACAAAAACGTTATTTTTCACAAGCGGGCTAAGGAAGTCATAAAAGGATTTTCGAAAGCCGTTAGAAGCGACATCGGCGAATTGTTATTTGACCTCCAGCGTGGAGTGAATATCGGAATGCCGGCCGCACGACCGATGCCAACCATAGCCGCCGGAGTATACGAATTGCGGGTCAAGGATGCCGACGGCATATACCGCGTCTTTTATTATTTAAAGTCGGCGGACGGAATTATCGTCTTTCACGCCTTCGCAAAGAAAACGCAAACGACGCCGCAGAGTGAAATTGAAACGGCAAAGAAAAGATTATGGGAAATATTAAACCGATAAAGCGAGGCAAAACCGAAGTCTATGTCGCAAAGGACGTTTTCGAGCTTTGCGACATTCTCGATCTGACGCCTCAAGATGCTATTGAGATCGAATTCAGAGCAAAGCTCAGAGACAAGATCAAAGACGTTGTTACGCGAAAGAAACTCACGCACGAACAAGCCGCAAAACTTTCCGGAACTTCGCGGACAAAACTGACCGCAATACTCAATGGCAACACTTCCGGAGTGTCCAGCGACCTTTTGCTGAGGATACTCTATTCGCTCGGATTTCAGACCAAAATATCTTTCACCCGAGTTAGAGCAACAGCCTGAATATTACCGGGAAAGTCTTTACCCTGTGGCGGTCGGACTCGCGGCGAAGTAAAAATGACCAAACAAGAGATCATCGAAATGATCCACCGTGCCGGCTTCGAACCCGTCAAACGCGACACCGTCTACAACCGCGTCGCCGCAGTGTAAGTTTGTCGTACAGTTCTGCGTTGAGTGAAGTGTGGGTGCGACGTTCGGGGTAAGATGCTGACAAGTTTATTGTCAACGAGTAGTCAGGATATAATTTACATATATGCTTCAAATTCTAAAGGCTATCGACGAACTAAATCGCTATCGCGTTATCACCGGCGATTGTCTCGAAGTCCTTCCGACGATTGAAGCAGAAACGATTCAATGCTGTGTTACTTCGCCGCCCTATTGGGGTTTGCGTGATTACGATCATCCCGGCCAAATCGGTGCTGAGGCTTCGCCCGACGAATACGTGGCCAATCTTGTAAAGGTGTTCGGCGAAGTCAAGCGAGTCCTTCGCAAAGACGGAACGGTTTGGCTTAACGTCGGCGATGCTTATGCAAGAAACGGCGGAACCGGCGGCCACGGCCCGAACGCGATTGTAGGCAACACCAAGAAACTCATCCAAAAGCGCAACTGCAAAGTTCCGGAGGTTTGGGGACTTAAGGATCGAGACCTTATGGGCCTTCCGTGGCGCGTTGCGTTTGCGCTTCAAGAGGACGGATGGTACTTGAGACAACGGATTACTTGGGTAAAAAAGACGGCAATGCCTGAGAGCGTAAAGAACCGACCGACAACTTCGACGGAAGAGATTTTCTTGTTAACGAAATCACCGACGTACTTCTATGACTCCGAAGGTTTCCGCGAGGCCAGCGGCGCCAATCTACGCAACTTCTGGATTCTCGGGCCTGAACCAACCGGGAACGGTCATAAGGCGGCTTATCCACGCGAATTGGCTCGCCGTTGTATTCTTTTGGGATCAAAACCTGACGACACGATTCTTGATCCATTCGGCGGTTCGGGAACTACTGGCGTTGCGGCAACAGAGTTGGGTCGTAAGTCGGTGCTTATCGAGTTAAATCCTGATTACGTTGAAATAAGTAACAAGCGGGGCAAGACGGTTCAGCCTCAGCTTCACATGCATACAACTTCTAAATAGATATGGCGCGTGAACCCGGATCAAAAAAGAAAATACTCGATTACTTCCTAGCGAACATTGGCAAGGTTCTGGAGTCACGAGACATACAGGCCGCAAGCGGCGGAGCCGTCGAGTGGGCACGCCGAGTCAGGGAGCTAAGGAACGAGGACGGTTACCAGATTCTTAGTCACAAAGACCGCGCAGACCTAAAACCGAACCAATATTTGCTCGAAACGGACAAGCGTGTTCTGGCGTTCTCAAGAGACATATCGAAGGAAACGCGGGCAAGGGTTCTCGACCGAAATGGAAATACTTGTCAGATGTGCGGACTTGCTGCCGGCGACGTTGATCCGTTCAACCCGATGCGAACAGTTCGGCTAACGATGGGACACATCCTCGATAAATCGAAGGGCGGCGACGATTCGGTGAATAACCTGCGAGCCTTATGCACGAATTGTAACGAAGGCATCCAAAACGCTTCGATGCCGAAGCCTGATCGTGTTCATTTGCTCTCACAAATTCGCCGAGCAACGATATCCGACCAAGAAGCTGTCCTCGAGTGGTTGTTAACCAAGTTCAAATCTACGCGGGACAAGTAAAATCGAGCACGAAGCACTACAAACTTGGCACGAAGCGGCGCAAGTCTTATCTGAAGGCGAAAAAGTTCGATTCGCAGCGGTGCAAATCGCGGACGAAGCGCGTAAAATCGCAGACGAAGCCCGAAAATTTACGTTCAAAGGACGGTTAATTGCAGACGAAGCGGTTAAAGTCGCGTTTTATTCGTAAAAATTGACAGTTTATCGACGGAAAGTTTGATTTGAAGCCACCAGAACCGTCCCCGAAGGGGATAAATGAAATAGCGTCGGGAGAATCCCGACGAATGATATGCAACAACGTGCTCCCGTCCCTGAAAGGGACACATAAACACATAAGCGATGGCCCAAACTCTATTCAGCAGTTATTTTCACATCGTCTTTTCGACGAAGAATCGTTTTGCGTTCATCAATCCCGAGATCGAGGATGAGCTATTCGCGTACATGGGCGGCATCGTCAGAAACTTTGACGGAAAGCTCTTGAAGGCGGGCGGCACTTCAAATCACGATCATCTGTTGGTTTCGATGAGCAAAAATCATCTCGTTCCTGATCTTATTGGTGCGGTAAAACGAGACAGTTCAAAATGGATCAAGACGAAAGGCGGGATGCTCTCTAAGTTCGCGTGGCAGGACGGTTATTCGGCCTTTTCGGTTGGTTACAGGCAAATACAGGCGGTAGAGAAATATATTGCTAATCAGAAAGAGCATCACAAGAAAGAGCTTTTTGAAGACGAGATGCGTGGATTCTATTGCAAGTATAAAATTGATTTTGACGAGAAATATGTTTGGGATTAGATAAGTCCCCAACGGGGACAAATGCAATACGTCGGGAGAGGTTCTTGTCCCCAACGGGGACGAATGAAATAGCGTCGGGTGAAACCCGACGGTCACGATGCAACCCATTACGCTGTCCCTGAAAGGGACAAATTACACGACGCACGAACATTCGTCCCTTACAGGGACGGCACCACTTGACCAAACTAACGTGGGGTTACACCCGACGCTATTAAATTGATCCCTTTCAGGGATCATGACGTTCCGATTCAATCGTCGGGTTTCACCCGACGCTATTAAAGGCGTCCCTTTCAGGGACAAACGAAGGAGAGAAAACCTATATGAATGATAGTGAAAGAAGAAGATATGAAATGCTCGTCCGGGTAAACCAGTTCGGAGTCGATAACGCAGGGGATTTTCCCTCAGGCGTCGGAGCGGCGCAGTTTGCCGTTGTTGCGACGGTTGTTAACGAAACCGAATCAAAGAGCGCTTTGCAGGCCGGTGGCTTTGCCGAAGCCGCGCAGCAGTTCGAGGTCAAGGACACTTGCCGTGAAAACCTTCGCGACGAAATGTCCGACATCTCGCGCACCGCCAAATCGATGGAATACGAATTCGACGGCATCGCCGACAAATTCCGCTTCCAACGCAATATGAATGACGCGACGATGCTCGCCACCGCCCACGCCTTCATCACCGAGGCCGGCCCGTATTCCGCGAATTTCATCGCATACGGCCTGCCCGCCACATTCCTCGCCGATCTGACTGCCGCTGCCGACGCCTTTGAAGCGAGCTTTTCAAACACAGCCACCGCCACCGCCGAACACGTCGCCGCAACAGCCGACACATCCGCCAAGATCCGCGAAGGAATGGTCGCCAAACGGATCCTCGACGGCGTTGTCCAAAACAAATACAACAACAACCCCGGCAAACTCGCCGCCTGGCTAAGTGCCTCGCACACCGAAAAAGCGCCCAAGAAAAAGGCGCCACCGACCCCTTAACACCCGAAAGGAGGACGATTTATGAATGATGACAACATCGAGACCGACTTAGCCACGAAGAAGCACGAGCTACCGAGCTCGAGCCCGCTGGTCTTCATCAGCCACGACACACGCGATGCGAAGCTAGCCGAAGCGTTTAGCAAGCTTCTGAAGAGTGTGAGTTCTGGCATGATCAAAAGTTTCCGTTCTTCGGACAAATCCGGAAAGGAAGGAATCGACTACGGCGACGAATGGTACAAATACCTAATGGACAAGTTGCAGGTAACGTCGGACGTAGTTTGTCTTTTTACGGAAAGGAGTCTCGAACGCCCCTGGATTCTCTATGAGGCTGGCGTCGCCAAAAGCAAGATCGAAACGAAAGTGATGGGTTTAGCCTTGGGTATTCCACTCGCCAAAGTAGGAACCGGGCCGTTTTATCACTTTCAAAATGTTGACGACAGCGAAGAGGAGTTGAAGAAGCTGGTACATCAATTTGCAAGACGCTACAAGGGACTCGAACTCGATTCCGATGTCGTGGACGAAAGAATCAAGGCGTTCAAAGAGACGGAAGCAGAGCTTCTGGAAGAAATGGGTTCGACCGAGAGCGATGATGATTCCGAGGAAAACTCTATTGCGAAACTCGCGGAGGAAATGAAAACGCTTCCGTCCAGAGTCGCTGAAAGAATGTCCGAATATGGAGATCGATATCGACGCAAGCGCTTCCGAAGATTTCACCCAATGATGTTTGAAGACTTGCTTCATATGTCCGGGAAGCCAGGCGATCCCGTAGGTTTACTGATGGCGGCAAGCCTAGTGCGTGATGACTCGCCTTGGCTTTATGAGCTAGCAATGGAGTCGTATCGAGTAATGAAATCGGGAGATGCGGAATCGATTGAAGCCGAAATACATCGAATACGCCAGTTCAAAGAGTCTCGTATGTTCATGATGTTGACGGAGGAATTCGGTATGCGTGACGATAAGGAATCCTTTATGATGGCTCGCGAATTTCCACACCTTCTCGAACATGCTCTAGCCGATGCTCTTGACCTAATTACATCTACGAAAACGACCAGTCGAAAGCGAGCCGGCAAGGTTTTGAAGGCTGAGACTTAGGGGTATGACTGATAATCAATAGCAATCGATGAGTGACTTTTGGCAAGATATCGTCAAGATTTTGGTTGATAAGGCTCTTCTCGGGTCAATAGCCCTAGCGCTGGGGTTTTTTCTGTCGCGGAGGTTAGAGGATTATCGGGCGAAGCGTTCCCAAGAGGTATTCGTTGCGGGCAGACAGGTTGACGCGATCGCAAAGGTGCTAGAAATATTCACTCAGCAACATCACCACTTAGAAGGTGCCGTCCAAGTTGTGCGAAAGGCCCTTGCTGCTCGACCTAACATTCTGTCCGATGAGGAGATGGAACCAGCTTTTAAATTCGCGTTGGCCTATGATGATTTCAAAATCAAACTTGGCTCAATCGCTCCTCTGCTCACGCCCAGTGTGCTGGAAGCTGGGAGTAGCTATATGGATGTGTACGGTCGTCTCAAATCTGTCGTCACAGAAGAAGAAGGCGCAACTCTTCCCTCCGACGATGAAATCTCAACCGCATTCAACACATTAGTATTCACTTGCTCGATGGCGATTCGTGAATTGACCTAACTGATATTTAAAACAGCAAGCGAACTGAAATTATGACGCAAGCAAAAAGTACAATTTGTCTTTGGTACGATAAGGACGCTGAAGAGGCGGCGAATTTTTATGCGGCGACGTTTCCGGATTCGGAAGTGACGGCGGTGCATAAGGCTCCGTCGGATTTTCCGGGCGGCAAAGGGCGCGAATTCTGATCTGTCGCGTAGCGACAACATGAATTTAGCCGTGGGTTTCAACCCACGGAAAGGTTGAAAAATTGATCTCGTCGCGTAGCGACGATTGAACCGGCTTATTCAATTGTCGCTCACGCGACAACAATATATTCGTTTCGACGTCCGTGGGTTGAAACCCCACGGCTAAATTCAATGGGTCGCTACGCGACTAAAAATGATTTCGTTTCACCATCTATCCAATGGCGAATACATACTCCAATTTGTTCTATCACATCGTTTTCTCGACGAAGGGCCGTGTTGATTTCATTGATCGAGAAATTGAAGAGCGCGTCTGGGCCTACATCGGGGGAATCGCACGCAAACACGGAATGACCGCCTTACAGGTCGGCGGGATCGAAAATCATATTCACGCGTTGACGATGGCAAAACCCGTTCATTCACCGAGCCAGATAGCGCAATGGTTGAAAGGTGACTCGTCGAAATGGATTCATGAAACGTTTCCCGAATTATCTGCATTTGCGTGGCAGGATGGATACGGAGTGTTTTCCGTGAGCAAATCGAATGTGCCCGAGGTTATTGAATACATCAAGAATCAACGCGAGCATCATACGAAGCAGAGTTTCGAGGACGAATACATTTCGATATTGAAATTGAACGGGATCGATTACGACGAACGATATGTTTTCGATTGATTCAATCGTCGCTACGCGACGACGATCATTTGTTCGACGTTCCGTGGGTTGAAACCCACGGCTAAAGTCATCAGACCGCTACGCGGTCAAAGAGTCGAACAAGAATAGCAGGAGAACTAATATTATGACGCAAGCAAAAAATACAATTTGTCTTTGGTACGATAAGGACGCTGAAGAGGCGGCTAATTTTTATGCGGCGACGTTTCCGGATTCGGAGGTGACGGCGGTGCATAAGGCTCCGACGGATTTTCCGGGCGGTAAGGCGGGGCAGGTTTTGACGGTCGAATTCACGGTGTTCGGCATTCCCTGCCTGGGGCTCAATGGCGGCGACTATTTTAAGCAGAGCGAGGCGTTCTCGTTCCAGATCGCAACCGACGACCAGGAAGAGACCGACCGCTACTGGAACGCCATCGTCGATAACGGCGGCGCAGAAAGCCAGTGCGGCTGGTGCAAAGACAAATGGGGCCTCAACTGGCAGATCACCCCCACCGCCCTCACCAAAGGCACCACCGACCCCAACCCCGAAGTCGCCAAACGAGTCTTCGCCGCCATGATGAAGATGAAAAAGATCGACATTGCGACAATCGAAGCCGCCCGGCAGGGCTAATGTAAATAATACGGGCGCCGAATTTTGCTTTTTGAATCCACCGATGAGTCAACTTGTTAAAGATTTTTATAACGCTAACGCTGCGATCGAGTGGCAGCGGCTTGACGTGCCGCTCAGCCAGATCGAATTTGTCGGAGCACTCCGCTTGATCGACAAGTACTTTCCTAAACACGGGCGCGTTTTTGATATTGGCGGGGGTCCCGGACGTTACGCTATAGAGCTAATCAGGCGTGGCTACGCAGTCACATTACTTGACATTTCAGACGAGGAGATTCGATTGGCTCAACGTCGGATGAGCGACTTAAACTTGCCTGCGGAGCAATGTATGGTCGGCGATGCAAGGGATTTGAGCACAGGTGCGTCAGAGTCTTTTGACGCAGCTTTACTCTTGGGTCCCATGTACCACATTACCGAGCGTGAAGATCGTCTAGTCGCTTTGCGGGAATTAGCTCGCATCCTGAGACCGGGGGGTGTAGCCATTGTCGCGTATCTCAATTCGTGGGGATTGATCAAAACCGGCATCGTTGATTTTCCAAATCAATTTCGGGACATCTCGACATTGCGTTCTATGTTGGGCGAACGAACATTTACAGGACAGAGCCTTTCTGGTTTTACGGAGTGTTATTGGTCAACCCCCGACGTCGCATTCAGTGAAATCAAAGAAGCGGGGTTGAACATCGTTAGCTACGCTGGGGCCGAAAGTTTTGCAAACGGAATGGGTACATTGTTAGAAAAGCTTGCGGAAGAAAACCCGGAGGCCTACGATAATCTTGTAACTGTTGCCGCAGAGACTTGCGAACTTCCCCAATTTCGGGATAGCACAGACCATCTGCATATTGTCGTAAGCAAGGCTCACTCGTAATAATATGACCGATACAGAAGCATTAATTTCCGCTTTGGGATTGGCACCCGGCGTGATCATTCCTCTGATCCGTGAAGTGCCGACGCAGATTCTAAAGCGGCGTCCGGCCCCGGCGAAATGGTCGGCGTACGAGCACGCTGTTCACCTATCACAGTCTGATGTCGCGTTTAGGGCGCGGCTTGACCTGATCCTTTCGACACCTGAACCGGTTATCAAAACGATTGAAAACTCGCCTGAGGACGAGGCAGGAGCGATGCTCGACGTTAACCTCGACGAAAGCCTCGTCCGCTACGTCCGCGAACGTGCCGCTCTTGTGACACGACTAAAACAGCTCTCGCCCGACGAATGGCAAAAAACTGCGGTTCACGAGGCGTTCGATCATTATTCGGTATTTATCATGTTCCGGCATCTGCTGAATCACGAGATGCTGCATGCTTACAGGATCGAAGAGCTGCTGTTAAAAAACGATTGGGATTAGTCGAAGTTTAGTCGAATTTTCAGACTCGTTCACGAGGCTTTCCCGAAGGGCACATAGCCACGTCGTTCACGGCGTGGTAAATGCTGCAACAGATTTCCAGCCCGTTTTAACGGGCTTAATTCCGGCGGCTTAAGCGAATTAGATAAGGACGTTAAAACGCCCTCTGAATACTTCGAGCCGCTAACCACGCCGTGAACGGACGTGGCTATGTGCCGCGAAATTCGGTAAGACGGTTGAAGCCGCCTGGTAAGATAAAGGATACTGACATCTGACGTTTAGGTTACTGGAGAAATAAATAGGAGACATCTATGTTACGAATAGTTTTGGGCGTTATTGGCGGATTTATTGCCTGGTTGATCGTCTGGATAGGAAGCGAAAAGATCATTTCGGCCATTTGGCCTGCGTTCGACGTTCATCAAAAGGCGTTCGAAGAGGTCATCAAAAATGGCGGTCAGTTCACTGCGGAAACGCCGATGCTTCTCACGCATATTGTCATCGGTTCAATAGTCTCGGTGATGGCCGGATCTCTGGCCGCGCTTGTCGCCGGTGAAAACTCACGCGCACCGCTAGTCGTCGGCATTTTATTGCTGGCAATGGGCATAGCAAAAGCAATTCTGTCGTGGCAGTATGTTCCCCTTTGGTATCACATTATCTTTACGGCGATCCTGCTTCCAATGGCGATCATCGGCGGTAAACTGATAACCACCACTTAGCAGAAGGGTCGGCGTCGAGTTATGCGATTTGCCAACTAAGTTATACTATTCTGAGGAGAATTTTTATGTCAGAAGTTGTCTTAACATTACCGGATGATTTAGTGACCGAAGCAAAAGAAATGGGGTTGTTCAAGCCTTTGCTCGCCACTTCATTATTCAAAGCTGAGGTTCGGCGGCGAAAGGCGAATAGGCTTTTCGACGCAGCGGATCGATTGGCGGATGCTGGCGAACTGATGTCCGAAGCCGAGGTGATGGCGGAGGTTAAATCCGTGCGCGAGGAACGTCGCCGCCGCTAATGCGAATCGTCGCAGACACAAACGTCGTCGTTTCAGGATTTCTCTTCGGTGGATTTCCGTTGCGTGTTCTCAACGCGAGCAAAATAGGGATCATCGAATTGTGCACGAGCCAGCCATTGATGAATTTGCCGAGGTGATCGAGCGGCCCCACTTTGACCGCAAGTTTGAAGAAACCGGTATCAGCCGTCGAAGAATGGTGAGCGACTACGCAGCTATCTCTACCATAGTTATGACCACGAAGTTGATCGGTCGTATATCTCGCGACCCTGATGACGATGAAGTGATCGCATGCGCTCTCGCCGCCGACTGTGAGTTCATTATAACAGGCGACGATGACTTGCTGGTTTTGAAAGAACATCGCGGAATTAAGATCGCGACGGCGGCCGAATTTCTTCGAGCGTTGGAGCTTTGATCAACGAAATCGCCTCGCAATGGACCTTTGCGGCGGGTTTGGAAGACAACCTAACAAATGCAAACAACCCACGGAAACACAAGAGAATTTGTCCGTTTAGCTCGAACGATCTTCTGACGAAGGTGAAGCTGGATCAAACGAACTAGCGGACAGATATTTATCCTTAAACCTGAGGTAGCCAAGCGTTCTGCCCTTGATATTGCAGGTATTGACTTAGGCGTTTCAACCAAAGAAATTGTCGAATTTGTTCATGAAGGACGTGAAAGATAAGAACCTTTAAACGCCCGTTATCTTTACGGCGATTCTACTTCCAATGGCGATCGGATCGATCTTAAACTCATAAAAATAAATCCGTTCGGCTACGGTGCAGTAATTCTTTACTATGCATCGGGTCAGAACCGGGAGCGGGAGCGATAGCGACTGGGTTATTGTTGCGGTGGGAAGAAGTTGTTGTAGAGAATCCATACAAATAGAGCATCAACAGCGACTTCAACTAATCTAGGAAAGGAGCCAGCGGATAACCAAAACTGTTCTTTGAAAGAAACTGGTCCTTCGCCTTTGATCTTAAAGTAAACAAACATTGGCCAACCAATAAATCCCATTACAATTGTTAGTAATGTTTGTAGTATCGAAAGAGCTACGATTACAAGGTATATTCCTGCTGCAATAACGCCAAGCCACCACCATAACTTTCCGAGAAGAATGAATACAACGACCAATATTCCAAAGAATATTGAGTTTGAAAGTGCTTCACCGACGACTCTAGCAAACACCTGATTCCCTTCCATTGACTCCACATCATCGATGTTGAAATAGTCAATGAACTCGTATTCGTCTAGTTCCTTGAGGTCACGTGTAAAATACTGAGCATTACTTTCTATAAAATTCTCTAGGTTTCCCTCACTCTTTTTTGCTCTTTCACTGCTTAGTTGAAAAGAAACAAACCCGACCCCCAACAAGAAAGCGGGTATCAAATACGGGAAAAACCAGCCTATTATGAAAAGGCAGACACAAAACAAAAATAGAATAACGAAGAAGCTAAAGATATATCTCAATAAAGGACCATAGTTCGCAAAGATCCCTTTATTCTTTAACCTGACCGCCAAAGGAATACCATAATTCGTAACAAGTACCATCTGACCAATTGTAAATGCCCCGACCAAGGCACCAATAACAATGGCTACAGCAATGAGGCTAAATTTAATAGCTACTTCCATAAATTAAAAATTGTCGAATGCTGCAAGAATAAACTTGACCAGATTAACTGTCAATCTTGTTGTTCGACGTTTATCTGTCGTGCACAATTCCCGAATCCCTTCAGTTGCGCTTGACATCCGCAACCGTTTGGTTGCATACTCTTTATATAGATGATGAAACGAGATATTTTCCAGGCCATTGCTGATCCGACGAGGCGGGCGATCATTGCGTTGATCGCGTTGCAGTCGATGACGCCGAACTCTATTGCCGAGCATTTTGCCACCTCGCGGCAAGCGGTTTCAAAACATCTACGCATTTTGACGGAGTGTGAACTTATCAAACAAGAGCAAAAAGGGCGGGAGATCTATTACCAACTTGAAATAGACAAAATGAAAGAGATCGACGAATGGCTTAAGCAATACAGAAAAATCTGGGAGACGAGGTTCGAGCAGCTCGGTGAGGTGCTTGAGGTAATGAAAAAAGAAAAAGTGAAAGTTTGATCTTGGCTTTCTTTGCGGAAACTATGCGGGCTTTGCGCCTCTGCGTGAGGTATTTAACGCAAAGCCGCGAAGAACGCAAAGGTAAGATAAGGAAGCTAAAACTGAGGGATAAATATGGAATTTATTGTTAATAAAGAGACGAAAACCGTTTCCATAACCAAAAAATTTGACGCGGAGCGTGAACTGGTCTGGGATGCTTATACCAAACCGGAACTTCTCGACCAGTGGTGGGCGCCAAAACCCATGACGTCACGAACAAAGGTCTTGGATTTCGAGGTTGGAGGACGCAGATTTTACGCGATGGTCAGCCCCGACGGAGCGGAGCGTTGGAGCGTGCAGAAGTACACTTCCATTACTCCGAAAACGAATTTCAAGTTTTTCAACACCTTCGCCGACGCGGAAGAAAACCTTGAATTGCCGGGTTCTGACTGGGACATTAGTTTCATCGAGCAAGACGGAAAAACAACGGTCAGCATTTCGATTTACAACGAGTCGCTCGAACGCTTAGAAAGGATCATCGCAGACGGCGGTTTTCAAGAAGGAACAAAGATGCAGCTCGAAAATCTGGAAGAACTTCTGGCGAAGTTGTCGCAACCAAAGGATTATCCTGCGGAGTAGTATCATGGTAATCAAAAGAAGCTCATCGTTTCTTGATCTCATCCGATGCATTGTGGACGACGATTTCGACGCCGCCGAGCGTCTGCTCGGCGTAAACCCCGAGTTGGCAGTCATGGCAGCCCCGATCGGCGCGACGCGACAAGAGTCGGTGGAACACTTTTTCCCTGAGATCTCGCACTACCTATACGGCGGCGATACCGCTCTGCACATGGCTGCGGCTGCGTGTTCGTGCCGGCTGGCGGAACTGCTCGTATCACACGCAGCTGATCCGCGAGCAAAGAACCGCCGCGGAGCCGAGCCGCTGCACTATGCGGCGGATGGCAATCAGGCGGAACCTCAGGCACAGGCGGGAATGGTCGAGTATCTTATAAAGATCGGAGCAGATCCAATCGCGGTTGACAAATCAGGCGTAGCTCCGCTGCACAGAGCGATCAGACGGCGGTCGCTGTCGGCGGTCCGCGCCCTCTTAGATGGCGGGTCGTCGGTCGGGCAAAGGAACAGGTCAGGTTCAACACCGCTTCACCTCGCTGTTCAGAATACAGGTGCCAGCGGCAGCGGCTCCGATGCAGCACACGAGCAACAGGCTGAGATCATCAAGCTGCTGATCGCCCGCGGAGCAAGTCGCACAGACCGTGATCAAAATGGCAAGACAGCCGAGCAAGCCGCCGCGAGCGAATGGATACGGCAATTGTTGTTACGATGAGATCGGTTTCCTCGCTCGACTTTCGCAGAGACAGTAGAGAAATTTCCGCCTTGTATACGAGGCTTTCCCGCAGGGAGCATAGCCCCGTCGTTTACGGCGGGGTAAAGCGGCGAATAGGAATTTCCAGCCCGTTTCAACGGGCTTATGATCCGGCGGCTTAAGCCAGTGACGGGTAAGGACGTTAAAACGCCCTATTAAATCGCTTGCAGCCTGACCCCGCCGTAAACGAAGGGGCTATGCCGGGAGAAGACTGCTAAAGCGGCCTAATAAAGATCTTTTATGAACGTACAAGAACAGATCGCGGCTCATATTGCGAGTCATCCGGAACCAAAACGCAGCGAGATGCAAGAGTTGCACGAACGCATTCTCCAAGTAATGCCGGGATGCAAATTGTGGTTTCTCGACGGCAAAAACAGCGAAGGTAAGGTCGTTTCTAATCCGGATATTGGGTACGGGTCTCGCGACCACAAATACGCCGATGGGACGATCCGCGAGTTCTATCAGATCGGCCTGAGCCCAAACAAAACCGGGATCTCCGTCTATATCCTCGGTATCGAAGACAAGAATTACCTGGCCGATACATACGCCAGCAGCCTCGGCAAAGCGACCGTGACCGGGTATTGCATCAAGTTCAAGACTTTAAAAGATATAAGTACCGATGCGCTTGAAGAGGCGATACGATTTGGGTTTGAGAATAAAAAGTAGGATACGGCGAGGTCGTAGGCATGTACACATATTTTCTAATAGCTCAGCCAGAAGAAATCGCCGGATTGCGAAACGAGTCTGATGTGTTGTCGTTCATAGAAAAGCTTCAACCGCAGATCGGCGGCTTCTATAGTCGTGAGCGAATCGACTATTTGTCATCGGTCTTCCTACAGGAAGAACGGAGTTCACTAGCTACTGCGGAGAAACTTGAGGACGGTTCCCAGTTCTTTCAAATCGATTCGAAACTTGTGAAGCAGGTCGCAGCCGCAGGGCAAGATGAATTGCTCGACGCTTCGGTACCGTGGGATGAAGGAGCATGGAAGGATACTGAAGTAAACAGAATGGATCTCGCCGGATTCCTGCTTGAATTTGGTGAGTTATGCCGGATCGCAGATGCTGGCGGCAAAAACGTCTACTTTGTTTTGGTTGAAGAATAGTGTTTGACGCAACGTGAGAAAAATAACATGAGAAAAATAATTGCAGCAGAATTCATGACGATCGATGGTGTCATACAGAACGAGGAAGCGGACGGCGACGGGTTTAAGTATGGCGGGTGGTTTTTTCCCTATGCGGACGAGGTGACGAGCGGCGTGGTGCAGGAGCGGCTGGCTAGACGGACGGATCTGCTGTTGGGGCGGAAGACCTTTGACGGTTGGGAGACGTACTGGCCGACGCATTCGAACTTCTGGCCTCTTGTGATGACCGCGACGAAGTACGTCGCCTCGAACACGCGGACTTTCAGCGATTGGCAGCCCAACGTGTTCCTCAGCGGCGACATCGCGGAAAAGGTACGCGAGCTCAAACAACAGGACGGCCCCGATATATACGTCATGGGAAGCGCAGATCTTCTTCAGACGCTTTTCAAAAATGATCTTGTCGATGAGATGGAGCTCATGATAATCCCGATCACTCTCGGCACCGGAAAACGTCTGTTCGAGGGCGGCGCGCGTCCGGCGTCTTTCAAGGTGACCGAGAGCCAGATCTCACCAAACGGTAACATCATCGTAAACTACAAACGAGACGGCGACGTAAAAACCGGCGCACCGCAGATACAAGAGGACGAATAATAACGAAGGGTGCGAAATAAGGAACTTCTATCAACCGTTGGTGTCTAAATAGTTATGGGTTTATTAAATCGACACTTAGTTTTGCTTTTGGTGGTTGTTTTCACGACCTCGATTGGTTGCGTCGCACAGCAGGCTGAAGATAAACCTCTCAATGCCAAATGGTTACAGAACGATTTGGACGGGGTAAAATTCTTAGTTCGTCTGATGCCCGTTGAAAATCTGTCAATTCCAGAGCTGAAGAAACGCTTTGAGGCTATCAAGGAAAACACTTCGTGGTTCGACGAATCAAATCTTGGATTCGGCGCTCGACGGGCAAGGCTCAATATGGGATTGGGCTACACCAGCATTTATATAGATTTTCTTCTTTTCCGAAACAAGATTGTTCATTATACGATCGTGGCGGATGTGGATAAAAAGGTAGCTCTCACAGAACACGGAACCGCCGTGAAGCGAGTATGGAAGGAAAATGGCGGCCCATCTTTTGTCGAAAAGAACAATGAACTTATATTTGAAAAGGATTATCCGGAGGTTTGGAAATCCTATGAGGACTACTTAACCGCTCGACTTGGCCCTAAGACAAACGTCTCGGTTCCGGAGGGACTAAAGGGTTCGTACGAATTGCTAACAAACCCCTTTGAGAATTCGAGGATAAGCACTGTCGCGTGCGATGACGGTAAACCTGCAATAGACGAATTAGAGAGTGCGAAAAGGACTGACCTGATTGAAAATGCGCTACGCGGCTACAATCCGGGCGGCAGGATTTATGCAGCGATCTCGCTTTTGCGAATGAAACGGAAAGGCAATCGGCTTTCCGCGGCGACTCAAAGAACTATAAACCGAATCTTAACTTCGGACGCGGAAGCAGCAGTTTGTCATGGCGATATAGGCACATCAGGACTAACGGCTCATGACATCGTCTGGGATTTTGTGCTCAGGAAAGACTGGTAAGGAATTGGAGACCAATTATGAAGACATCAGCTATCATCTTGACGATGCTTATGATGATGTTCATCGCGGGTATCGTGTCGGCACAGCAGAAACCGATTACGGGTTATGCTCCGGTTAACGGGTTGAAGATGTATTACGAGATCAAGGGCAGCGGCGAGCCGGTGGTGCTGCTTCATGGCGCGTTTATGGCGATCACGGACGACTGGCGTTTGTGGATCAACGAGCTCGCCAAAACGCGAAAGGTGATCGCCGTCGAAATGCAGGGCCACGGGCGGACTGCCGACATCAAACGGGACATTACTTATGATAACCTCGGAGATGATGTGGCTGCGTTGCTCGACTATCTGAAGATCGAGCGGGCGGACCTCGTCGGTTACAGCCTTGGCGCCGGAGCCGCGATGAATTGCGCGATTCGCCACCCCGAAAAAGTGCGAAAGGTCGTCAGCATTTCGGCTCCGATCCGCCGCGACGGTTGGGTCAAAGAAGCGAACGACGCATGGCCCAGCTTCTCACCGGAGATGTTCAAAGGCACGCCAGCCGAAACCGAACGGGAGAAACTAAATCCGGTTCCGGGCAGCTTCCCGGATTTTTTCAATCACATCAAAGCGGCGGCCATGCGGCCATACGATTTTGGCGCCGACAATCTCAAGGCGACCAAAGCTCCGTTCTTCTTCATCCACGGCGACGCCGACGGCGTGCGGCTCGATCACATCGCTGAAATGTTCCGCCTCAAAGGCGGCGGCAACACCCACGCCGACATGCAGCCGCGCGTCGAATCGAGATTAGCCATCCTCCCCGGCACAACCCACGTCACCCTAATGGACCGCATGACGATCATCGTCCCGATGATCAACGACTTTCTCGATGCAAAGACGCCGAAACAATAGTTGATCTGTTATTCGACTGGCTATTATTTGAGCAATCCGGTATATCATCAATGGTGTTAGCGTTAATAATCAACGCGGTGCACGCGTTAATAATTAGTTATGTCTTTCCTGAAATCGGAGCAACGAATATGCTAGACGAAGAATTATATTTAGATACAGTTCGCCTCAACAATTACATTGAAAGATTGTTTGGCACAACCGAAACTGTAGATAAAACTCAAAAAATTGGAAGTGAGTTTGCACTTACGGGACCCAAAGTAACCTTCGGTCAAGACCAACGATTTCGTGATCTAACAAATGAAGAAAAGATTTCACGATTTGAAGACCTGTTACGCAGAAAAAATAAAATGGCATCTCTGCGTCCCAGCGAGAGATGGGGCGATACTGAATTTGTTCTTGAACATTTTGAAGGAATCAAAATTATAGTCCCTCAGAATGCAGAACCAGAAAAAAGTTCTCCGGCGTTTGTATTTTGGTTGGCGTTAGAAACAGAGGAAAGTGGTATTTTATGTCTTCTTGAAGATTGTCGTTCTGACGATGATGTTCCATACAATTATGCTCGCGCTTCTACATATACCGTTCTTCAATCTCTCATTCATTTTGCGCGTTCAAAAGTTCGTAAGAGCATTCTCGCTCATCAAATCCCTGACAGAGACCAGCCTAATACTTATGCTAAGGTTGACAAAACGCACCCGCCATCATTATTCCACGAATTTCATAATGTAAAAGATGTCTTATATGATTTTGTTAAATCACCTTTAGACTTGCTTAGAGAGTGGGGTTGTATTGTTTCAGAACCTCGTAAAGTTTACAGTTTGTACCGTGTGAGAGAGTATGGCCCAGAAGCGGCTCAAAGTTTTACCAAAGTTACAACTTTCGCTTATCCAATTTATATCTATGCAGAAGCACCGTAAAACTTCCATTTTTGGGTGAGTAAAGATTGAAACTAACGGCAGACATACCAAGTCAATGGACGTAGGGGCGAAACAGCGACTTATTGACAACAGGAGAAAAATATATGGCAAAAGTAACAGGTATCGGCGGGGTATTTTTTAAAAGTGCGGGCAAGGGCTCGGACCTAGGGGCGTGGTATGAGAAGAATCTCGGCATCAGTCTTGAGAGCTGGGGCGGTTCGATATTGAAATGGACCGACGATAAGGTCGTGGACGGCGGCCTGACGGTCTGGAGCACGGCCAATGCCGACTCCAAATGGTTCAGCCCAAGCGAGTCTTCCTTCATGATCAACTACCGCGTCGATAACATGGACGAACTTCTCGACCAATTGAAACAAAACGGCGTCGAGATCCTAAAAGGCCCGGACTCCGAAGAAAACGGAAAATTCGCCTGGATCATGGACCCCGACAGCAACAAGATCGAACTCTGGGAACCGATGGTCATGGACGAGAAGAATAAGGCGTAAAGATCAACGATTTTGTGGTTCGCTTTGAAAACGGCGGCTCCAAAGCCGGCGAATTCAAGTAGGGGGCAATAGCAGTCAGAACCTTAGCGGTAGCGATGAGCTTGCAAGGTAAGATATAATCAGATGAGGAGAATTTTATGTCAGAAGTAGTTTTAACATTACCGGATAATATCGCAAAGGAAGCCGAGGGTCTCGGGTTGTTCAAAACCCGAAATATGACATCTATGCTCAAAGCCGAGATTCGTCGTCGAAAGTCCGATAAGTTTTTCGAGATTATCGACCGGCTCGCCGAGGTCAGCGGCAAACCGATGTCGAATGAAGAAATAAATGCCGAGATCTCAGCGGCTCGCGTGACACGAAAGCGCCAATAGATGCGTGTAACGGCAGACACCAACACGATTGTTTCGGGATCGTTATGGCATGGTAATCCGCGGCGAATTCTTGTGGCCGCCCACACCGGCACCATAGAACTTTTCACGAGTCGGAAGCTAATTGCAGAACTAGAGGAAGTTTTAGGTCGCGGCAAGTTTGCCGAGATAATATCAAAGGCCGGGATCTCACCTGGAGAAATTGTCAGAAATTACAGACTGGTCGCAACGGTTGTTGCTGCCGAACCAGTTGATCCTGTTGTAATCCGCGACCCGGACGACGACGAAGTGATTGCCTGCTCGATTGCCTCACGGTCGGACGTTATAGTTTCCGGCGACAACGATTTGCTCGATTTGAAGCGGTACAAGAATATTCGCATCCTGACTGCAACGGCACTGCTCTCGGAATTAAACTTGTAAATCACCGAGCACGGCCAATGCCGATTCCAAATGGTTCGCTCCGAGTGAGTCTTCATTCATGATCAACTACCGCGTCGATGACCTCGACGAACTCCTCGACCAACTAAAACAAAACGGCGTCGAGGTCCTCAAAGGCCCCGACGGCAACAAGATCGAACTCTGGGAACCGGTGCTCATGGACGATAAGAATTAGGCGTGAAGAACAACAACTTTGTAATTAGAGCTGCTATGTTATGAGTTATTCCTCACACAGCGTATTCGATGCAGGAACTCGGCTGGATCAAGTCCGCGAGGTGGCTAAGTTATTAGGCTACGTCAAAGTTAAAGATGGTCTTTCCGTTCCAGATCGTACCGATTGCATGATGTGGTTTGAACCCAAAGATTATAAGTCGTGGTATGGAGTGGAACTCGATCTTTACAAGAAAGGAAACGAAATCACACTGACGACCCGGTCTACCGTAAGCAGAAGTTACTGGGATTTGGTTCATCAGAATCATACCCTCAAAACACTTCGTGATTTGTTTGGTGGTTTCTTTGAAACTGACGCTGGCAGAAATCGGTATTGGCGGCCTGATGGAAAACCGCCATTGCCGATGGTGTCAGGTTGCCTTCTAGCACGTTGGCGGTTTAACAATGCTCTAATCAAACCTCGTATTTATTTGCAACAAAGGGTGCTTACTGGACAAATTTCAAAAGCCGAACCAACAGGCATATCCACTCTGGATGAGATGAATCCCAGATTATTTTCAAATAATCTGATCTTGCCATTTTTGGTTGCTATCTGGGAGGAATACTTTAAGTCAACTTATATCGTCTTGCTCCGATATTGTGACAATCAAGAATTGGTTCTCAAAAAGGCTCGGCTTTCTCATACCCAACTAGAGGGAATAGCCGCAGGGTACCAAGACGTGGAAACAGCATTAGCGGAAACCTTATCATTCCAACGTCCTAGTAAGATCGCAGAGAATTTTAGAATGATCAGTGCGAATCTTGACATATCGGGGGCTCTCAAAAAGCCCTACCGCCGCCGGAAGATTTCTCTCTACGAGTCAATTGAAACGTGGATTGAGATTCGTAATGAATTCGTCCATTCAGGCACGATGGATTTGAAATTAACAGATAAAGTTATTGGCCAGATGCTTAGTGATTTCGAGGTGGCAGTTGATCGGGCGTACGATGCTTATGGACGACGATATAATTTTACCCCACTTAGAGGCTACTAGCTCAACTATGACCGGTCCCGCTGCGGGTCGTCAGCGAACATATATTCGGCAATGTCACATCAACAAAGGCGGAGACCACAAAGCTATGGACCGAGCATAGATGCGAGGTCAAGAGCGTCAGCGTGACTGACGGCATCGGCTCATCGATCTCGCCGAATGTTAGCATTCCGACCTTTAAAGGAACCGCCGACGGAACCTGTTACGGCCAGAAGATCGGCGGTCCAATTTATGGCACTTCCATTTATGTAAAGGATGGCGGTGCGTGGAAGCTGGCGTTCACCTTCAATTCACCTGACTGATCAGGTGCAATCACTAAACGAATAAGTATGAAAAAGAAATTATTACCGGAGCAACGCATAGAACTACTCAGCGAATTGAAAGATCGGTTTGAGAAAAACATGGGCCGCCATAAAGGACTTGAATGGACGAAAGCGTTGGCAAAACTGGAAGCCAATACCGAAAAACTGTGGTCGCTAAGTGAAATGGAAAGGACCGGCGGTGAACCGGATGTTGTCGGGTTTGATAAGAAGACTGGCGAATACATTTTTTATGATTGTTCCGCCGAAAGTCCTAAAGGCCGCCGCAGCCTCTGTTACGACCGTCCGGCGTGGGAGTCGAGAAAAGAACATAAACCGGAAAGCGATGCCGTCACTGTTGCTGTCGCCATAGGCATTGAGATCTTAACTGAAGAAGAATATCGTGAACTTCAAAACCTTGGCGAGTTCGATCTAAAAACCTCAAGCTGGGTGAAAACACCTCCCGAGGTCAGAAAACTCGGCGGCGCTATCTTCTGTGACTACCGCTTCGGTCGTGTCTTCACTTATCACAACGGCGCCGAATCCTACTACGCCGCCAGAGCCTTCCGGGGCTCTCTAAGGGTTTAAATCAAAAAACCCAAATCGGTTACAATCTGGAAAATAGGGTCAAACTTGAACACCACACGCCAAAACCTTATCCGTATTCTACAAAACGCATATTCTGGCGAGATCGCTGCGGCGTTTGCCTATCGCGGCCATTGGAAATCACTCAAGGATTCGCCTGAAAGAACCGAGATCAAAAAGATCGAGGCCGAGGAATGGCATCATCGCGAGCGTGTCGGAAGGTGGCTCGAAATTTTAGGTGTAAAACCACGCTTCATACGCGAAAAGCTGTTTTGGACTGTCGGCCGTTCGCTTGGTGTGACATGTTTTCTCTCCGGCTGGTTCATGCCGATGTATTTTGCCGGTCGGCTGGAAAGTGGAAACATTATCGAATACGAGGAAGCAGCTCAGTTTGCAAAAGAACTCGGAATGGATGCGTGTGTAGAAGACCTGCTCGATATGGCACGAGTCGAAGGCGAACACGAAGCCTTCTTTCGTCAAACGATCACCGGTCACAAACTGCTTCCCGCAATGAAAAAGATCTTCCGCTGGAGTTGAATAAACTTTCAATACCTGGCTCTTGGCAACTTAATTGATGGAATTCTGTAAATGTCGTGTCCATAAGAGATATATGATCGCTGGGTAGGTCAGTACGACTCGCAAGCGTGCTGTTGTTAAGTAATTTGAAACATGAACTTGAAGAAAAATAAAAAAGCCCGCGTCAAAAGATACAGGCTTTTCTAACATTATGAAAAAATGTTTTAGGATGGGATCTTCAATTCCTGCCCCGGATATATTTTGTCGGGATGATTTAGGATATCGCGGTTATGGTCCCAGATAGCTTTCCATTGAATACCGTATTTATTGGCAATTTTGGTTAAATTATCACCCGATACGACGGTATATGTATGCTCGCCGCCTTCAGCTACCCCGGCCGCAGTGTTAATGTTCAGGATCAGGTCGCCAGCCTTAAAATCCGGGTCGATCCGATTATATTCGTCCCAAAGCTGAGCTTTGGCTGCGTCGTCCGGTGCGGTTCCCGTGACATGGAGGACGTCGCCGCCTTCGCTCAATTCAAAGGTAGTGCCGTTTTGGTTGGCGAGGTCAAGAAGCGTTTGATATTTTTCTTGTAAAGACATATTTATTCCTCCTTATTTCCCTTTAACAATCTTGTTGTCCATTTTTCCGAGTCCGGATTGGCTGATTATCTGAACGCACTCGACGTATTTCGCCTCTGGAACAGTACCGGCTGCAGTGACAGTTCCGTCCTTGACCTCGATCGTGACGCCAGTGCAGCCCGCTTTTTTCAGGTTTTCATCGAGTGTGCCTTTCAGCATCGGATCGGCAGGCGGGGTTGGTGGTGGCGGCAAAGGCTTGAGAGTAATGTTATTAACAACGGATTTAATACCTTCTACCTTGGCAGAAGATTCTGCTTTGGTTTTGACGGTAATATTCTCAACTTCACCCGTTAATGTGGCAACTCCGCCTTTTACGACGACCGTTACTCCAGTCACTTTATCGGCTGTTAGTTTATCTGTCGCGGCCTTTTGCAGATCCGCATCACTTTTCCCGCAAGCGCTCATAAAGATTGCGACAGCTAATGTAAGCACTGTTAGATATTTAATTTTCATCTTTTCCTCCAGTAAAATATTGACTGTAATTATTGAAAAAAAACTAGCGTCGCCGATGCTTGGGCATCAAGACGATTTTAGGCAAAAATACGTCCTAAAAACTTTTCAGAACTTGTGATACTTTCGTATGACTATCTTGAGCCATCCGACGTTTTTTTTCAACTTATATTTTTGACTGTGTTGCTGAAGACAATTGAAATAAAGGCAGGTGCCGTCTTTGCGTCGTTCAAGAAAAAACTTCATCCATGATCTGACGGGCAACTTCAAATGAACTTAGGTCGGGCCGTACAATAAAGTGCCAGTCTGCAAGACAGTACAATTTTTGTCTTTCGTCAAATAGTTTTTGGGCCGACTTCTTGTTTCTGGCAAGCGGACGGTCCTTTTTTGAAAAATGAATATTCTTCCAGCAATGATTAAATGTTGACTCCAACCAGATAGTAGTTATGCCGTGTTCGCGGATCAGCTCCCGGTTTTCGGCTAACGTCCATGTTCCACCACCGAGTGAAAGAATACGGATATCGGGCTGTTCCAGAACCGCTTTTAAATTTTTTGTTTCAATTCGGCGATAAAATTCTTCTCCGTCCGCATCGATTATCTGAACTATTTTTCGTTTCTCTTTAGATTCGATTACCATATCTAGATCTATGCTTTCGCAGCGAAGCAAAGCAGAAAGGTGCCTGGCAACGCTGGATTTACCAACACCCATAAAACCTGTCAACGCAATGCGCTTTTCTTTGTTCATCAAAATTATTTCACCCGACAAATTTTTACTTATTCATACAAGCAACCAATTAAGCATAACTTCAAGAAAAGTGGCTATACCCCTTTTTATTTCAGAGCATAATACTATTGAGCGTCTCAAAAAAAGTGGGAAACGACACCGCCGCACACTCTGCTCCGATTATCTCAGTTTCGCCACTTGCCAAAAGACCCGCGACAGCGAATGCCATTGCTATGCGGTGATCACCAAAGGAATCGATCTTCGCCCCCTTCAATTCCGATCGTTTTATACGAAAACCGTCTGGAAATTCCTCGACATTCGCACCCATTAGCTGCAAATTGTCGATGATTGCAGCTATTCTGTCAGATTCTTTGACCCGTAGCTCCGATGCGTCGCGGATTTCAAGTCCATTTTCAAGACGTGTGCCGAATACTGCAAGAATAGGTATCTCGTCGATCAGATTAGCTATAATACTGCCGCTGAGTAGGTTTGAAGACGAGGTCGGTCCGAGGCCGTCATTACCTTTGACGGTCAAGGTTGCAACCGGTTCGTTGCAGGATTCTAACTTGCCGGATATCGCAATATCAGCCCCGAAATTTTGCAACACCTCAATTATCGCCACTCGTGAAGGATTAACTCCAACATTCGGCAAAACAATCTCCGAACCTGACAGACATGCTGCTGCAACCAAAAAAAATGCAGCCGACGAAATGTCTGCCGGAACATTTATGTCTTTGGCATTGAGCATTTCCGTACCAGAAATTGTTAGTTTTTTACCTCCATCATGATCTACTTCTCTTAATTCGGCCCCAAGCCAGCGAAGCATCCGCTCGGTATGGTCCCGCGTCGGAGTTTTTTCGATCACCGAAGTTTCACCGTCCGCATTCATACCAGCAAGAAGTATGCACGATTTTATCTGGGCCGATGCAACTTTTAATTCGTGTTCAGCGGATCGTAGCGGATTCTTACCAAATATTTTTAACGGTGCATGGCCATCCGCAGCTTCGATCCTGGCGTTCATCAATTGCAGTGGCCCGATTACACGTTTCATCGGCCGCTTTTGCAGCGATTCGTCTCCGATCAGTATTGATTCAAAATCCTGCCCGGCCAGAGCACCGGAAAGCAACCTCATCGTTGTTCCGCTATTGCCACAATCCAACTCCGATTTCGGCCTAGAAAAGCCGTTCTTCCCTACGCCCTTAATTATGACGTCGCAACCACTTCGCTTGATTTCCACACCCAAAGTTTCCAGGCACGAAAGTGTCGATGCACAGTCCGCACTGCTCGCGAAATTTGAGATGTGTGTTTCGCCATGTGCCATCGCTGTCAGGATTGCTGAACGGTGTGAAATAGATTTATCGCCGGGCAGATCGATCGTTCCAAGTAGGTATTTGGCTCGTTTTATTATCATATAAAACATTTTAGACTGAATAATCAGAGTTTGTCTTGACAGGAGTGGGGCTAAACCTTTAACTTACAATCAAAACGTTGTGACTGAAATAAAAGAACTTACATTACCAAGCCGAATCGAATCAGTTGACGAAGCGGCACTTAAAGCGGACGAATTTGCCAAAAGCGTCGGACTTGATGAGGAATTTATCTCGGCGATTGACCTTGCTGTCCGCGAATCCGTCGCTAATGCTGTCAAGCACGGCAACAAATTCGACGAGACAAAGCAAGTCGAAGTAAAGTTCTCAAAATCACCCGAAGGCTTTGAGATCATCGTTCGTGATTTCGGCCCGGGATTTGACCCCGAAGAAATTCCCGATCCGACAAACGCTGCCAATTTATTAAAAACATCGGGTCGTGGCATTCTTTTTATGCGTTCATTTATGGACGAGGTCGCATGGTCGAATCACGCAAACGGCGGACTTGTAGTAAAAATGCTCAAAAAGCAATAAAAATCTTTTGTTTCTTGGACTTTTCCACCTGGATTGGTCTAAAATCTGCTATCAAAACTTTATTTATATTTAACTGAGGAGATAAAAATGGCTGACATCACTATTTCGGAACGCCAGGCAGGCGACGTAACAATTCTTGATCTGGACGGCAAAGTAACGATTGGCGAAGGAAGTGTTGCCCTTCGCACAACTATTCGCCGTCTGCTCGGCGACGGAAAAAACAAAATTCTTATGAATTTGGGCGGTGTCGGCTATATCGATTCGAGCGGCATCGGCGAATTGGTTTCTAGCTTTACCGCCGTTAATAAAGAAGGCGGCTCGCTTAAACTTTTGAAACTTACGCAAAAAATTCAGGACCTGCTTGCGATCACCAAACTCCTGACTGTTTTTGACGTTTACGATAGTGAGCAGGACGCACTCGCCAGCTACGAATAATTCACAAGCTAAAAGAATAAGTGAAAGTGCACTATGTAAAGTATGCGATTAGCGTTTACTATTCATTTCGCACTTTTCACTTTTTTTCCTCTTAACTCATTACGTCCGCCGAAAACCGCGACCGCAACCTCCAACTCCAAACCGCCCGCAAATCCAACTCCCTCGTTGACCACATCCTCACCGGCCAATACGCCCGCTACCTCAACCCCTAGCGGCATATCGATCCTCCGCCCCTCTTCCTGTCAGTACCGAAAGCGGTAGCAACCGGGTTTCTTTATGCCGCATACAAAAGCTGATACTATTTACAACGATATGATACCCGAAGAATACAGCTACACCGTCGCCTGGTCGCCGGAAGATGATGCCTTCATCAGCCGTGTAACGGAGTTTCCGTTACTCGCGGCTCACGGCGGCACGCAGGAAAAAGCTCTCCGCGAGGCCCGCACCGTCGTCGAATACGTCCTCGAAGACCTCGCCGCCTCATTCGAACGATTCTTGCCCTCTTTACCGCTCCCAAAAAAAGCGGCCAACTAAACTTCCGAATTAACAGAGATCGTCACCTAGTCGGGGAGTCCACCGCCCAGCGCGTCACCGTAATCAACTGCATGAATACAAAACTCTCAAAATTGGGAAATTCCTACATTCTGATTAGACAAACCATGGACATGTGAGATAATATGTATACTATAGTTAGCGAGACTCTTCCTTTCGTAACTTAATGAATATTATGACATCGGTAAATTCTCCTTTTCGTTACGCGGGTGGTAAATTTTATGCTCGGTCTTTAATCCAAGAACATATACCAACCCACGAAATATATGCAGAGCCATTTGCCGGGGGCGCATCCATCTTTTTTTCAAAAATGAAGGTGAAAGATAATTGGCTAAATGATCTAGATGCCGATTTAATTGGGGTTTACAAAATTATTCGAGATCGTCCAGAAGATTTAATAACTGCTTTGGATGGCGAAGTAGCTACAAAGCAACGGCATACTTACTTCAAGAATGAATATAAACCACAGGATGATTTTACGAAGGCAGTCCGATGGTACTATCTAAATCGAACTTCATTTTCCGGCATTATGAATTCGCGCAACTGTTTTTGGGGATATGATGATCGATATAGTATGAGGCCAGAAAATTGGGCCAGAAATATAAGACGAACATCGGAAAAGCTTCAGGGTGTGCGTCTTACCAGTTATGACTTCGAAAAGGTCTTGGCCGAAATTTCAGATGGAGCGTTTTTGTTCGTAGATCCGCCGTATTTTAACGCAGATCAAGACAAGTTTTACAATTGTGTGTTTTCAGACGAAGATCATATTCGATTATCAGAGGCGCTTAAAAATCATTCTCAAAGACTAAATTTTTTATTAACTTATGACAACACCGAAGATGTTCGGAAACTCTATGATTGGGCTACAAATATTCACGATAAACAGTGGAACTACACCATTAATCGTACAGATGATCAGAAGAATGGTAAGAAAAAGGACGATGAGTTTAAGGGCGAACGATACGCTGGAAAAGAGATATTTATAGTCAACAGTTTGACAACGGAAATGCTTGCTAGAATAGGTGCAGCCTCTCCCGGTTTATATGTTCCTGTATGAGGATCCTGTCAATCTAAATCATTCAATAGCTCATGCATCTTCAAATCGAATGCGTGGGCTATTTTCTTGATATTTAATAAAGTTATATTCTTTTCTCCTCTTTCTATCATGCCGACATACGTCCGGTGTACCCCGACTTTTTCAGCAAGACCTTCTTGCGACAGGCCGAGTTGATGGCGTTCTTTCCGAACCCGTATTCCGAACTTCATAAGATTTGTATCCTTCATCAATAGATTTTATTTTATTTACATGCTAACTAAAGTGCTACAGACTATAATTAGCAAGTATAGTAAATGAGATTTGTTTTTACTCCCGGTTATTGATTTACCTCTGTTCAAAAGGTATATTATCCTACTCGACCAAATCCATCGCTAACGCCACATGCAAGATAAACGTGAATATTCAGAAATATTTGTACAGCTAACGACTGAGTTTAAGGACGAGAGTGACCGTGCCGTCGCTTTGCTGGCGGCTGCATACTTGGACGAATTATTGAAGGATTTGATTCAAACCGTCATGGTGATAGAGTCCGAAGGAATTAGAAAGGATTTATTTAAGGGTGGGTCTGCTCCGCTTGCTACATTTTCGAGTCGAATACTTTTATCGTTTTGTCTAGGGCTGATTTCCCAAGATCAAAAGATAGACCTAAACCATATTCGGTCTATCCGAAATGACTTTGCTCATCAGCTATTAGGTCGTTCATTCAATTCCGATACAATTGCCAATTCATGTAGTGGACTTGTTGGAGCAAAGGCCGGAGGCGCGTCGGACTCGAATCGAAGCGCTTTCGTGAAGTCTTCAGTAAGATTAATGGTTGAACTGATTATCAAAATACAAAAGACGAAGGAGCCTATTGGTGGTGAAGAATAAACAAGCTCAATGGGAGCGAATGGTAGCGATGGGTGGTGCCGATGATCTTTTTACGTCCTATCCTGACGATGTGGAATTGGCGGAGAAATTAAACGGTCTGTTACTTGGCGAGGGTATTGTTTCTGCAGACGCCGTTGCCCGCGACCGAGATCGATTTCACAAGCTTCCTAGACGTGGTGAGTTGCGCGATTCGAAGCTGGCTAGCCCCACAAAGTATGTGATCTACAACAAAGCACGACAATTAAACATTTATGAGGCAATTGCGGAAGTATTGGACAACATTCTCGATAACTTTGAGAGAAACGTTGTAAAGTCGTCTGAGCTCGAGATCACCATTACGGCGTATTCACCTACAGGCTCCACATCCGGCGAGCTTATCATAACAGAAAATAGTGGTGGCATTCCGGGCGATAGAATTGGGCCACTCATTCAACTAGGAGCGTCCGCCCGAGCTTCAGGTGGGATTGGGGCATGGGGAGAGGGCTTTAAGATGGCAGTTTTTGCCCTAGGCGAAGAAGTCGAAGTCTTCTCATCTTTCGCTGGAGAAGAGCCGATAGCAATTCATTTTCCAAAAAATTGGCTTGAGCCGTTGAGTTTGGCCCTTTGGACCACATGGAAAGTTGAGATCTTCGGTATTTCTCACAATCCACCAGCTATCGGATCAACTATAATCCGAATAAATCATTTGCATCCTCAGGTGGTCGAAGCATTGGGCATAGCCAATGCATCAATCGCCGAAGCCGAGCCAATCTGTGATTCTTTAGTTAGCTATTTTGGAGAAATTTATTCGGAGAAATACCATCGGCTTGTATCGAAGGGCCATAAAATCACAATCAATCTTGACGTCGGCAATGTATCCCGTAAGATAAAATTCTTCGATCCGGTCGAGGTTCGTCTTAAGAAAAATCTTGCGTTTTTGCCTTGGTTAAGACCTATACGCTGGGATCGTGAATTCAGAACATACCTAAACGACGAGGCTCGTGAAGCTGTCCTTAAACTTACAATCTTCGCGGGTTTAGCTGCATCCGACGACTATTCGCCAACATATGCAGATCAATTATCCAAGCCCGGAATTGAGATGTGGGGAAACGGTCGAAAGTTTAGTTTGAAAGGAAGAATTACTGACGAATCTGTAGGCTGGGGCTTTAGTTATGCGGGCCCAGGCGGTACAAACCCCACTTCAAATTCAAGTTATCGTCGAATAACTGTCGTCGCCTTATTTTCATCCGAAGATTCGCGAGATATACCGTGGGCTGCTCCAGTAAAGAATGATTATAATCGACGTTCGGAATTTTACGCGGAAATTCAGGGCGCTCTTGCTTGGACGATAAAGCTATTTAAGAATGTTCATAACTTGTTGGAATTTGTACAAACGATTTTTTCAGATAGATGGGAAAACTTATCGTCTGTGGACAAACTCGCTATTCTCTTTGGCGATGTCGATCGTGATGAAGCGCAAATTAGGATTTTTTCGAAAACTAGGTTTTCGAAAAAACTGATGGCGTTTGAACCTGATCTTTCGTTTAAGGGTGTCGATAAGGAAAAGAACGATCCGACAGTACATCATTTATATGGTGTTCTCGGCACCAACGTGACGGATATTGTCAAAGCCGCTGTAGCGACTAAGCAGTCCGTGCAACAACGAATTGAGTTTTTGAAAGCAATTTTTCCGGGTCTAAATAAGCAGGCTGACTTAGAAGAACAAATCGGGCTGAATTCTGAGGAGGAAATTAGTTTATGAAAACCAAAAAACAAATCCTTACGGAAGCGGATCTGAAAACAAGACTCAAAGCTACGATGAGTGAAAAAGAGATTGGAAATTTCATTAAACAATACGTCTCGGCAAAAAAACAATCATTGCCCGATATGACCGCTATAAATGAGTTGGCGAAGAAGAAAAAGGAAGCAAATGCACTTAAGGTGAATTTTACGCTGTCTGTAGACCAATATGATCTTCTTAGCGAATATTTTGAAAAGGAAGGAAAGTTGGGCACAGAAATAGTTAAGGATGTATTAAAGGAGTTTGTATCACAAATTGCCGAATGATGCTTTCCATAATCAGCGTAGACATCAGTTTAAACTGCCGGTTCTCTAACAGAAATATCTGGACATTTTTAGAGTTATTCGTCAAACAAAAAAAGGTCGGCGGAATTATCCGCCGACCTTTGGTTTTTACGAGCCCGGTCGTTATCGCCTTCCGGTTCTGACAACTGACAGCCGCCTACTCAGCAACTGCCATTTCTTTGTCGGCTTTCTTTTCGCGTTTGATGCCGCCGATCTGGACTAGGGCTTCGCCTTTGATTCCGGCTTTTTCCATGACCATTTCGTTGTAGAGTTTGCGCATCATCTGCATTTCTTCGGCGGCCGTTTTCGGGCCTTCCATTTCCGGTTTGTTAGGACGCGCCAGATCGGTCTCGTTCAGAATCAGGCTGTGCGAAGCATCGCCCAATTCAACATTCTTGCCGCGGGCGAAAACGTCATGACGACCGTGTTCTTTATACCATTGTGCGACCGTCGCATTTTGATGCATGTGCTCGATGATGTTTCTCCAACCGATCCCAGTATTGTATGCACAGAAGGAAATTTCGCCTTCCTGCGTTCCGTAAGGGATGATGCACATTTCAGTGCGGCGGAAATCGTAGTTGAACAGGTCCTGAAACCACATTCCGGCGATAAATAGGAAATTCCAGGGATCTTGACGGCGTTTTTCAATATCTTCTGCTGTTCTGTCACCGCCGACCTTGCCGTAATCCTTGCCCGACAAACCAAACGATTTATCGAATTTCTTGAGGATGCCGCCGAGCGTCAAACTATTAGGAGCTCCGTATGGATTGTAATTTTTGAGAAGAGCAAGTCCCATCATGATGTTCGAGAACCATTTGCCGCGGTTCGTATCGGTGATGTGCTGCATGTCCTTGACGAGGCCCGGAATGTGAAGGAATTGCGGCACCGGGGCCATTTCCTTTGTTTCCTTATTGACCATCACAGCCGTTCCAACACCACAGTTCGGGTGGCAACCACAGGAAACCTGTCCCCAGTCAGATTCCGGCCCATGAACAACGTCTGCAAAGTCAGCAAATGCTCCCATTAGAGAAAGCGGGAACCAATCGCGTGTCGGCTCGGTAATTCCGACCTGATCCTGAACGTCATGTGCTAGGTGAGCAAGCGTATAACGCTGCTGCAGGCGACGCTGTTCGGTGATCAGCTCGTCGCGTCCTGTAAACGAAACTGGCTGAAATGCAATGAAGGAAATTTTCTTCGGATTTTCAAGTGCAAAGCGGATGATCGTTCCTACTTGATCATTATTGACACCGTTGACCAGCGTTGTAACTAGGATGATGTCAACACCTGCTTCGTGCAAATTGTTGATAGCACGTAGTTTAACATCAAATAAATTTCCGATCTGGCGGTGCGAGTTGGCATCGTTGCCGATACCGTCGAACTGCAGATAAACAAACCTCAATCCAGCTTCGGCAGCTTCGCGGCAGAATTCTTTCGATTTTGCAAATTCAATACCGTTGGTCGCAGCCTGTACTGAGTTGTAACCCACTTTACGGGCATAACGGACAGCATCAAGGAAATAAGGTGACAATGTCGGCTCACCGCCAGAATACTGCACCGACATCTGTCGTCGTGGCTTGATCTGGATAGCATTGTCGAGAATCTCACTGACATCTTCCATGCTTAATTCATGAACAAAACCGACCTGGTTGGCATCCATAAAGCACGGGTCACACATCATGTTGCAGCGGTTGGTCAAATCGACCGTCAAAACCGCTCCGCGACCGTATTTAACCGATGAAGTGCCATGGTTATGGAGCTTTTCATCATTGTGCGATTCAATGTCACGACCCGGGAACAGCGATTCGATATGCTGCAAAAACTTCGCATCGATGGCCATCATATCTTCAAAATGGCCGTGTGTTGGGCAATCTTTGATCATCCACACTTGATTGTCCCGTTCGATTATCTGAGCCTTGATTTCGCCAACATTTTCATTGATCAATGTCGCTACCTCGCGGTCACCGCTGAGGATCTGTTCGCGGGCTTCGATCACGCAGTTGGGGCAAAGCGAATCGGTCTGACGGGGAAATCCAAGCGTCGGCTTGGATTTCTGCCACGACTTGAGCAAGGGCTTATCCGACCATTTAGGAATAAAAGAAGCATTAGGCTTAAATTGATTGACCGATTTGACGGCACCGAACAGGCCCTTAGCAACGTAGGTCAGTCCTTTTTCAAAATGTTTAACGGGTCTCATAAAATTATAATTTTCTCCACAATATTTGCTTTTTTGATGCTAAAGTCTGTGAGGCTTTACATCTATAGTTTCATTAATGTAACAGGCAATATACGTGCCACAGAACTATTCTTCTAAGTGTCTCTTAAGCCTAACTATATCAATAGGATGCGTGCTGTTACTGATTTGATGTTCGGATCTACACATGGCCCATAATGACACACGCCAACCCAATTACAATTTCAAGTCTATTTTGACACACTTAGAAAAAGACTCGTTACAATCTTCAAAAAACTGGATAATTCAAAAATAAATTCTGATTAAGCGTTGCTTAATCAACCGCTTTAGATATAGTATTGCCAAGAAAAGTTTGGCTTTCGAATATGTTTGAATTTAGTGAGCATTTATGATCAATCGTCAAAAGATTGTGAAATCGTTCACTAAATGTTCATGTTAAGCGCATCTTTTATCTCTTACTTTAAGATTAAAATGATAAGTATTGATATAAATAGAGTTAATGCGTTGAAATAAATCTTTACACTAGTTTTTTTTTATGTTAAATTCTTTCTCACTTCAAGGGAATTTGGTCATTAATTCATCGTCATAGAGGAAAACCAGCAAAAGTTTTATAGAACTATTTAGAAGTAGATGAAAATTCTCGAACGCAGTATTTTCATGGTTTATAAATATGTCCATTCGCTTCGGAACTTCAGGTTGGCGGGCAACAATAGCCGACGAGTTCACATTTAAGAACGTCGAACTGGTGACTGAAGCGATCTGTAGTTATTTGAAAAGCAGCGATAACAACGGCTCAAAGAAATTGGTGATTGGGCATGATTCGCGGTTCATGGGTGAGAAATTTTCAGCATTTGCCGCCGAAATCGCCGCCCGCAAAGGGTTTCATGTTTTGCTTTGCCAAAATCCGACGCCTACGCCGACGATCTCTTTTGTGATCCGAAACGAAAAAGCTGTTGGTGGAATGAATTTCACGGCGTCGCACAATCCTCCGGAGTATCAGGGCATAAAGTTTTCGACCGCAGATGGTGCACCGGCTTTGCCAGAGATCACAAAGCTGATCGAAGAAGGCATTGAAAATAAAATAGGTATAGGCAACGACATAGGCGGTTCGATCGAAGAATACGATGCCCGTCCGGCTTACTTGGATGATCTGAAAACTAAGATCAGGTTTGATCTTATTGCCAAAGCGAACGGCCGATATGCCTACGATGCTTTATGGGGAACGGGTCGCGGATACCTTGATAAAGCCTTGCGGGACATAGAATTAGATGTCGAAACGCTCCACGATTGGCGTGATGTAACCTTCGGCGGCAAGTCACCTGAACCGGCGGAAGATCACCTGGACGAATTGAAAGCAGCGGTAACCGGGAAAGGCCTGACGCTCGGACTGGCAACGGACGGAGATGGCGACAGGTTCGGGATCATTGACAGCAACGGCGCATTCATTACGCCTAATCAATTGGTGGCCCTTTTAACGGATTATTTGGCCGAAAGCCGTGGTTGGAAACAAGGTGTTGCCCGAAGCGTTGCAACATCGCATCTAGTTGACCGGGTGGCAAAAGACAGAGGGTTGAAGCTATACGAAACGCCGGTCGGCTTCAAATTCATCGGTGAATTGATAAATAAAGACGAGATCATCCTAGGCGGAGAGGAATCCGCGGGTCTTTCGATACGCGGGCACTACCCGGAAAAAGATGGAATTCTAGCCTGTCTATTGGCCGCCGAAGCGGTCGCCGCACGGCAGACGAGTTTGACAGAGCAGTTGAATGAGCTTTACACCCGCGTCGGCAAGCTCGAATCGGGCCGGATAGGGGTCAAGTTGACCCCCGAAGTCACCGCAAAGCTAAAAGAGAAGCTTGCACAGGAGCCCACCGAGATCGGCGGGCGACGAGTTGAAAATATAAACCGGATGGATGGCGTTAAGTTTCTTTTTGAAAACAACGCCTGGATGCTGATGAGGCCGTCGGGCACAGAGCCGATGGTCAGGATCTACGCTGAGAGCGAAGACAAGGCAGATTTGGAGGATTTACTTGAGCAAGGCCGCAAATACTTATTGGGGTAATTCGGAGACGGCGTGGAGGAATGACCGCCATTCAGCAACCCCGAAGAAAAGCCGCAGCACCACTGTGAGTTCAGGCTCAACACCTCAGTGGGTGGCCATAGGTATAACTGTTCTGTTGACGATCATGGTGTGCCTGACGATCAACTTCCGGGCCTTTTCAGTATTGGGCACTGAGACGGCGGAAAACAAGGTCTTGACCAATAAAATTCAAGCAGTGACGAGTGAAAATCTTTCTTTGCAGGAAGAGATCCATTATTTGAAAAACGATTCCAGTACGATCGAACGGGAAGCCAAAAAGTTCGGCTTGACACGTCCGACGGAGGAGAAAATTTCCGTGCCGGCGAAGTAGATACGCGGAGAAATCTATAAGTCAGCACATTTGCCAACCTGTTAAAAAACCGCCTTTTGCCTATCATCTCCGCTTTGCCTTCAGGTAAGCCTTCCGAACAAATTAGCGGCCTGTGTTTCCCGAAAACACAGGCCGTACTTCCCTTTAAAGAGCTATTTTTTTGTTTTCTTGTTCAGTTCATAAAAGTTCATTTTTGAAGCAGGACCTCAAAAAAATCCACCGTGGACGCAAACCCTTTTCACCGTTGATGAAAATACTGACTACGGCTGTTTTAAGGAGCCTCACTTATGGAGGTTTTTCAGGTCCGGTCTTTGTCGATTCTGGGTCATTCCGTGGTCCGTATGACTCATTTTGACCCACACCTGCAACAACGTGTCGCTTATGCAATAGCTTAATGACCGCTGCAATGGTGCTTAAAGATGAGATATGCAAGTCCGGGATGCATTTATCTTCCCGGATGGATCTCTGTCAATAGCCCACCGATCCATCGGCGGGAGTACCGGAGGAATGGCCCAAAGTTTGGTAAAGGGCCAGTTCGGATCTTTTTCGTGTTTCTTTGTGTGATTTGGTGGTTCCAGTCTTATGATTGTAAGAAGTAACCACGAAGCAACACAAAAAAGAACACGAAACAAATCAGCATTGGAATAAATCGCCGGTCAATGATTCAAGTTGGTACATTGCCCAAGTGCCGGTAGTGCATCAGTTTGAAATTCGTTTTTTATAAGGGCCCTCTTTCTTTCGCTATTGGTTCGGGAAGCAAAGCTACGATGTCCTCAATATCCCAAAGCCTGTTATTGACACCCGCAGCCATTTCCGGGGTGCATCGAAGTGATTTGTGAATCCGAACTTCGACCAAAGCGGCTACGATTCGTTGTCGTTGTTCGTTGTCCAAGTAATTCATACTTAATATTTTGTTTGAGGGCAAATAATAAAAGTCAAGTGTAAAAGCACATATAATTCGACTTGACTATAAAATCATAGCTGGCTATAATTATCAGGTCGAGTATGAAATTATAGTAGAGGGTGTTAAGGTGTTATTATGGTTAAAACTGTGAAAGAGTTCAGCAACCCGTATAGGCCCGGGGCGGGTCATATGCCGCTACACTTAGCTGGACGGTCGGAGGACATAGCCAAATTCCAAACACTGCTAGATCAAGACCTGATCCTGAGTAACCCGCTTATCACCGGTCTGCGCGGTGTTGGCAAAACTGTCTTGCTCGAAACACTAAAGCCCATTGCGATTAGCGAAGGGTGGTTTTGGGTTGGTGGTACCGAACTGTCGGAATCGGTCAGCGTTAGCGAGGATAACTTGGTAATACGATTACTCGCTGATTTATCAATTGTCACGTCGGGCATTACGCAGATGATTCCAGAAGAGGCGAAGCCTGGATTTGCGTCCGGAGCTCCTAAAAACATTGTCTGGAACTACAACAAGTTAATGGAAGTGTATGTCGACATGCCCGGGCTGCATTCAGACAAATTAAAGGCGGTGCTCGAGGCCGTCGCCGTCGCCGTTCGCCACCTTGGTAAAAAGGGAATTGTTTTCGCCTATGATGAGGCCCAAAATCTCGCAGACAATCCCGCAAAAGATCGCTATCCGATGTCGTTACTGTTAGATGTATTTCAGTCGTTACAGAGGAAGGGCATTCCCTTTCTATTAGTCCTGACGGGACTGCCCACGATTCAAACTAGACTTACTGAATCCCGGACTTATACGGAAAGAATGTTTCACGTCATCTACCTAGACCGTTTGTCTGATAGCGACACCCGCGAGGCTATCGAAAAGCCACTCGAAATTAACAAATGTCCATATCCATTTTCAGACGCGTCCATTCAAACGGTTTGCGAAATTTCCGGTGGCTACCCTTTCTTTATCCAATTTATTTGTAAAGAGGCGTATGACACTTGGGTTCAACAACATCAAACCGAGGGAACATTAAGCGCAATTCCTGTCGAGGAAATTCTGCGAAAACTTGATGCTGATTTTTTTGCTGGGCGATGGGGACTTGTGACAGATAGACAAAGAGACGTGTTACGCGTCATTGCTCAAATGGGGGTAAATGATACCGAGTTTACCGTCAGCGAGATCGTCTCCGCATCCGAGCACTTTTTAGTCAAGCCGTTTGCTAATAGTCGTGTCTCGGCCATTCTCACGTCTTTAACTAGGCTTGGTCTTGTTTTTCGTACCCGGCACGGAAAATACTGTTTTGCGGTGCCGATGTTCGGCAAATTCATTATGCGACACTTACAGGACAGCCCGGATTTAATTTGGTGATATGGGCGATTTAAATACAACTATTCCCTTTTCCTTAGAGTCTATGTATACTCAAGAAGGAGGGATTGACTATGAACGTATCAAAACCATTGCCGCCGGAATCATATCCGGCACGCACCGCATCGTGCGGCTCAATGACATCGAAGAACAAGGACGCATTCTGGGCGGTCAGCGAAATGTCGAAGCATCCCTTATCGCTGGAGCAGAAGAGGGATCAGGTACGGAAGGGGAATCCAGAGGGAGTGCGATACAGCGATCCGAAAAAGCGTTAGAAGCCTATGCTCTTAACGAGGGCATTTGGTTTGACAATCTTGATACTGAATATCCACAAATAGCTGAAGGGTTCGAGGCAATCGTTTACGAAGACCCGAACCCTGCTTTTGTTCTTAAATCTTCTCGATTTGCAGATTCGTCGCCTATGGAAACCCTCGACCAGAGGGTTTCTCTTTTCAACTATCTTTTTCCTGAGACAGCTTACGAATTGAAAGGCTTTACTCGCGATGCAAAAGGTTTTCGCTTTGTGCTGCGACAACCATTTATCATTGGCGAAGTCGGACTAGATGATTCGAAGGCTCTTTCGGCGAGGATGATGGAGAGTGGCCTTTTCGCGACTATCGATCCTAAGCAATTTACAAACACAAGCTACTCAGTCAGGGACGTTCATAACCAGAACTACATCAAAACTGCGGATCGCGTTTTTGTCATCGACGCGATGACAACTCTTAATACCGCCGAATTCGGGGGCAATCGCGAATATTATCTATTCACGATAGAGGAAACCAATGCCGCTTAATTAGCTACTTCTGCCATCGCTTCTCAGCCGCTTTCTTAGCAATCTCCTTCCGGCGTTCAGGCGTGAGCGAATCCGCACGTGCCCGACCGCCTATCAAGCCGCCTAACTTTCCGGCCCTAGCCTTAACCGATAATTCCGGCACCTGTTCATCAATACCGCCCGTTGAAATATCAACGATCATTTTTGCTAGTTTGTTTGTGTCGCGTGGTCGTTTTGGATTCGGCATTTGCTCAAGCATAGCAGTTTTTGCTCAAGCATACAATATGATATTCTGATGTCAGTATGAAGCGAATAATGTATGTCGAATATAAGGGTGATGGACTGGACGGGCCCGGCCGAATTTGTTGGGTTGAGTTGTCGCGCTCGCGTCGGGGGTATCACTATCAGGGTAAATTACTTCACAAAGCCGGTAGCGGCTATAAATATAACTGCGTAGATGATGAAACCGGAGAGCACTACTGGGTTTCAGGCCCTAAGAAGAATGGGGAGGATAAACTGTACGGAGGTGTCGTAGAAATTGATGAAGATGCCCGTGAAGAGTACTGGCTGAAAATTCGAAAAATGCCTAAATCGGTAAATCTCAAATCTTATCGTTCATGAAATGTCCTGTCGGGATAGGTAATTTCAAACTGATGCACTACCCAGGTGCCGGTTGATTTGCGTTTGTGCGGGAAAAGTTGTTTAATATTTGTTTGCTCTATTCTCCGGCCTAAAGGAGGTGAGAAATCAAATGGCTTATATTTCAATTAGTAATAATGAATCGATCGAAAGTGCTTTGCGGCGTTTTAAACGCAAGGTGATCAGTGAGGAGATAATCAAGGACCTCAAGAAGCACGCTCACTTCATTCCGCCGGGACAGAAGGCGAAGCTGAAATCGGTAAATGCACGCAAGCGCAACCGCCGCCGTTTTCGCCAGCAGCGGCCGATGAACGCCACCGCACCGCGTCCGGGCTTTAGCAATAACCGCTAGGCAATGCGTTTCCTAAACTAACTTAAGTGGAAAGGTTGAAAAGTACAGAATGTCTTTTGCCTTTCCGCTTTTTTCTTTTAGCGGCGGCAAGATGCCGCCGTGACAGCCAGCGGGATGCTGGCGTTACATCAAACAAGATCAAATGAGACCGCGTATTTTAATTACAAACGACGACGGCATTCATGCCGAAGGTATTATTGCGCTCGAAGAAGCGATGCGAGGTGTTGGCGATGTGTTTGTGGTTGCCCCGGTATCGGAAATGAGCGGTGCGTCGCACAGCCTGACGCTCGCCCGGCCATTGCGCATACGGCAGATCGACGAGCGGCATTGGTCGGTCGACGGCACACCGACGGATTGCGTAACGCTCGCCCTGAACCGCATTTTGCCGCCCGAACACCGTCCGCACATTTGCGTTTCGGGCATCAATCACGGTGCGAACCTGGGCGACGACGCCAGTTATTCGGGAACGGTCGCGGGTGCGCTGGAATCGACGATCCTTGGCGTTCCGGGACTCGCATTCAGCCTCGTTGCCAACCGCAAGCAGGATTTTACCGAATCGATAAAAGTAGCGGAACAGGTGACGCTAAAGGCTTTGGCCGAAGGAATACCGGAATGGACGCTGTTAAATGTCAACGTTCCCAAAGGCGAGCCGAAAGGCCTGCGGATCACAAAACAAGGATTCAAATCGGCCCGCCCGATCATCAGCGAGCATATCGATCCGCGCGGAAAGCCGTATTATTGGATCGGCGAAGTGCGCGAAGGTTTTCGTGCCGAAGGCGGTACCGATTTTGAGGCGATCGACGAAGGTTATGTGTCGATCACGCCGATGCGGAGCGACCTGACCAATCATGCCGCGCTGGATATGATGAAGCACTGGGAAAGATAGATTTATAGACAATTACAGGAAGTAGGAGAGTTGCAGGCAGTTTGCCAATTCAAGCCATTCCAACTATCTGCAACTTCCCGTAACTATTCGCAACTCTGTAAACTCTAATAAAGATGGACGAATTTCAGATTCCTAGGCAGAGAATGGTAGAACGGTTGCGGGACCATTATAAGATCGCGGATCAAAAGGTCCTGGACGTGATGAATACCGTACCGAGGCATCAATTTGTTCCCGATGCCCTGAGATCCCAGGCTTATAAGGACAATGCCCTGCCGATAGCCGGCGGACAAACCATCTCGCAGCCTTTTATAGTTGCCAGAATGACGGAATTGCTCGAGCTTTCAGGAAAAGAACGGGTGCTTGAGATAGGTGCCGGATCGGGCTATCAATCAGCTGTGCTGGCAAGTCTGGCAAAAAAGGTCTTTGCCGTCGAACGCATTCCAAATCTGGCCAAAGATGCTCTCGACAAGCTTAGAAAAATTGGGATACAAAATGTTTCGGTCCGCAATTCGGACGGAACCGTCGGATGGGAAGTGTATGCTCCGTTCGATGCGATACTGGTCGCGGCGGGCGGCCCAAGCGTTCCCGAACCTCTTTTGCAGCAATTAAAGGTTGGTGGAAAATTTGTTATTCCGATAGGCGAAGATCAAAAGACACAGGTACTGGTCCGCATCACACGAACGGAAAAAGGTTTTGAGCGGCACGATTTCGGCCCGTGCGTTTTTGTCCCGTTGATCGGGGAACATGGGTGGAGATAAGGGATAATGCAATGGAAAATGGACAGCGGACAATGGAAAATGGAAAATCGAAGAAAATGAAAGTGTAGGTTGAAACTTCATCCTATCTTAATTGTCCATTGTCCGCTGTCCTTTGCATTGTCCGTTTCTTTTCCGTTTTTCATTGAGATCTTATGGATTCGATCATAGATTTTTTTATTCAGGCCAAGGATTTTCTTAATCCGAAATTCCTGATCGATTATCTTTTGGCAGTGCTCGGAAATTACGTTTATTTCGGGCTGTTTTTTATCATTTTTGCGGAAACTGGCCTGGCGGTCGGCTTTTTTCTGCCGGGCGATTCGCTTCTTGTCGTTTCCGGGCTGTTCGCGGCGGCGGGCAAGCTAAATGTCGCTCTGGTCATGCTGGCGTTTTTTCTCGGTTCCGTTATTGGCGACAACACCGGTTATTGGACCGGCCGCATGATGGGAAAAACGCTTTTTAATCGCGAGGACTCATGGATATTCAAGCCGAGCCGAGTAGAAAAGGCACGTCAATTTTTTGATAAATATGGAGTAAAAACCGTTGTGCTGGCAAGATTTGTGCCTGTCGTGCGCACTTTCGCCCCGCTTGTGATCGGGGCAACGGAAATGCCTTATTCCAGGTTTTTGATATTCAGCATCATTGGCGGCCTTTTGTGGATATGCAGCATGGTGCTGGCCGGCTACTTTCTTGGCGGCGTGGTGGAACGCTCGCTTGGTATCAAGCTGCAGGACCACATTGAAAAGGTCGTCATTGTCGTAGTATTTCTTTCGCTATTGCCGCCGCTGATAGAATTTCTCAAACATAAGTTTGCAAAGAAAGAAGCAGAAAGCGAAGTTTGACATAGTTTGGACAGTGACCTACACTTTGGTTTGAGTTCACGGGGCGTGGCTCAGTCTGGTAGAGCGCACCGTTCGGGACGGTGAGGCCGGAGGTTCGAATCCTCTCGCCCCGACCATTTTCAAGAAACAGCAAATCAAAGGGTTTGCTGTTTTTCTTTTGCATAAATTTTTATGTTGGATATAACGGTTCGCGAAGCAAATATTGATGACGCGGCATTGATCTCGGTGCTTGCCTCGACGACCTTTTACGAGGCCTATTTCGAACAGGACGAATCTTCAAATCTGGCGGGTTACATCTCCGATGCGTTCGGCGTTCAAAAGATCGCCGCTGAGCTTCTCGATCCGGGCATCACGTTTTTGCTCGCTTTTAGGTCCCGTAAAGCTGTCGGATACGCAAAACTTGACCGCAATTCGCGCCTCGATTGTATTGAAGCCGCGAATTCTATCGAATTAAAACGCATTTATATTCTTGAACGTGTTTACGGAAAAGGATTTGGCGCTTTGCTGCTCGAACATTGCCTGAACATTGCAAAAAATGACGGATTCGAGACGCTTTGGCTGCAGGTTTGGGAAGAAAACCCGCGTGCCCAAAGGTTTTATGGCAAATACGATTTTAAATGCGCCGGAAAAGTTGAAATGCCGTATGGTGAAGTGACCGGGATCAACTTCGTGATGGAAAAGGCCCTGTGAATCTCCTTTCCCATTTATTTCCAGGCATTCAACAATGCGGAATTTAAAATCTAGAATTTGTATCTGAATTGAGCCGTAAAACTTCGTCCCGCACCGTCAATTCCCCAGCTTGGATTGCGGTAAAAGCTATCGAAAATATTCTCGAATGCCAAAAAGACACTTGTTTTCTCATTCAAAGTAAATCCGCCGCGAACATTGGCCAATGCGTAACTTGGCAGGAACGTAAACAAGTTTGACGACTGAAATCCGGGGCCAAGCACACGTGTCAGAACTTGAGTAATATTTTCCCCTGTCGCAAGCAATGTATAAGTGCTGACATTCGCATTACAGGTCCCGGCGGCATTGCTCGTGAGGCCGTTAACACATGCTCCGCGACGGAAATAATTTTCTATCTGCGCCCGTGAGCGCGGAGCCCCTGTCCGCCGGTCAGCGAGATCGCCCGATGAAAACCGGTCCTGTTTTCCTGCCAGGGTGGAATAACCCTCGACCCAAAACCGCGATCTGCCATAACGGAGGCTAATGAATCCGGTCGGGGGTGGTGTACCTCCTTCGATATTCGGCGGCAGGCCGGTGACTTTGTCTTCGGCCCGGATGTATGTGAAATTCCCACGGAAAGACAGATCATGCGTAATTTTTGCCTCGAGTTCGTATTCGATGCCATAAAGCCTGGCCGACGTAAAATTGGCGCGGACAAGCACGGGTGAAGTTGAGGCCGGAACAAAAACTACTCCACTGGTCAATTGGTTAGTGATTTGCTGGTCGCCAAGAAATTGACCGACTGCTCCCTGGGGCAGGATCAAAGCCTGTTTGGTTATGGCGTCGTTTATATCGAGCCGGAAAACAGTAAATTCGGTGTCGATGCGTTTGTTGTTGTAACGCAGGCTGAAGTCGAGATTATTGCTGAATTCGGAACGCTGCTTGGCTACCGGAAGCCCGGTCGAAACGGCATCCGTTCCGGCTGTCGTGCCAATGGTGCCGCCGAGTGTCCCGGAAGTAATATGATCGACCTCGAAACCATCGCCGGTCAGGCCGAGGGTCCCGAGATCGGTGATGTTCGGATACCGAAAACCACGGCCATAATTGAAAGCAAACCGGAAATTATCGACGACTCGTACGACCGCTCCGATGCGTCCGGAAAAAGCTCCGGTTCGCAGACTGTCGTCGCCAAAAAGCGGCCGGCCGTTCACGACGGGGCTATCTGCCCCACGCACACGGTACGCGGCCGAGCTGTATCGCAGCGCACCGGTTATCCGTAATCTGTCGGGTATTGCCTGCCAGGCATCCTGAATGAAAAGCCCTCCGGAGTTGAAACGAGCTTCATCGGGGATACGGGGGCGAGTGACCGCTGCCGTATTTGTCACCGGATCGAATGTGAATGCCGGGGAATTTACCTTTTCATGATAGAAATCACCGCCGACAAGAAACGAATTGTTCAGCGGCAATGCCTTGTCGAGAAAAAAGCTAAAACCAGTAACGCTCGTGCGTTCATATTGATGCGTTACACCGCCGAACGGATTTCCCTGTCCGCCCTGATTTACGCGCTCCTCGCGTTGGCTGTTGTATGAGACGGTAAATGACGCACTGTCAAATCCGGCAAAATTTTGCTTTACGTATCTCAGGTAACCGAAATCGAGCATTAAATTACGGAGGTCGGCGATGAGATTGCCGTCGCCGCCGAGCAATTGGTCAAAGCGCTTGCCGCCATCCTGTTGGCCGCGTTGGTAATAAAAAGCTATTTGCTGGTCGTCACGCGTTGAATAGTTGAGGCGAAACGATCCTCCGTACTGCGTAAAGGCGGTGTCCGGATTTCGGTCGTAGAGTACGCTCGACGGCAGACCTAGAAATCTGGTGACCGCAGAGTGTGAATCCAACCCGTTTGCCGTCCGTAAATTGTTAATCCGCCGCCCGGCAATATTTACCGCACCCCCAAGTTTTTGGCTGCCATAGCTCAATAAGACCGAACTGCCGAAGCTGCGGTCAGAGGTTGTAAAGGTTGGAATAATCTCGCCGTGAAATTCGGCTTTGTCAGATCCGAAACGCGGGATGCGGGTCAGTAGATTAACCGTTCCGCCAAGAGAATCGGAACCATATTGGGCCCCGTTAGGACCGCGTAACACTTCGACCGACTGGACATTCGACGCATCGTTAAGATTGAAAAAAGTGTTGATGCCGCCACGCTGCGCCCCATTGGTGTAGCGGACACCGTCAACATAATTCACGACATTTTTTCCGGTCAGGCCGCGGACAACAATCGCGCCGATTGTCGGACTTGTTTTTTGCACATTCAAGCCGACCTCTTCTTTGCCGGCCAGTGCTAGAAAAGACGTCGCCCTTTCCAGCAAACGGCTTGCACCAATTATATTAACGGCCTGCGGAACATTTCGTGATTCCTCAGCCTGGCCGGCCTCGGCCGTTACGGTTACGCGTGCCTCGCCAACAGCAAGCGTAAAATCAGCCGTTGTATTTGCGCCCGAATCGACCCGTATGTCACGGGTTTGGACCGAAAAACCTTGGGCCAATACCCGAACATTATAATCGCCGGGCTTGAGATTTTCAAATGAAAATTGCCCTTCAGAATTGCTGGAAGCGGTATGTTCGACGTGCGTTTTTGTATTCCGAATAACAACTCGGCCGCCGGAGACAACGGCCTGATTAGTGTCACGGACCACACCAGTCAATTTTCCGGTATTGACTATTTGCGCTGAGATAAGTCCCGCGAATAAAAAGTTGGCCGTCAAAATAATAATCAGTTTTTTCATATTATTAGAATTGATATTTTTACTTAGTAGAGAAACCTTCCCATTCTTTCCGAATGCTAATCAATGGAATATGTCGCAATACTTGTCGGGGTTTCGAAACACCGAACCTTATAAACCGAAACCCGGTCATCATCGACCCTCGATGCAATATACTCCAAAATATACCTCGCCAGATTTTCCGCCGATGGGTTCAACTCTTCGTCAAAAGGCGGAAGTTCATTGATGTTGCGGTGATCGAGATATTTAACGATCTCGTCCGCGGCTTTCTTCAGATCGCCAAAATCTATCAAAAGGCCAATGTTGTTCAGCTCGTCACCGCGGGCGTAGATCTCGATCTTGTAGTTGTGCCCGTGCAGGTTTTCGCACTTCCCCTTATACCCGCGCAATTGATGAGCGGAAGAGAAATTGCGTTCGATCATAACTTCGTAAAATGATGGCATGGTTCAGTAACTATGATATGCGTATTCAACGGTTTTTGTTACCGTTATGGGTACGCCCTCTTTTGTCTCAGGCACGAACTTGATGCTTTTTGCGGCCCGAATTGCAGAATCGTCAAAATCATCGCAACCCGATGCTGATATTTGCTCAACATTTGTTATCTTGGCCGATTTGTCGAATGTGACCCTTAACCTCATCAGACCCGATCCGGGTTGGCATCCACGAGTACTTGGGGACGGCTTTGATTTAATTTTCAATGGCGTATCATTTTTTTTACTCGGAGGAATAGGCTGAACATTTGCCTGAGCATTGGTATTTACAACGAATAGACCCGTAAGGGCCATGAAGACCAACAATATAAAAATTCTTTTCATAGGCTATGTATAGAACATTTCTTTCAGCATTAACGGGACGGTTAATAAGACCCCTTCATCATATTCTATCTCATGCGTAATCAGAAATAATCAAAATTTCTAGGGCATGTTCGGAATTAATTCGTGTTTCTTTGTGTGCGTTGCGGCTTGGTCGTTGTTGGATAGGTTCCTGAGGCGTTGCCCCAGGCTATATTACCGTCGCACCTTTGGTGCTTAAATCCAAGTCGGATCTGTGTCCGGGTTATTTTACCACCACACTTTCGGCACCTTCGTCAAAGATCTTTAAAACGTCTTCCAGTTCACTTGTAATCCTCATTCTTGGGAGACTTTGCAAGAAATCTTTTCCGTAGCCTTTTGTTCGCAATCTTGGGTCGAGGATGGCGATGACGCCCCGGTCGGAGCTGCTGCGGATGAGGCGGCCGATTCCCTGTTTGAGGGTTATCACGGCTTGCGGGACACTGTAATCGAAGAACGATCTGCCGCCGTTCTCGTCGATAAAACGCGAACGGGCGGCGACCAACGGATCGGTCGGCACGGCGAACGGGAGTTTGTCGATGATGACGCATGAAAGCTGTTCGCCCTGCACATCGACGCCTTGCCAAAAGCTCGAAGTGGCGAAGAGCACGGCATTCGGCGTTTCACGAAATTTTTCCAGCAAGCCTGTTTTCGACATCGAACCCTGCACAAAACACGGGAAATTTACACGCGACGAAACAATTTCGTACAACGCATTCATCGAAAAATTACTGGTCGCCAACACGAACGCCCGGCCATCTGTTACCTGCAAAATCTTAATGATCTCGCCCGCGGCCATCTGTGTAAACTCCGGCGAACGCGGGTCGGGCATTGCTTTCGGAAGATAAATGATCGCCTGTTTTTCATAATCGAATGCCGACGGAGCAACCATTCCGGTCGTTTTTGCCGCATCGAGGCCCAAACGCCCGCGAATAAAATCGAATTTACCGCTGCTCGAAAGCGTCGCCGATGTCAAAATGCAGGTCTCGACCTTGTCGAATAGCTTTTCCCGCAGCAGTTCGGAAACATCGACCGGCGACGCCCGCAGAAATATTCCCTTGCCGCGTTTTTCGAGCCAATAAACATAATTTTTTTCGGACTGTGTGACCACGAACTCGAGGTCAAACCGTGTCTGCCGCGCCCGTCTCAGCAAGCTGTCAACTTCGGGTATCGTTTCTGCAAAAGCGTCCAACAGGCCGGCCATCTTTTCCAGCGCGCCATCCAATGCAAAATAAGCCTCGCCAAGCGGTGTCGGCTGCTGTCCGTCAGGCGAACGGTAAGAAAAAGCATCGGGCTGCAATGGGAACCGCCCGTCGTTTCGGGCCTGCGAAAACCTGATCCAAAACTGGTCGGCAAGGCCAAGTATCTTTGCCCCCAATTTGGTCAGGTCGCGCGTCACCATCGCCTCGGTGATCGGCAGACTGTCGGAATCGCGGACAAGTTCGTCGATCTGAAAATTTGACACCTGAAACCCGAAATAGTCAGCCGCGATGTCTTCGATCAGGTGAGCTTCGTCAAAAATGACCGCTCCGTAATCCGGGATCACCTTGCCAAATTTGTTGCCGCGAACATTCAGATCGGCGAAAAAAAGGTGATGATTAACGATTATGATGTCGGCATCCTCGGCACGCGTACGCATGCGGGTTATGAAGCAAGGCTCGAATTCGGGGCATTTCTGCCCAATGCAAATGTCAGCTTTGGCATTTATACGGCTCCAAAAAGATAAATTTTCCGGAAGATCGACGAGTTCGCGGCGGTCGCCGGTCACGGTTTCCATTACCCATTTTCTAACCTCGTCAAAATGATCCATTTGATCGAGGCCGTCGAGGATCGGCTGATGTTCGGCTTTATGGACGCGGTAAAGACAGGCGTAGTTCGAACGTCCCTTCATATAGGCGGCCGAGAATTTTTTTGGCAGTATCTTCTGAAGGAATGGGATGTCCTTTTCCATCAATTGTTCCTGAAGATTCTTCGTTCCCGTAGAAATAACGATGCGTTTGTTTCCCTTTAGGGCGGCAGCAACCGCCGGGATCAAATACGCAAGCGTTTTCCCGGTGCCGGTCCCGGCCTCGACGATAAGGTGGTTTTTGTCTTCAAAAGCCTTCGAAATGGCCTCTGCCATCTTTATCTGGCCGCCGCGATATTCATATTTATCGTGAAATTTAGCGATCAGGCCGCCAACGCCAAAAACCTTTTCTGTATCGTTTTCCTGCATTGTATGGATCAGAATTTTATTGACTTTCAGTGTCCAATTTGATATAAAAATTTGTTTGCGCTGTTCTTAATATTGAAGTAGAAATAACCGGGAGTCCCAAAAGCTCACGTAAAACATCCAAGAAATATTTTTACCCGTCAACATTAAATTGTAATTGTATTTTGCCCGTGTGTCGAAGTATCGGACATTGCAGACGGAGCTGAAAGAGCATCCCGACAAACTACTTTTGACAAAATAAAATTCCGAAAGGGCGCAATGACCATTCCACAACTTTTAGGAGATTTTTTAAATGAACCGATCCGCAATTGTTGAATCCCGGTTGAGCATACTGCTTACTTTTGTTGTTTTAGGATTGATCACGGCGATCACTCTGCTGCCGTATCAATTTCATTCCCAAGCCATTACAAATCAAACAGTAAGCCGAGCCGACACCTTGGCTAACTATGACATCCGGACCGACAAGAACGCGATCGGCAAGATGGAGCACTTTCGCGCAGGCCTGAAAAAAGATGCCGTGGCAATTGCGGACATCCGGGACAATTTCATTGCCGGCGAAGAGACGCTAAAGGCCAAGCTGCCGTCACTCAAGGTCGAATACAACACGGACCTCAGAACACCGGAGATAATATCGCCGGATGTGAAGATGGGAGCTTCATTTTTAACCTCAGCTTCGTCATCAAAACGCTCGGACGTACTGGTAAATTTCCTTAAACAAAATAATGAATTGGTCGGGGCCACGGACGCTCAGATCAGCAGCCTTAAAGTTTTTGCCGATTACACTAATCCGTCCGGCGAGCTGTCATTTGTCGAACTTGATCAGGAGATAAATGGAATACCCGTTTTTCGGGGCGAAGTGAAGGCAGGATTCTCAAAAACCGGCGAAATGATACGGGTCGTCAACAATCTCGCCCCGGGACTTTCTTACCAAAACCTGTCCGCCGACTTTCGCAACCCTTCGGATGCGGTAAAAGCTGCCGCAACCTATATTAACCACGATCTAACCCAAAGCGACAGTGCCCTCAACAATGCCGCCTCTACCGATCTAAAAAGTGTATTTGGCCAGGACGATTGGGCAACGACGGCTGAAAAAATGTATTTTCCAACCGAACCCGGTGTTGCCGTTCCGGCATGGCGGGTACTTATCTGGGAACCGGTCAACGCCTATTACGTGATCGTCGATGCCGAAACGGGAACGATGCTTTGGCGAAAAAATATCACCCAGGACCAGACGCAGCCGGCGACATACAGCGTCTACGCTAATCCGAACGCCTTTGTAAATGCCGCACGTAACCCATTTCCACTTTCGCCCAGCCCGCTTTCTCCGAACGGGGCCCAGGGTGCGGCCATTGCCCGCACACCGGTAACGCTCATTGGTAACGAAGCTCCTAACACGTTTAATGATTTGGGATGGATAACCGATGGCGCAACCATAACCGACGGAAATGCCGTCCAGGCCGGGCTCGATCGTAATGTAATGCCGAACGGAACGAATAACGGCATCGATCTAAACAGCGAAGCAACAAATGCGAGCCGTAATTTCACATTTGCCTATAACCCGTACGATCCGAACACACTGACGGGTGACGCCCCGGTGGCCGTTCCGCAGACCTATCCCGGCAGCGCGTTTCAGCAAGGGATCGTCACGCAGCTTTTCTATTATTGCAACAGGTACCACGATGCAGTCTATCAGCTTGGATTTAACGAGGCTTCACGAAATTTCCAAAACAATAATTTCGGCCGTGGCGGAAACGGATCAGACAGGGTAAGTGCCGAAGGACAGGATGCAATCGGCACAAATAATGCGAATTTTGCGACGCCCGCGGACGGCGGACGCGGTCGCATGCAAATGTTCATCTTTACCGGACCGAACCCGGACATCGACGGCAGCCTTGACGGCGACGTCGTTTTCCACGAGTTCACCCATGGCCTTTCGGGCCGCCTTCACGGAAACGGAAGCGGATTGAACAATGATTTTTCGGGCGGCATGGGCGAAGGCTGGTCCGATTTTTATGCCCTTGCCCTGCTTTCATCGCCATCTGACCCGCTTAATGGAACTTTTCCGGCAGGCACCTACGCGACATATCTGATCACGAATGGTTATGTGAACAACAATTACTACGGCATACGCCGCTTTCCATTTGCTTTACTGTCAGCGACCGGCGGCCCGCTCAACCGTCCGTTCAACCCGCTGACATTTGCCGATATAGATCAAACCACGTTGAATCTTACAGATGGAGCATTCGCACGTGGGCCAGTAGGCGGCGGAACCGCTGACGAGGTACACAACTCAGGAGAGATCTGGTGCAGTATGCTTTTGGAAGTAAGGGCAAGGCTCATAACAAGGCTTGGGTTCGCAGAAGGAAACCGCCGCACCCTGCAATTTATTACCGATGGCATGAAGCTGGCCCCTCTGAACCCGACATTCATCTCCGAACGCGATGCTATAATTGCCGCCGTGCGGGCGGGCGGGACAGCAACAGACTTGACGGATTTCTGGACCGGTTTCGCGGTCCGCGGCCTAGGTTTCAGCGCCAGCATACAAAACATCGGCGGCTCAAGCAGTGGCGGGACAGGCACGATCAGGGTCACGGAAGCGTTCGATCCGCCAAACCTCACTCAATCACCGGCCATCACACTTTCCGATTCTACCGGCAACAACAACGGATACCCGGAAGCCGGCGAACCCGTTTTGTTGACCATACCTTTGCTGAACAATAGCGGTACAAACGCAACCGGCGTTTCGCTGCAAGTAGTGGGCGGCGGATCAGCCAATTACGGCAATATCATCGATACAGGTTCCGCGTCCCAACAAATTGCTTATGCTATCCCCGCTGCTACAGCCTGCGGCAGTATATTGACCGTCACCTTTAATATAACGAGCAACCTGGGGCCAATTAGTGTCAGCCGCCAGATCTTCATCGGTGCACCGGGCAATACGTCGGCAACCCAAAATTTCGACGGTATCACGGCCCCCGCTTTACCGGCCGGATGGACCGCTGCATCGATCAGTAATGGCATTACTTTCCTTACCAGCTCATCCGGGCCGGACACTGCCCCGAACTCCGCCTACGCCCAGGACCCGACCACTATCGGCGGCGGCACGGACCTTAATTCACCACGAATAGTCGTCAATTCCTCGGCTGCCACGGTGACGTTCCGTAACAGATATAATAGTGAATCTCTCTTTGACGGCGGTGTTTTGGAATTAAGCATTTCTGATGGACCGTTCCAGGATATTTTGACGGCTGGCGGTTCATTTACTGCCAACGGCTACAACGCAACCCTCGATCCGAGAGGAACAAACAACCCCATTGCCGGCCGACAGTCATGGACCGGTAATTCGGGCGGCTTTCTTACAACGACTGCTCAATTACCGGCAACGGCGAACGGCCGGATAGTTCAGCTTCGGTGGCGATTTGGTGCCGATGACAATACGGTTGGCCCCGGTGCAAACCCAGGCTGGAATGTTGACGGGATCACTCTTACCGGTGCATCTTTCATCGACAGCTATGCATGCACATTTGTAACGCCGCCGACTCCAACGCCGACACCAACACCTACTCCGACGCCGACGCCGACGCCTACTCCAACACCGACGCCTACTCCAACGCCTACTCCGGTGCCTACACGGAGCCGTGCTGATTTTGATGGTGACGGCATTACTGACCTGGCGGTATATCGCCCAAGTGAAGGTAACTGGTATCTATTGAATTCGACGGCAGGATACTCGGTCATGCGTTGGGGCCTGACTCCTGATATTGTGGCCCCCGGAGATTTTGACGGTAATGGACGGGCCGACCTATCGGTCTTCAGGCCATCGGAAGGTGCCTGGTATATCAACAGCGGCGGCGGCATCTTTACCATCGGGCAATTCGGCATTCCAGGTGATATTCCGGTTGCCGCCGATTATGACGGCGACGGAAAAGACGACCGGGCGGTCTACAGGCCGTCAGACGGGACATGGTATATTTTGGGCAGTACGGTCGGCTATTTCACCCAACGATTTGGTATAAGCGGTGATATTCCGGCCCAGGGTGATTATGACGGTGACGGAAGAGCCGATATCGTCGTATTTCGTCCATCTAACGGCCATTGGTATCTGTTGTACAGCAACGGCAACCAATATCTCGACATGCAATTCGGATTGAACGGCGACATTCCGGTCCATGCCGATTATGACGGCGACGGACTGGAAGATCTGGCTGTTTACCGGCCGTCGGAAGGTGCCTGGTATATCTTAGCGACCACGACCGGTTATTCCCGGACACAATTCGGACTCAACGGTGATATACCAGTCGCCGGTGATTATGACGGTGATGGCAAGGACGACATCGGCCTTTATAGAAACGGTGCGTGGTACCTGCTTCGTTCGACCGCCGGATACGCCGAAAGAGTGTTTGGCCTCGCCGGGGACATTCCGGTCTCGACGAGATACATAAGTAACTAAAATAACTGGTTTTCCTTATATTGCACCGGGCCGAAAACGATCGGCCCGGTGTTTTTTTTTGCCCTCTGTTCAAGGCCTCAAAACTATGTGATCCAAAGCTTTTAGATCAAATTTACTCACGATCTAATTTGCGGCCTTAAGCTATAAATAAATTGTTGACAATAACACGGTTGAACAATATCCTTTAACTAGTCTTATTTCTTCAACTTTTCCAGCAGACGATTCGTCAAACTGCATTGATACTAATCACCTCACAGGAGTTTAATCTGATGAACGCACGATCCCGACGCTTTTTTGCTGCTAAATCCATCATTATTGTATTTACGATACTGCTCGGTTTTATAGGTTTTATAAATTTCCCCGCTACATCCTTCAAGGTTGATGCCTCGGTTTTCGGGCCGTCACCGTCCTACACTAACGCCCCGCTAGAAACCAACTGCACCGCGTGTCATACCAGTTTCGCGGCCAACAGCGGCACAGGAAATGTAGTAATAACAGGAATACCGGCAAATTATCTGCCCGGACAGCAAATTCCGTTGACCGTAACCGTGAGCCAGTCCGATGCCGTTATTTACGGATTTCAAATGACGGCCATCGACGGCCAGGGCCGCAGCGTTGGCACATATACACTGCCAGCCAGTGTCCCGCAGCAGCTCCAGTTACGCAATAATATTATTAACGGAAACCTGCCGCGCACTTATATCGAACACACATCGGATGGTGTGATCCCCACACAGTTCGGCCTAAAATCTTGGACATTCAATTGGACGGCACCGCCAGAACGTGTCGGCAGGATCGGCTTTTATTCAGCCGGCAACGCTGCGAACGGCAATGGCGGCAGCTCCGGCGACCAAATTTATACTACCTCTGGAGCCTCATTTACGGGGACGGCCATATCAAATTTCAATGCTGACGGGATCAGCGACATAGCGGTCTATCGTCCATCCAACGGTATGTGGTATCTCTTAACGAGTAACGGCAATTACAGAGAAGCACAGTTCGGATTGAACGGGGACAAGATCGTTCCCGGCGATTATGACGGCGATGGTATAACCGACCTTGCGGTTTGGCGGCCGTCGAATGGCAGATGGTATTTGAGCATGAGTACCGGCGGTTATTACGAACAGCAATGGGGCCTGCCGGGTGATATCCCGGTTCCCGGGGATTACGACGGTGACCTGAAGACCGATCTAGCAGTTTGGCGTCCATCGGACAGTAATTGGTATATTGTTCGCAGCTCCGACGGTGCCATCAGCCAACAGCGATTCGGGATTACGACCGACAAACCCGTTCAGGGCGATTATGACGCTGATGGAAGGACAGACATCGCTGTCTGGCGGCCTGAAACCGGAACTTGGTACATGCTGGCAAGCACCAGCGGTTATTCAGAGACAAGATTCGGCCTGACAGGAGACAGACCTGTCCAAGGCGATTATGACGGCGACGGCAAAACTGATATTGCCTTGTTCCGCCCGTCCAATAGCACGTGGTACACGTTGAATTCCCGCCAAGGATATTCCGAGTATCCATTCGGGTTAAGCAGCGACATCCCTGTCCCGGCCGATTTTGACGGGGACGGTAGAACCGACATTGCCGTTTATCGTAATAACACCTGGTACATCCTTGCTTCGAACGGCCCGACATATTCTGAAAGACAATTCGGGATTACAGGAGATGTGCCTGTCCCATCGGGCTATATCCCGGAATAGTATTTGCTTTAGAAAGAGCGGGTGCAGAGCAACCCTTCATGACCTGAAACCAACATTGGCTTTATTTCTGATGCCATAGCATGATCGTATCTTCGGGTTAAAATCAAGCTAACCGGATTTGTAGGTCGGGAAGGGCTGCTTGCACCCGCTCTTTTCTAGACCTTGAGGACTTTTCAAACAGCCTAAATGAAAAAGAGGCGGCCTTTGTCGGGCCGCCTCTTTGCTGGAGTAAACATGTCACCGATCATCTCTTCGGTGTCTGAACGTTACGGCTTAACCGGAGCTGCTGTACCTGGCTCGACCGGTGTAGGCTGCTGACCCGAATTCGACTTTGGATTGCCAAGCGGAACGGGCTGGATCAAAGGTGCAGATGTACGCACACCGGATTGTCCGGGTACACCCGTCAAGTCTGGCCGATAGATACGCGGAGTGATGAAAAACAGTATTTCATTCGTATTTCGCTGAACGAGTTTACGTTTGAAGAGGTTACCCAAAAGCGGCACTTTTGAGAGGCCAGGTGTCCGATCCTGATTTTCACGTTCGTCGTCAAATAAGACTCCGCCGACAACCGTTGTTCCGCCATCCGGAACCAGGACCTCTGTTTTCATGCTCTGCGTATTGATCGCCGGAGCAATTCCGCCGGTTACGGCCGAGGTCGAGCTGTTTTCAGCCGTGACGTTCAATATGATGGAGCCAACATCGGTGATCTGCGGTGTGATCTGCAGACGAAGCGGCACATCGACATAAGTAGTGGTAGCGATAGGGTTACCGCCGTTTCCACCTGGCTGCAGCGTCGTGATAGGAATCTTGGTCCCGCTCTTGATCTCCGCCGGACGATTGTTTAGCGTTGTTACACGAGGTGTGGCAATTATCTTTGCCTGTCCTTTCTGCTCACCTGCCGAGATAAGGGCACTTATCTGGGCGGTCCCAAATATACCGGTCGTTAAACCGATCACGGTACTTGGAAGGCTTGAAAAAAGGCTGTTATTCGCAGTCGTGGTTGGCAGCCCTGGAGGAGCCGTGCTGGTGCTGCCACCTGCACCACCTGGTAATGTGCCGCCCTGTGCACCGCTGCCTCTCGGCCCAAGCACAAGTGCTGCAAGCTGAACGCCGATGTCGCGGCTGAAGTTGCGTGTCGCAACGACAATGCGTGCTTCGATCTCGACCTGCGGTTCAGGCTGGTCCAGCAACGCGACCAATTGGCGCACAGCATCAATGTTTTCCCGGACATCTGTAATTATCAGCGTATTGCTGCGTCCATCAACTTCGACCGCACCGCGGCGTGAAAGACGTTTTTGGATAATGCCAAGTATGCCCTGATCCGATCCGCTGCTGGTTATTTTCTTGGCAGATTCGGTGGATGGGCCGCTGTCGTTATTGTAAACGACGCCGCTCGGCACTGAGCTCGTACCGGTGGAAAGCTCATTGGAGCCGCCCGATGCATCACTCAGCGTACCGGTTGCGCGTGCAAAATTCAGCCGGATAAATTCGGTAAAAAGCGGGGCACCGTCAAGCTGATTATCTTTCTGCTGCCGTATAATATCGCCCTCCGATGCGAGGGTCTTACCTTCGGCGATGCGAAGAATGGTCCCATTGACCTGAACGCCCAAGGCCTGTGCCCGAAGTATCGAGTCAAGGGCAACGTTCCATGGAACGTCACTTACATTAACAGTTACCGGTATCGCGCCGACCGATTTGTCGATGACGAAATTAATACCGTATTGTTCCGTAATGTAGTTGAGAATATCGCGGATGTCGGCATTGACGACATTCAGATTGATCGGCTCGCCGCGAAAACCGGCATCGCCATATAATCTGCCCTGTGATTGCGGCTGAACTTTTTGAGCGGCAACCGCGAGGCCTAAAGTGCTAATGATCATTAAAGCGACTACTGCCTTTTTGCCGAAACCGCTTAATTTATGAAGAGAATTCATGTTTCCTCCGTTTCAGAATAGGTCCATTCCTTTTTTTCAAGGAACTGGTTTAGTTTGAAAATTTTTTAGTTGATATCGCCTGGCGATGTGCGGGCTTACAGAATTAATTACTTTTGGCGACCTTGACCGGAGTTTTGCCGGGTTTTTTGGATTTTTCCTTTCCAGCATCGGTCGGCGGAAGTTGTTTGTTCATTTCGTCAAGCGGCGAAATGATAGGAACCACGACAGCTGGCTTTGCCGCTGTGCCATCGGGTGATGGCTGATAGGCGGCCACTGATTCAGGCGGCTTACCATCGGCCTGCGACGGAGCGGTCCCCTGAATCAATTCCTGTGTCGAATATTGACGCAAGGTCTTATTTTCAACCGACGAGACGAATTTACCCGCAGCTACTTTGGTCACGCGGCGGAAAACCAATCTGTTCTCTTCGACCGCGACAAGCTGTCCGTCGAAAAATTTGTCTCCCGGATAGATCGTATAAGAAAGTTTTATCGGCATTGCTTCGACCATCGCGGCCATTCCGCGGGGTGTACGGAAGATGCCCGTAACGGCCAATTCGTTCAATGTCAGGACACTAGTGACCTTTGGCAGTGGCTGTCCGCTTGCTGCCGCACTTTCCCGAAGGCGTTTGAAAAACTCTATCCGCTGTTCGATCGCCGGAGTTCCCGGAACATTTACCGAGCCAGGGCCTTTATTGGCAGTGGCGGTTCGTGGGTCACGGGTCCTGGCCCAACCCGGTTTTGTAAAAGGGTCGCGGCCTTGGGCATCCACTTCGACGAAGTGTCCGCTTATCAGGACAAAACCGGCGAGGGCGATGTTCACGGTCAGAAGTCGGAAGATGTTTGATTTGTTCATCATGGCTTTTTCTCTCTGTTGTGCTTAGGTATGGTGCGGATTCTGAGGCAGGCTATTTCGCCGCCGGCGGCTGGGCTGCAGGTGCAGCGGGTTGTGCAGCGGCTGGCGTTCCGGGTGCGACCGGGGCACCTGGTGTGCCTGGTTTAGCGGCCGGCTTAGCAAGTACGTTGGGGTCGGCGTAATATGCCGTCAATAAAAATTGGGCATGCACGGTCTTTTCCACTGTTTGCTTGTCAAGCTGATTGATCTTGAAATCTGATATGGAGACAATTCTCGGCAGCTTCGCCATCTTGTCAAAGAAGGCACGCAGGTTAGTGAAATTGCTGTCCACTTCGATCTCAACAGGTTTCGCCATTATTGACTCCAACTGTGTATCGTCCCTTGGCGAGAACCTCATTACGATCATTCGCGAATCGTTCGCATTGTCCTGAAGTCCCTGCAGGACATTCGTGATCTCACGCTGTTCCGGTAAGAGGACCTTTAATTCCTCATATTCGACAGCCTTGCTGGCATATAGGGCACGAAATTCATTGATTCTCTGCGTGGCGACCCGTGCGGCCTCGTTCTGGGCCGTAAGCTTTGCAATATCGTTGTTCAGCACGCTGATCTCTTCTCGTGTCGGGCCGGTCACGAAGTAATAGACTGATCCGTATAACAGGCCCGCAACCGTGAGCATCATTAAAAGCTGGAAGTGCCATTGTAGGTTTTTGATTTTCTCTATCATTTTAGTGTCCTTCTTTTTCGGGAATCAGGATGTCGAATCGATTCGACTGAATATTATTAGTTTTTGGCAACCTGGACTGGAGCACCTGGCTGTCCGGATGTGGCCGAAGCTGTTGATGGGGCAGGATTATTGGCACCGACCGCCTTGGATGGAGTATAGGCCGTTTTGATCGTGAAATTGACCACGTTGACCTTTTTCTGCTCTTTACCGGCAGCCGCTACGGACAGTTGGTCCACTACCTCGTCACGCTTGGTTTCGATACTAAGGTTCGAGAACAGGCCATTTGAAAATTCAAGGCTGCGTCCGAATTGTGTAACTTGCGATTCATCCGGCGAGTTGCCCTTGAATTCAAGCTGGTCACCCTTCTGCTCAACGCTTTGCAGATATATGCCCGGAACTATGGCGATCCTTTCACGCATTGCTTCGAGAACGGCACTCGGCCCGGCCTGTGAAGAACGAAGCTTTTTGATCGCTTCTATGCGGCCGTCAATACTCTGTATCTTGGCCTCAAGTTCCTTCTGCTCCTTCATCACTACCTCAAGTTCGGCGGCGATCTGCTTTTGTTCGGCCAGCTGTCTTTCAGCTTCGCTTTTCGCCATTTGCGTGCTTATTACATCCCATCCGACGACGGCAACGAGTAGAAAAGCAACCGCGAGCGATATCAGCAAGAGACGTGAGGCCGGACTTGCGAGTTTACGGTCAACGGCAACAACTGTTCCGCCCTGTCTTTCCGTAACTGAATTTAATAGATTTATCTTGATCATTTTAGTTACACTCCCCTCATTGCCAACCCAACGGCTACAGCCATTTCGGGCATGATTTCGCTCAAGTAATCAGGGTCAAATTTTCTTGCGTCCACTTTGATATTTCTGAATGGATCGAGCACTTCGACCGGAAGTTCCAATCGTACCGAAAGATCGGCGGCCAATCCCTTTAGTTTCGAACCGCCGCCGGAGATCAATATCTTGCGGACGACTGTTTGATTGTCTTCGGTAGTTGCCCGATAGAAATCGAATGTCTTCTGTATTTCCATTGCCACGATCTCTGTAACATTGTTCATCAATGGTTCAATGGATTTTTCTTCTACGCCCTCGCCTACGTGGGTGGCACCACGTTTTACTGCTTCGGCTTGCTGAAAACTCAAACCAAGGCTGCGCTGCAGCACATCGGTGAACTGGCTTCCGCCGACCGTAATGTCACGTGTGAACAATGAACGCGTTCCTTTGACGATATTCACGTTCATCGTCGATGCTCCGATGTTCAAAAGTGTCACCACTTGAGAATCGTCAGGCATATAATTGGCTTCGTAGCAATTCTGGAGGGCAAAGGTGTCAACATCTATCACAACCGGTGTTTTTCCTGCCATTTGAACAGCCTGCCGGATACTATCTATCCTTTCGCGTTTGCAGGCGGCAATAAGTACCTGGGTCGAATCCGATGTTGTTCCAGTTATCTGATAATCAAGACTGACGTCCGCCAGATCATAAGGAATATGTTCCTCGGCGTGCCAATCGATCGATTCTTCCAGTTCGTCCTGGCTCATTGGCGGCAAAACTATGTTTTTTATGATCACCGAATGGCCGCTCACGCCCGTAACAACATTTTCGGCAGTTACCTGATGGTTGTTGCATACGCTTTGTATGACATCGGACACGACGTTCAATTCCATGATCTGACCGTCAATTATTGTATCGTCAGGCAGATTTTCATACCCAAGGCTCACCAAACTGAAACCGTTTGCTTTACCTTCGAGTTCAACCATTTTTATCGAACTCGATCCGATATCCAGACCGGCAACGCTTTTCTTTTTACCGAACAGCATTTTTTTCTCACTCCTTATTTAGCTTTCACACCAATATCTTTTAATTTGAAAGTTTTCCTTTGAACTGAACGTTTGGATAATTTGGCCCGGAAGATTTTTGCCACCTTCTGATAACAGCGAAGACAAGGTTTTTTAGACAGGTCAACTGGTTGCAGGGGCCAAACCCCAATTACGTTCCGTATTTTTAAGCTGCTCTTGTGAGCCGCGTTAGTTGTTGTTTTTTAGAAAACTTATTCGCATCGGGTGGCGAAGGGAAACGGCTTCTGGCGCCGTCACTCAATTAAGTTACCCTAACGCTCAACAGTTGTCAACATATTTTTACAATGTTAAACGCAATTTGATCTGATTTCGGTCAAAATGAAGCAATGCATAACTGAGGCATCGATAAATAAAGGGTCTTGTATTATTTGCTGGCGGCGATCGAAATGATCGTTTCGGCGGTTTCACGAGGCTTTTCAAAGGGGAAAAGGTGTGTTCCGTCAATATATCTAAAATCAATTGCAAAATTATTCTGCATAAATCCAAGCCGGGCGAGCTTTGCTTCTCTGGAATGCGATCCACCGATGTAAGTGATCGGGACGGACAGCTTCCCTTTCAAAAGCGGCAGTGTATGCGGAATTGTGAGATAAATTGCGGCTTCGATGAGCGGATCGAAGGAAAGCCGGAATCCTTCAGCGGTTTGAGCCGTACCGTATTCGATGTAGTCGTTCAGAATATCGGTATCGAATGCGGCGAATTTTGCCTTCGCGCGAAAATGCTCCAGAGCTTCTTCTTTCGACGCCCATAAATTTCTTCTGTTGATCGTCATGCGGGCAGGAGAAAACCTGTCCATCAGCCGCAGTGTTTTCAGGATGCCTAAGCTTTTACTGCTAAAACGGCTTATGATCGGGGCATCGAGAAGAATGATCTGTTATAAAGCCGCGGATCTTTGACGGATGCCAGTAAATGTAATATTCCGCCCAATGAATGGCCGACACCGATCACGGGTTTAACAAATAGCGATTCGATACTATTTTGAAGTTCGTCGGCAAGTTCCGCCCAGCCGTCAGTGACAGGATATAAAAGGTCATGGCCGTGTCGTTCGATGTAATTTACCTCAAACCGCGTCTCCAAATATGAGAAAAGCTTGCTGTAAGTTTTAGCGGGAAAACCGTTGGCGTGAGCAAAATGGATTATTTCTTTACTCATCTATTAGGTTCTGTTGACATTTTCGGTTTTAAGGGTGATTCCAGTCTTTCCGTTCTGCTCGGTCATAGCCACGCACTTTAGGGCGTGGTATTTGTGAGCTGCAAAACAGAAGGGCGTTTCAACGTCCTTCTCGTCTTTGGCTTAAGCCACTGATTTTAAGCCCGTTAAAACGGGCTGACGTTCCCATCGTTGCTTGCCCACGCCGTAAACGACGTGGCTAGTGCCCTTCAGGAAAGCCTCATAAATGAAATAACAACAGAACCTATTTATAACTACTAGCTTTTTAGTTCGATTTTCGCTACCGTTTCAAGATGAACTTCGTCAGGGCCGTCGGCAAGCCTGAGCGTACGGGCATAGATCCAAAATCCGGCAAGCGGGAAATCCTGTGAAACGCCGCCGCCGCCGTGCGTTTGTATAGCTCGGTCAATTATCTTCAAAGCCATCTGCGGGACGATCGCTTTTATCATTGCGATCTCTTTTCGCGCGGCCTTATTCCCGACGGTGTCCATCATCCATGCCGTTTTTAATACCAGAAGGCGTGCCTGATCTATCGCCAGCCGGGCTTCCGCGATCCAGTTTCGCACAACGCCCTGATCGGCAATAGGTTTGCCAAAAGCGGTGCGGGACCTGGCGCGTTCGCACATAAATTCGAGCGAACGTTCGGCAACGCCGATCAGCCGCATGCAGTGATGAACACGGCCGGGGCCAAGCCTTCCCTGTGCTATTTCAAAACCGCGTCCTTCGCCAAGTAGCAAATTTTCCTTTGGAACCCGAACATTTGTAAAAGATATTTCAGCGTGGCCGTTCGGGGCATCGTCGTAACCGAAGACATGTAAAAGCCTTTCCACCTTGACGCCATCGGCATCCATCGGGACAAGTACCATTGACTGCTGCAAATGCTTTGCGGCATTTTCATCCGTTTTGCCCATAAAGATCGCAAGTTTGCAGCGTGCGTCACCGGCACCGGTTGACCACCATTTACGCCCGTTTACAATATAAGAATCGCCATCCGCCTTGATCGACGAACGAATATTCGTCGCATCGGACGAAGCAACGTCCGGCTCGGTCATGGCGAAACATGAACGTATTTCGCCATCAAGCAGCGGTTCGAGCCATTGTTTTTTTTGAGATTGCGTGCCGTATTTTTCCAGCACCTCCATGTTGCCCGTATCAGGCGCGGAACAGTTAAAAACTTCGGATGACCACGGAACGCGTCCCATAATTTCCGCAAGCGGAGCATATTCCAGATTCGTCAGCCCGGCAGCTTCGGGCAAAAACAAGTTCCACAAACCGTCTGCTTTCGCCTTTGACTTTAGATCTTCGATTAACTGCAGCGGCTGCCACCGGTCAGCAGAATTGACCTCATCGGTAAAAGTCGTTTCGTTAGGATAGATATTCGCCGACATAAAATCACTAAGGCGTGTCAGATAGTCGGTCGTTTTTTGATTGATTTCAAAATCCATATAAAAAATCGCTGGAATGCCTTTTGATCGTTACAAATTGTCAGTTGCCCATAAAAATGAATTGACGATAAACAAATAATTTGCAAAGATTGCTTCATTCATTCTGTTTTGTCAAAACAGCCGTTCTCTTTTTCATTTGTTCTTTCCATTGGCTGCAATTAAGAAACGGCATCGGTCATTTTAGCCGTCCCTTAACAGGCTTACCGAAATAATACTAAACAATAACCCTGCAAAAACTTATGGAGGAAATAAAATGAAGAAAGGTCTAAAATTCTCAGCTCGGAATATCATCATATTGATGATATTTGCTCTCGGACTCATCGCGGTACTCGCCGTCGTGTTACCGTTTCAACCCAGATCCGAAGCAGACAACAGCTACGGCGAAAAACGTCCGCCGGTGACCGATAGTCACGACCCGGCAATTCCGAATTTTGATATCCGTGAGGATCGAAGCACTGATTCCGAAGATGCCGTTGTCCGTTTTCGTAATTCTCTTAAAAAAGAGGCACAGGAGATCGCCTCGATCCGTGACGTCATCGTTCGCGGTGAGGACGAACTTCGTGCCCGGCTACCGGATGTCACGGTGGAATACAGCAGCAATCGGCTTCATCAAGCTGAAGTTATTTCCCCGAATGTATGGTCCGACGATGCCGCATCGCTGACGCCGCCTTCGGCGATCAAACGGCCCGATGCATTAAAAAGGTTTATCAACGAAAATAATGACCTGCTAGGCGTTTCATACGCCCAGACCGACGAGCTAAGTGTTTCGGCCGATTACACGAATCCGGACGGCAATCTTTCATTTACGCATCTCGAACAAAAGGTCGATGGAATTCCAGTGTTCGGAGCGGAAATAAAGGCCGGTTTTGATCGCCATGGGCAAATGATCCGGGTTATCAATAATCTGGTACCGACACTAGAATATGGCGTGCTTTCGAAAAATTTCGGTGATCCGGCCGATGCCGTCAAATCAGCCGCCGGCTTTATCGCTCACCAAATGCGAGAGAGTGAGGCTGTTCCTAATGAGAGAGCTTCTACCGAATTAAAGTCAGTTTTCGGTAGAGGAGATTGGGCGACGACCGCCGAAAAGATGTATTTTCCGGTCGAGCCCGGCGTTGCAGTGCCATCCTGGCGTGTGCTTATCTGGGAGCCGACCAATGCATATTATGTGGTGGTAAAAGCCGAAACGGGTGAAATGCTCTGGCGGAAAAATATCACCGAGGATCAGACGCAAGCCGCGACATTCAACGTCTATCGAAACACAAATGCCTACATAGATGTCGCCGATAGTCCGGCACCCTTCACACCCGGGCCGACCTCCCCGAACGGGCTGCAGGGAGCTATTATTTCAAGACAGGATGTAACTTTGATCGGGAACGAAGGAACAAATTCCTTTAATAATAGCGGCTGGGTAACCGACGGGACCAATATCACGGATGGCAATTCAAACCAAGCCGGGATCGACCGTGATGTAATAAACGGCGTCGATGCCCCCCAAACAGGCAGCCCGAACCGGATCTTTTCATCAACCTGGAATCCGCCGCCAGGAAATCCTTCGCCGGGCGACGCACCGCTGACGGCACAGGCACAGCGCGGAGCGGTGATACAGATGTTTTATGTCATGAACCGATACCATGACGAACTTTATAAACGCGGCTTTACGGAAGCAGCACTTAACTTTCAGCAAAATAATTTCGGCCGCGGTGGTGCGCAGGCTGACCGCGTTTCGTCCGAAGGACAGGATTCTTCGGGAACCAACAACGCAAATTTTTCGACGCCTGCAGACGGCGGACGCGGACGAATGCAGATGTATATCTGGACAGGCCCGACGCCTGATTATGACGGCACGACCGATGCCGATATCATTATTCACGAAGTAACGCACGGAACATCGAATCGTCTTCACGGCAACGGCAGCGGCCTTTCGACCAATATGGCCCGCGGCATGGGAGAAGGCTGGGGCGATTGGTACGCTCATTCAATGCTTGCCGAGCCCTCCGATCCGATCAACAGTATTTACACCGTTGGCGGTTATGCGACCTATCTGGGAGCCACGGGTTTTACATCAAATTATTATTCGGGTATCCGGCGTTTCCCAAAAGCAGTCATTGCTTTTACAGGGCCGAATGGAAAACCGCATAATCCGCTCACTTTCGGATATATGAACAGTAACTGTAATACGCTGATCGGTACGACGTCGACCAATCCGAACAGCGCATTTCCACGCGGGCCGTTTGGTTCATCGACCTGCGACCAGATTCATAATTTGGGTGAAATATGGAGCAGTGCTCTATGGGAAGTGCGTTCGCTGATGGTTACGCGGCTGGGTTTCACGGCCGGGACCGAACGGGCATTGCAGGTAGTGACCGACGGGATGAAGCTCGCACCGACCGGACCGACATTCCTGCAGGAACGCGACGCTATCATTACGGCCGCGTTGGCCTATTCGCCTGAAGACGCAGATGATGTCCGCGAAGGATTTAGATTGCGCGGAATGGGTTTTGGGGCAAGCATTCAAAATGCCGGTACCGGCGCCAACAATACGGCCGTGACCGAGAGTTTTGCTCCATTCCCAGGAAGCCCGACTCCAACTCCGACTCCAACTCCAACTCCAACACCGACTCCAACACCGACTCCTTTGCCGACAGCGACACCAACGCCTGTGCCAACGCCAACGCCGGTACCGACCCCAACGCCGGTTCCAACGGTTTCGGTTTCCGGCCAGGTTGTTAGACCTAATGGACACGGACTATCCGGCGTGACGATAACGTTGACAGGCGGCCCCGGGCCGAATCAAACAACGACGACCAACAGCTCCGGCAATTACGTGTTCAGCGGAGTCCAACCGGGCTTCGACTATACTGTGACTCCGTCACGGAATAGATTTACTTTCACCCCGACTAGTCAAACCTTTGCTGTGAACGGAAATGTCTCGAACATAAACTTCACCGGCAATTAGCGGGATCATCAGAAGGCGGCGGTTCGAAGGGTTGTTAAAAACTCTGTCGGACCGCCGCTTTTTTTGGCCAGATGGGCGATTACGGGTGACGATACACGAACATTTTTCATACAATTCGTGATTGATTTTTATTTAGATTCTGCGTCATTGATAACCAAATAGCGTCCTAGCCCTTGCGTTACGGCATTCAATATCCAATAATCGCCCTATTCGTTTTTAGCTCCGGCATTAACCGTCTTTTTTCTGCCAAAAAGAGGTCGGCTAAAAGCTGGATTCAAATCTACTGAATATTTATGTCCGAAACAAAATCCGTCCGCCCCGGTGAAGAGATAGATATCGCCCATCTCAGCGAATACCTAAAAGATCAACTCGTTACGATGGGCGGCGAAATTGATGTAGAACAGTTCCCTGCCGGCAGCTCAAATCTCACATATCTCATTCGATTCGATACCGCAGAATTCGTGCTTCGCCGGCCCCCTTTTGGAAACACCGTAAAAACCGCCCATGATATGAAGCGGGAGTTCGATGTGTTGTCCAAACTTTCGGCAGTTTACAGAACGGCCCCAAAACCGCTCCTGTTTTGCGCGGACAGGTCCGTGATCGGTGATGAATTTTATTTAATGGAGCGGCGAAACGGTCTGATCGTTCGCGGTTCAATTGCCAATGCCAATGCATCGGCAAAGGCGAAATCAGCACTCGAAACATCCCAGGATTTCAGAACTGAAGTTTGCCGAAGTTTCGTCCAAAACCTCGCCGATCTCCACGCATTGGATTATAAAGCCGCCGGACTCGGCAATCTCGGCAAGCCGGAAGGTTACGCTCGCCGTCAGGTCGAGGGCTGGACAAAAAGATATTTTGCGGCAAAGACACACGAACACGCGCACCTCGAATCCGCCAATAAATGGCTGAACGAAAATATACCTGCGGAATCAGGTGCATCGCTTATTCATAACGATTACAAATTCGACAACATCATGCTCGATCCCGAAGATCTGACCAGGATCAACGCCGTTCTGGATTGGGAAATGGTGACGGTCGGCGATCCGCTGATGGACCTCGGCACGGCGCTCGGCTATTGGATGTCCGCTGACGCAGGCGAAGATATGCTAAATGCTACATTTAATCCGCGCCTGCTGATGGAAAACGTCTCGCGGCAGGAACTTGCCGAAATGTACGCCGCCGCATCGGGCCGCGATGTTTCGAATATATTATTTTATTACGTCTTCGGCACCTTCAAGATCGCCGCCATCTGCCAGCAGATCTACGCCAGATATGTAAAAGGATTTACCAGGGATAAAAGGTTTGCGGATTTTGATAAATTCGTCGCGGCTCTCGGCTCAATAGCCTGGGACGCAATTAGGCGAAAGTCACTTTGAAGCAAATCATTTGCCTATACTTTTTAAGACTTTCTTGTCATCTTTCTCAACGTGAACCCAAATATAACCGTCCCTGCCTGCATTCACGACGCTGCTCGTTATCTTGTGGAAACTTAGGCTGTCGTCCTCTCCCGCCAGCTTTGCGTTGGGCCGCCTTCGTCAACCCTTATCATGGAGATCGCTCCCGGCGACGGGCATACTAAAGCACAGAGGTTGCAGCCGACGCATTCTTCTTCGATCACGATCGGGTATTTTTTACCATCGACCTCTTTGAACTTAAAACTCTGGTGGGCTCCGTCTTCGCAGGCGACGTAGCAGAGGTTGCAGCGGATGCAGTGCTCATTATTTACTTTTGCGATGACTTTGTAATTAAGATCTAGATTTCCCCAATCCGTTACTCGTTCCACCGATTTTCCTACAATGTCATTCACCGATGCGAAACCTTTTTCGTCGAGGTAATTATTCAGCCCGTCGATCATGTCTTCGACGATGCGATAGCCGTAGTGCATCACCGCCGTGCAAACCTGAACATTTCCGGCGCCGAGCAGCATAAATTCGACCGCATCGCGCCATGTATTGATGCCGCCGATGCCACTGATGGGAATGTTAAATTCCGCATCGCGGGCAAGTTCCGAGACCATATTCAGCGCAATAGGCTTCACCGCTGTGCCGCAATAACCGCCGTGAGCGGCCATGCCGTTGACATTTGGGTAAGGGATCATCGTATCGACATCGACGCCCATCACTGAGTTGATCGTATTGATCAGCGAAACCGCGTCCGCACCGCCGCGTTGGGCAGCGTGACCGGGCGGGACGATATGCGTGACATTTGGCGTGAGTTTGACGATGACGGGAATGTCCGAAACCTCTTTCACCCACTGAGTGACCATGCAAGTATATTCCGGCACCTGACCCATGGCCGCGCCCATTCCGCGTTC
>JAYUCO010000032.1:0-27488 GCA_043740295.1 Pyrinomonadaceae bacterium | reverse complement strand
TAGCTATCTGGGACGGTTAGGAATTCGACACCGTTTGCGGCCAATTGAGCAACTGTACTTCGTATGTCTTTGCACAATAGGGCGATGTGCTGGGCACCCGCGGAGCGATAAAAATCGATGTATTCCTGAATCTGCGATTTACCTTTTTTGCTTTCGGCTGGCTCGTTGATCGGGAATTTGATATTGTGGCCGCCGTCGGACATAACGATCGACATCAGGGCGGAATACTCGGTCGAAATATCCTTGTCGTCAAAGGTGATATAGCGGAAAAATCCAAGCACGTCACGGTAAAAATCGCACCAGTAATTCATCTTGCCAAGCTCGACGTTCCCGACGATGTGATCGACAAGCTGTATGCCGGTGTCTTCGCCAGCGACATCTTGCGGGACAAACCCCGGCAGAAAAACGCCGTTGTAATTATGGCCGTTAGATGTGTCCGCATTGGCGTTTACATCTTTACTACCGTGCAGGTTTCCGCCATAGGAAATAAACGAATGGATCGTATCGCCATAGGTCGCGATCGCCGCGTGGCGTACACTTCCATTTTCATCCGCGAGGTCGCGCGGTTCCGTTACAGGTGTCGCGCCTCGTTTTATTGCTTCGTTAAATGCTTGATCGGCGTCCTCGACCTGAAATGCGATATCGCGAACGCCATCGCCGTGCTGCTTGATGTGTTCGGCCGCAGGGTGTTCCGGCAGCAGCGGCGTCGTCAGCACAAAATTAACGCGGTTCTGCCGCATCAAATAGCTAGTCACCTCACGGGTCCCAGTCTCAAGCCCCGAATACCCGGCCCGCGAAAACCCGAACGCCTTGCGATAATAAAACTCAGCCTGCTTCGCGTTCCCAACGTAAAACTCAACGTGATGTATCTTTTTCAGTCCTAATGGATTTTGTGTTGTCATAAACTATTTTTTTGTCTAGGTGTGATAAATTTTCACATCTTCCGGTCCCACAAAAAGACAAAGGCAACCATGGAAAGACCTCAATCAAAATTGTTCGTGCCAGATGAGATATATTATCAAATTGATTCCTCTTTGATATCGCACAGCTCAACAATTAGTTGTTAGTAGCGAACTTGGACATATTATATGTTAGCTACAGTTTGCCATAACTCAATGAGTATTTTCATTAAATTTTTAATTTGGACACCGGGAATGCTTTATTGGGTAGTGTCTTAATTTGAAATTCTTATCCATTTTCGATTGAATGCCTTAAAGTGTGTCGAATCCAGCCGGACAAGGTTTTATGTTCGCTCTTTTTCATTGCTTTAGTAAAAGCTTTTAGATCGTCATCATTAAAGCGAACTGGCACGTATTTACCCTTAACATGGCCTTTTGGCAAAGCCGGACGGCCTCGTTTTTTAGTTGCTGTTTGCTCGCTCATTTTGTTCCTTATAGTCAGAGATTATCGACGCTTTGACGGCGTTTTCCGGCGAAGTGGCTGGCGGTATATGCAAAACCGTCACATGACGCTTAGGGTTGTCCGTATCGTCGGTTTTGTGTGTCCAAGCATACACTCGCAGAGCGTCAGGATGGTCGTGTAAATCGAAAACTTCGACTTCGCCATCCCAAACGGTTTGACCGCCAAAGACTTCTTTGACGGAAACGGTTTCAACGTGTGTCGAATCGCTTTTGTGCAGACGTTTGATAACGCTTTGTAGTTCCTCGATATAATTCATTGTGCGGCCTCGACTAAATCACCAACGGATAGAAATGACCTTTCGACTCCGGCCATCATTGCAGGTGTCATTTTGAGTGTTCCGTGTGTTCTGACAAAATTATAGTATGCAAAATGCAAAGCAACTGCGGCCTCGAAGTTTTCCAGCTTCTTACTGAAAGCATACGTCAATCGCGTCAATCGGCGCATGTGCTGGCGCGTAGTTCCGTTTGCTCGTTCGATGTAACTGGTTGAAATCAGGTCGGTATTTGGCTTACCGGATATGCGGCGTTTTTCAGCAAACACGACTTCCGGCGAACTATACCGTTTTTCGTGATGATGTTGACCTTGTTCGTGTCCGTAGTTCTTAACGATCTGTCCGTAATCGACTTCGGAGCCGAAAGCTAGTTCGATAGCTTCTACATATTTAGCTAAACCGTCCGTTGAAATCTGCGGTCGGTTTTTGATGCGGCTCGAAACGTCTTTAACAAAAGCCTGTGTAGTCTTAGCATCGCGTTTGCCGACTCGAAACGACGGAATCAGCTTAGTATCGGCATCAATCGCACAGAACGTCCATACATCGCCTTTGGTTTCATCATCAAACTGGTTAAGATGCTTTTGCTTCTTGCCGATAAATCCCCAAAGTTCGTCAAACTGCAAGTTTTCGCAAGTCAGATTACGCATTTTCTCGTCCAGCAATTTCGCACAACCTTGTCCGACTTTTACGCCTAGATTCATTATTGTGTTACGATTTATTCCGGTCATACGCTCAATTGAACGAATGCTAGAGCCTTCGGCTAATGCACTGATTACCGTAATCTTCTTTTCTGTTTTAAGAACGTTTGCCATAATGTTTCTCTCTAACCTGTATTTAATGTAACACAAGAATTAGAGAGTGTCAAGTCTTTTTTGTGTTACACTTAAATTTATTTTGGTCTTGTAAAATAATCATATGTCGGAAACTCCACAACATACCGTAGAATCCGCCGAAAAGAAGAATAAATGGCAACCAATCTGGGATTGGGTCAAATACTCTGGGCTTATTGGATTGCTGATATTCGCTGGCGTTATTCTTCTCGGCATTGGATTGTTCGCCTATAAAACTCCCGATCCCAACCAACGCATCAGCATTATTGTTGTCGGCATACTCGGAGTGATCTCTTTTGTAGTAACCGTTATTAACGCCGTCTCTAGTATTAGAATGGCCGACATCATGGAGCGGCAAGAAATCGAAATGACTAACCAAAGGATGGCTATGCGCGAGGGGCTGGGCAAGACCCAAGAATTGCTCGCCCAAAATGCGGAAATCGTTGCCGCTATGAAGGATCAGGTTGACCTTGCTGAAGACGCTTTGAAAGGGGCTGATGAACAGCGCGACCTTATGCAAGGGCAATTGGAAGTGATGCGAGAAGGGCTGGAACAAACGGACAAGATGTTTTATATGGCGAATAGGGCTTATATTGGAGTTGATGCAGTGGGCGTATATGACGCAGTTACGGGCAAACAAGGGTTCCCCGCTCATGGCAAGTTTATTGTCATTTGCCACGTTATCAATAAAGGCAAAACTCCGGCGCTGAATTTGAGAAACGCTTTCGGAGGGGCGCTTGTTGGTAGGTATCTGCCTCGTGAGCATTGGAAAGCACCAGATTTCGTCACTACAGGTCGGGTTGTTCCGCAAGTACTCCCAGAACAAAATTCCCCCATTATCGGCGATCCAACCGAAATTGAGAAGGATGTAGCGGCTGCTATCGTTCGGGGAGATACTATCTTTATTGTTTCGACTAAGTTCGATTTCAACTGTCTTGGTGTCAAAGACGAAATCTTTATTGTCCATCACGTTTGGGATCACAAGCGGAATACCTTCATGGAAAGCGGAAATTGGCCTCCAGATGTCAGGTTGGCTGATCCAGATGACGCTAGTCAGGCAGACCAGACCCAGTAGCGGGGACAGAATCCAAATTAAGACACTACCCTTTATTGAACAGAGTTGACCAATTAAGAACCAAAAAGATAATATTAAAGATTCGTTGCCGGAGTGGCGAAATTGGTATACGCACTAGACTCAAAATCTAGCGGGCTTAACGCCCATGTCGGTTCGATTCCGACCTCCGGCACCACTCAAGTTCCGTTCCAATATCACATCATTATTTCAAACCAAAAAAACGCTGGCAAAACACCGCATAAGTATGCCATCATATAGTTACTGGGGGTGATATTATGATAAATAATAAAACTGAGGTGGCTGCAAGCTAACCAATTGTTTGCATTCAGCTCTAACAATCAAAAAAACAGCACGCTTTCAAAAGTGTGCTGTTTTTATTTTGGATATCAGAGTCGAGCTCAGAAAAATCAAATAAGTGCAGGTTAACGAAAACAGTAATCTTTGCGATAATGAAAGTGACAAAATAGCCTCGATTCCCTAATTTATCTAATGGTGATCTCCGATTTCCGATACGATCTGCCAGAACATCTTATCGCACAAGTTCCGCTCGAAAACCGGCAGGATTCGCGTATGCTTATCGTCAACCGGGCATCGGGATCAATAACAGACAAATCATTTAATAATATATCGGACTTTCTGGCCAAGGGTGATCTGGTCGTTCTTAATAATACAATGGTCTTTCCAGCCCGCCTTTTGGGCAGGTCGGAAACGGGGGCGAAGGTTGAAATATTTCTTGTGGAAGAGATCGGCGATAATGTGTGGCTTACACTTGCCCGCCCCGCCCGCCGCCTACAGCCGGGTAAAAAGATATATTTTGGAGATCGACTTACAGCTGAAGTATTGGAGAAAACAGATGACGGGAAAGTCATCGTAAAATACCAGACCACCGGCAGTTTTGACGATATAGTGCAGGAGATAGGGCAAACACCGCTGCCGCCATACATAAAACGTGATGAAAACAGCTTAGATTCGGACAATGAGCGATATCAAACGGTGTATGCTAAAAAGCGTGGCGCGATAGCCGCCCCGACCGCGGGGCTTCATTTCACTCCGGAGATTTTCGACCGGATAAAGGCCGCCGGTGCGGAAGTTGCCGAGATCACCCTCCATGTCGGATATGGCACTTTTGAACCTGTCCGCGTCACCGAACTTTCGGAGCACAAGGTCGCAGCCGAACGCTTTGAGATCTCCGAGGATACGGCAAATGCACTTAATACCGCCAAAAGCGAAGGGCGGCGGATCGTCGCGGTCGGGACGACGACGACGCGGGCGCTTGAGAGTTCGATGGCACGGCACGGCCGATTTATCAGCGGAAAACATTCCGCCGATCTGACGATCACGCCCGGCTACAAATTTCTGGCGGTTGATGCTCTTTTAACAAATTTTCACCTGCCGGAAAGCTCATTGCTTGTTTTGGTTTCAACTTTTGGCGGGTTCGAACTTATAATGAAAGCATACAGACACGCGGTGGAATCGCAGTACCGGTTTTACAGCTACGGTGACTGTATGTTTATTAGCTGAATAAAATGGCTGTTTTACAGACAATTCGAAATTTATTCATTCCGGCCCAGGAAATTCAACCTGAATTTGTAATTCCTGCACCTCCGACAACTTACGCCATTCGCAGCCTGACAATAAATCATCTCGAAGAAGTTTTACGGCTAAACCTGCGCTGTTTCAGGAATGGTGAGAATTACACCAAGCACACCTTCACATACTTGCTCAACGAGCCAAATGCACTAAGCTACCGGATCGTTTCGGCTGATGAAGCGATGACGGGGTTTCTATGCGTCATGATAAATGACGATGGGACCGCCCACATTACGACGATCGGCACGGCCCCCGAACATCGCCGCCGCGGGCTGGCCGAAAAACTTCTAGGCCATTTAGAGACGGCCCTGAAGATACGCGGTATCGGCACCGTAGTGCTGGAAGTGCGTATAAGCAACACGGCAGCTCAGCGCCTTTATGAAAATGCTGGATATTCGATCGTCCAACACCTTTCAAATTATTATAATAACGGCGAAGCCGGCTATTTAATGATGAAATCGCTTTTTTAGGCCGAATCGTGAATCTTTGTCCCGCATGTCAAACTTTGTATTACCCAGAATTTATCCGATCACCGATGCCCGAATTTCAGGCATTCCGCATCAAGAACAAATAGAAAAACTATCCCTGGGAGAAGCAGCTCTTATCCAGATCAGGGAAAAATATTTATCTGCGGGTGACTTTTATGATGCGGCTAAAAGAGGAATTTCGGTCGCCCGGAAACATAGTGTAAAGATCATAATCAATGACCGCGTCGATATCGCCATGGCCATAAATGCCGATGGTGTGCATTTAGGCCAGGACGATCTGCCGCCAGAATATGCCCGTCAGATACTCGGAGCCGATAAAATAATCGGGTTTTCGACACATTCTTTGGAACAGGCAGTTAAGGCCCTGGAGCTTCCGATCGACTATATTGCGTTAGGCCCTATATTTTCCACCCAAACAAAGAAGAACGCAGATCCGCCGCTAGGCCTGTCCGGTTTGGCCGGGATCCGTAAAGCTATCGGGGATTTTCCACTCGTGGCTATCGGCGGGATAACAGCGGAGAATTATGGTGATGTTCTTAAGGCTGGCGCCAATTCTGCGGCAATGATCGGCTATTTGCTTTCAGATACCTCGAAAATCACACAAAAAATCCAGCAACTTATGACGCATGGGATCTAGTTATGAGGATTCTTTGAAAGACCCCTATCTGACATCCATGCAAGTCTGCAAAATAGGTCATTCAAAGCCACTAATATTAAATCTTGTTTGTCATTGTTAAAAATAACTTGCATTTACTGCTGCCGATTTGCAATAATATTTTTGGCGGATCGCCTGCCAAATTGCACGTTTCTCAGACATAATACTTTTAACCCGCCCTCCGTTAGAATCTTTCCAGGAGAAATCCAACCAATGAGTTTGCTTGATGTAGCACCCATAATTGAGCAGATGCTGCTCGTTTCCGACAATGTAAGCGACCTTAATTTCTCATGCGGCCAAACACCGCAGGTGGAGATCAGCGGTACACTTTATACCGTATCTCCGATGGGAATGGGCCGTTTAAGTTCGTTTCAAACAGAAATGATCGCGATGGCGATCCTTCGGGATAATGCCGAAGCCGCGGTGCAGCTGGCAAAATATAGAACCGCTGATCTGAGCTACGCTTTGCCGGGGAAATGCAGGTTTCGTGTAAATATTTTCCAGCAGCGCAATTCATTTTCAATAGTAATGCGCGTAATTCCGCACGATGTCCCGAGTTTTGAATCCCTTGCCGTCCCGCCTCAATTAGAAGATATTTGCAATATTAGAAACGGCGTCGTCCTTCTTACAGGTCCGACAGGGTCGGGAAAAAGCTCGACGCTTGCTGCGATCATCGACCGGATCAATGAGACGAAGGCATATCATATCGTTACTATTGAAGACCCCATCGAGTTTCTTCACAACCACAAAAAAAGCACTATCAACCAGCGTGAGGTCGGAGCTGACACCAAGGACTTTGCATCGGCTCTTCGTGCAGCCCTACGTCAGGCACCAAAAGTAATACTCGTCGGCGAAATGCGTGATCTGGAAACAGCCGAAATAGCGCTCGAAGCCGCGGAAACAGGACATCTTGTTTTATCGACTTTGCATACGATCGATGCGTCCAAAACCATTGACCGCATCATTGGCCTTTACCCGAAAAATGAAGAGCGGATCATTCGGACCCGGCTTGCCCAAACGTTTCGATATATTGTTTCGCAACGCCTGATTCCCCGGGCAGACGGTAAAGGGCGTGTTGCAGCGGTTGAGATAATGAAATCAAATCCGCGTACTCGTGAATATGTTGAAAAAGGTGAAAGCGAGGGCAAAACACTTTTGGATGCCATACATGACGGTGAGATCGACGGTATGCAGGATTTTGATTCTGTGATACGCAAGATGATCGAAACCAAGGTCATTACACTGGAAGACGGCCTTTCGTTTGCGACAAATCAGAATAACCTTTTACTTCAGCTTAAGGGGCTTTCATCGACCGAAGACTATTCGAATCCATCCGTTCCAAAAATGAAACCGGAACCAATGGCCCCGCCACCACCGACGCAAACCCCAAATTCCGTTTTGGATATGATGGAATAAACCGTACCTGCTGATTACCTATATGATAATACGTTGCGATAATTGTTCCGTATCCCTGCAATTGGACGAATCGAAAATTCCGACCGGAAATTTCACGGTCCGCTGCCCACGGTGTCAGAATATGCTGCGGGCATCCGGCGACCTTAAAGGCAAAGGTTCGGCCACGGTCCAGCAGCTTGAGGCCAACAAACCGGCACCGGCGGCGGCGTCCGGCAATGGACAATTTGCCGAAAAGACTTCCGAGTTTCAGATCAATAATGCTATGCGGACGTTGATGACTGCCTTACAAAACGGTTCGGCATCGCTTTCAGAAGATGACGACAAATCAGTAAAGCCGCGACGGGCACTGTTGTGTTTGGGTGAAAAAAAGGATGAGGTAGCGAAGCTTTTAACGGACAACGGGTATCGGGTTTACATTGCGCAGACACCGGCCCAGGCCAATGAGCGACTTCGCGAAGGCAAGACCGAACTTGTGATCTTCTCTCCGGATTTTGCGTCGGAATTTGGCGGTGCCGCGATCCTGCAGCAAAAGGCAAATGCCATGTACTCATCAGAGAGGCGGCGGCTATTTCTTATCTCGCTTGAAGACGACGGCATTACGATGAATGCTCATGATGCGTTCCTTCGCAACCTGAATCTGATCGTTAATACCAGCGACATTCAGCAGCTCCCGCTGATCCTGAACCGGGCAATGCTTGATTTCAACGATCTATATCATTATCTTAACAAAGGTCTCGGACTTGAGTCGATCTAAGATCTTTTATTTCAATAAGTTATCGGGCTAATCGCTCGTCAGAATATTGTAGGGGCAGGGCGTGTCCCCGTCCGTCTTCCTTTCCCGGGTGACAAAGAACTGGGCAGCCACAGTTGCTGCCCCTACAATTTAGATCTTGACTGCTGAATATGTATCTCAGGCCAATGACTGGACCTTGAACGTACGATTATCTCCTTTGACGCCAACGAGATGGAAATAGAGTTCGTTTTCGCATTTGTTCACAAAAGGAAAGTGGATAGTGCCGAATTGAAAAAGCGACGTGTGCCATATATCTTTCTTGAATCTGATAATTTCTTCTACTTTACCGGTGACACCTATATTCCAAAGTGCAGCAACATTTTCCTTTTGATTTGGGGCATTTTCGGCTGTAGTGGTAAAAAAAAGGTCGCCGCCCAATTGTTTTGAGTAGAAAACTGTTCCGTTAACTTCGCCTAAGCTTTGTCGTTCTGACGTTTCACGGTTGAGTTTGTAGATGTGATTAGAGCGGTATTCCGCATCCATTCCGTAAACGAGCGAGTCTTCTGAAAACAGAATACTAACCGCCCGCCATGTTTCGTCACCTTCGCCGACGATATTAATCGTTTGAAACTCATCAAAAGTCTGTAAGATACGGCATTCGCTTTCATCATCGCCGGTCAGGCAAAAAATCGATTTCGTGGCTTCATCAAAATAGAGCCCGTGAATGTGTTTTATCGAATCAGCAGGAAAAGTGTAAATGACCTCAAGCGTGTCGCATCCACGTTCGTATTTGTAAATGAGTATTTTGCCGCGTTCGTTGTTTGCGAGGTATTCACCAAAGAATATGTTGCTGTTTTCGTCCACAGCACATCCAGATCGCAGAACGCGGCACGGCCGCATCAGCCCTTTTAAGGGCATATAATTGCCCTGCTCATCCACAATGCCGGCTGTTTTATCGAAGGTAACAAAGAGATTCCCATTTCCGAGCGGAATCACATTCGTCACCATAAACCGTAAAAGCCTTTGAGCAAGCCGAACATTACTCACAAACTGTTTCCAGGCCGGTGTTTCAATCGTCGCAATTTTTTTGAACGGCGGCACTAGATCGTTCGAATAATACAAAATATTTCGTCGGGAAAGGTAAAAATTATCCGGTTCTGCCCACTCAACGGTGTACCCTTTTAATTCAGCGATTTCTTTGACTTTCCACTTCATCTTATCGATCCTTTTTACAAAAAAAAGAGCCTATTACCAAAACATCCATTTTCGTTCTCATGAAGCACTCGATCGCTTCTGATGGCTGGCAAACTATCGGCTCATTTTCATTAAAACTCGTGTTCAGGATCACTGGAATGCCGGTTTTACTTTCAAACCTTTTTATAAGGTCGTAATAAAGTGCGTTCTCGCCACGTGAAACCGTTTGAAGGCGGCCGGTATCGTCAACATGACTAACGGCGGAAAGCCGGTCAAGCCATTCCGGTCTAATTTTATAAACGTGCAGCATAAACGGTGACGGATGATCCTGCTCAAATATTTCACCTTGCCGCTCGACCAAAACTGAAGGAGCGAACGGACGAAACTCTTCGCGATGCTTTATACGGGCGTTTAGAATATCTTTCATATTTGGAAAGCCGGGATGGGCAAGGATCGAACGGTTTCCAAGCGCCCGCGGCCCCCACTCCATCTTTCCCTGGAACCAGCCAATGACATTGCCGATCTTGATCTCGTCAGCTGTTCGTTCCAAAAGTTCTTCGCGGTCCAGTTCTATGTAAGAAAGCCCATACCTTTCCAGTTCCGATTTGATGAACGAGTCGCTGTATTCATCGCCCAAATACACATCCTTCATTGTCCAGCGCTTCCCTTCTTTGAGAATGACGTTGCTGATATAAAGTGCGGAGCCAAGCGATAGACCGTCATCACCCGCAGCCGGCTGAATGCATGTTTTGCGAAAAGGTGTTTCAATAAGCATCTTCCCATTAGCAACACTGTTCAGAACGCATCCGCCCGCCATCGAGATCTGCGTCACCGGCACTTTTTCATGCAAAAGGTTTAGCAAATGCATGTAATAATTTTCAAAAATTTTCTGCAAGCCGAAGGAAATGTCCTGGTCCCTTTTTGTTATCTCCGAATACGGTATACGGGGTGCCCCAAGCTCTTCTATAAACAGGTCAGAAAAAAGACGGTGTACGATCATTTCGCCTTTATCATTGATCTCCATTCCCTGATTAGCACCGAAAGGCAAGAAATAATCTGGATTCAAATGGAAACCTTTTTTGGTTTGAATCAGCATTTTCTCAAAAAAATCGTCGTAGGTATCTTCTCCAAGAGGCGCAAGGCCCATTACTTTTCCTTCATCACCATATTTTTCGTAGCCGATGAACTGGCATACGGCCGTATAAAGTGTTCCAAGCGAATGAGGGACAAAGATCTTTTGCAAAGGTCGGATCTCATTTCCAGAGCATTCCGATAACAAACATGAAACAAAATCTCCCGAACCATCAATAGTTATGCCGGCGGAGTGTTCCCATTCCGAAGCAAAATAAGCGCTTGCCGTGTGTGCAAGATGGTGTTCGACATTGTAGGATTCAAATTTGAGTGCGGATAGATCGATCTCACATTCATTGGAAATTATGGTTTTTAAATTGTAAAAAGTTTTGCTTTTAGTACGGATCTTTGCCAAATTCAGGAGATTAGACGGATTTTTCAAAGCGAATTCCAATTTCTTATGCAAATTTGCAGACGAATCGCGTCCGACTGCAATGGCATCGATCTCAGAAAATTTAACACCCGCTATTTCCAAACATTTCGCAATGGAAAGCTTTGGAAATCCAGCGTAATACTTAATTCGATTTAATCTTTCTTCGGCAATTGCAGCAACCGGCACGCCATCAATTATGATCGCGGCGGACGAACCCGCGTGAAACGTATTGACACCTAAAATTACACTCATTAATGATTTTATGAAGATTTCTTCTGATTTACGGATTCAAGATACACGCTATCCGCGACCTTCACCATCGGTTTAATAAATTGGCTGAGTTTGCGTAAAATTTCCGAAGTATAGACGACCATTTTATACTTTTTATTTAGAAGGTCCGCGTCCGCGCCTTGAATTCCGAGACCGAAGTAACAGTCGGCCGTCATAATCGTATCGCCGATCTTAGCGTTGTAGGTTTTGAGGAGTTCTGAAGGTGTCCAATATCGGACCTCGAATCCTTCGCCTTCTGTAAAACCACGTCGGCGGTGTTGCTGATATTGACGGATTCCGTATTTGTTTGCCATTTGAATTAGTGTTTTGCCGTTGGCTCTTAAAACACGATTCACTTCATCGAGCGACATCAATACGTTTTCCTTACTTAAATGCTGATAAACACCATAAGAAAAGACAACGTCGAAAGTGGAATTAGCAAAAGGCACGAATCTTGCGTCGCCAACGATAAACTCACATTCAACGCCTAATTGTTTTGAAACGCGCCGGGCAGCTAAAACTGCATTCAGGCTCGGATCGATTCCAATCGGCCTGTAATTTTTTTTGGCCGCCGCGATCGACCATCTACCCCAGTTGCATCCGATATCCAACAATCTTTCACCGCTGCCGTGTTTCAACCGGATCTCGGGTATCGGGTATCGCGTCAGTTTATTTTGGGCCTTTAGGTAAAGATGTCCTGAAGTGTACGGAATCTCGTGTTGGACAAAACTATCAACCTCGAATTGTCCGTTTGGTTCGTTTTGATATTCGTTGGGCAAATGCCCAAGAGATTGAAATTCAGCAACTTTCGCCAAGGTTTCCTCAATATATCCATGCGTTGACGTCACACTGTCCACGAGCATTATAGGAATATCGTACACCACCGGGTAGATATGATTATCCGGACAAATGAGTTTATTATTTTGAAGATCCAGTTGCTTCTTATCGCGGGGGCAAACAAGATTATTTCTCAACCAATTGTTCATTAAAGAAAGTCCTTAGATCGAAAATTTTTATTTTATCGTATATATATGGGCGTGCCAATTCTACAGTGCTCCTTGGTCTGGGCCTCAGCACGTATTTATAAAAAGATAAGACGAGCTAAAATTTAAACTCAAAACACTTACATAAGGGCAAGTTCGCAGGCTAGAACCTCTATTTGTAGACGAGCCCCGACGGTCCCGCCGCCGCCGAGAGAAGTTTTTATGGCCAGATCGGTTTGGGCGATCCGCTTAATTACATGCGCCAGTTTTTCGGCGTCGGCACGGCGAGCGGTGGCGAGGAATTCGTCTTGTTTATTGCCAAAAAGTTTGGCGGCGCTCGCTATTTCCTGGTGGGAAGCTCCTTTTTCCATCATATCTTTGGCTATCACAAGGCGCCGGTAATTGTAGGAAATTAAGCCGAGCAGAGCGAGCGGTTCGGCCCCGTCGTCGAGGATCTTACGCAAGGCTTTGATGGCTTGCTCTCCGCGTCCCGCCATCAGATTGTCGGTCAGCTCAAAATTGGTAAGCTCCCGCGAATTTGGCACCAGTGACTCGATCAGTTCGATGGTTATCAATTTCCCGGGCAACGCAGCAGTCGAGAGTTTTTCGATCTCATTGGTCAGCCGTCGAAGATCGCTACCGACAATTGCTACCAAGTGGCGAATGGTTCGTTCGTCTGCCTCGGAACCGGCATCGCGTATCTTTTCGTTTGCCCACGCACGGAGAGAGGCATCGTCAAGTCGGGTGAACTCAACAACTGCGGCGTGTTTGTGAAGCAGCTTTGACATTTTACGCACGCCGTTCAGTTCGTCGGCAATGAAGATAATTACTGACGATTCGGCGGGGCGTTTGAGATATTTTTCGAGTGTCGTTTCCTGATCTTCCTTGAGCGTGTCTTTATTCGACGTCGCACCAATGCGAATGTCAGTAATCCGCACGACACGCCGATGCGCCATCATCGGAAGCTGTTCGGCGGCGGCAATAGCTGGCTGAAGATTGTCGGATACGGCGAGGCTGAACTCGGTCTCGTTAAAATCGCGGAAATCGCCTTCGTTAAAAGATAGGTTGGCTATGGTTTTGGCAGCAATGTCGCGCAAGTAAGTTTCGGCACCGAAAAGTACGTAAACAGGAGCTATCTCACGCCGTCTTAGCTGCTCACGAAGGTTTTCTTTGGTAACAATTGGCATAAGAAAAGTTCACCGCCGAGACGCGGAGACACCGAGTAAGAAAATTGATGATAAACGCAGACACGTATATGTTAATGTTTCGTTTCACGGATTTTTTCTTTTGACTCTCGGCGTCTCCGCGTCTCCGCGGTAAAATCCGCTCCTATTTCTTTTCCTCTTTGACTCCGATGCCGTTGACTATTGTTGAGACGACGGATTGGGAGAATGCTCGGGCAATGCGGTCAACGGCCGGATCTTCTTCGTTGAAAAAAGACCGCGGATCTTCAGAAAATTCATACGAATCGCGGAAGATGAAATTTTGATTATCGTAAAGGATCTTATTCTCCCTCAGGTCTCGGATAGTAACGGCGGCAATGATCGTCACTTCGTAAACGCGGGCACGGCCTTCACGGTCGAGCAGCACGCCGGTAAAGCTGAAATCACGAATGGTCCCTTCTACAACGGCGTCAGCACCGGTCAGCGAACCCTGCACTTTGAGCCCGTTGCCGCGTTTAATTATTTCCCGTGTTACGGCGTCAGTGAAACGTGATTGAACGCGATACCGCAGCCCTTTCGCCTCAGCTTGAAAAGCTGGAACAGCGATAGTTTTGATATGTTTTGGTAAGCCTGAATCGGTGACCGGCTTGTAGCATTCCGTAAAGCCTGAAACAAGAAGGAAAATAGCAATTACTGGTAAAACTCTCAGGTATTTCATTTTTTATCTGCCTGTTCTTCTTTAATCCGTGACAAAAAATCTGTACATCCAAAAGGATGACGCTCATCTGGCCCTTTTGATAGCTGCGGCCATATTTAAGGCTTCGACGGTTTCCTTTACATCATGGACGCGGACGATCTTCGCACCGTTCCAAACGGCAACCGCTGCCGTTGCAAGGCTCCCGTTTAACCTTTCACCGAGCGGGACGCCGCCGAGCAGCTTTCCAATAAAGGATTTGCGCGATGTACCGGCGAGTATTGGATATTCCGGAAATTCTGCAACAAGCTTATCAAGTTTTGCCAGAAGTTCTAAATTTTGCTCCAATGTTTTGCCGAAGCCGATTCCGATATCTAGTACTATATTCGCCGGACTTACTCCAAAACCTAACGCTGTAGCGATCGAAGTACGCAGGCCATCCGCAACTTCACTCATGATATTTGAAACAGGAGGCTGTGTATGCATCGTCTCAAATGTGCCGCGTGAATGCATTAAGACAAGGCCTGTATTGTGTCTGGCCGCGACTTCGGCGATACCGACGTCAAAACGCAGGCCGGAAATGTCGTTGATTATTTCTGCACCGGCATTAATAGCGGCGACGGCGACGGCGGATTTTGTCGTGTCGATCGAGACCGGAAAATCGAATCGTTTGGCAATGGCTTCTATCACCGGGACTATGCGATTTATTTCATCTTTAACTGAAACGGGCGCACTTTTCGGGCGCGTGGATTCGCCCCCGATATCGACGATATCGGCGCCATCGTTTATCAGTTTTTCAGCTTGAACTAATGCGGAGTCAGGGGAAAGAAATTGGCCGCCATCTGAAAAGCTGTCAGGCGTAACATTGAGGATCGCCATGACAAGCGGTCGGTCGAGGGATATTTGTCGGCGTGTGGTTTCCCAGAACATAAAAGTGAAAAGTGAAAAGTGAAAAGTGCTTTATCTCGCACTTTCCACTTTTCACTTTTAGCTATTACCAGTCTAAGCCGTTGCCGGATTAGTTGGGGTTATCGGCGGTAGAAGCGGTTTTTTGAACCGGCTCTTTGAGGTTTTTTCTTCGGTTTCAGGTGTTCCGTCATCATCCGTTGCCGATGTTAACGGTTCGTCGCTGTCGATCGGAAGCCCGGCAACTATGCGGCGAAGCTGAACACTGTCAAGTGATTCGTGTTCAAGCAAAGCCTCGGTCAGGCGTTCCATCGTCTCACGGTTTTCGGAAAGTATTTTCTTTGCACGAGCATATTGTTCCGATATGATACGGTTCACTTCCTTATCGATCTTGATCGCCGTATCTTCAGAAAAATCACGGTGCTGGGCAATTTCTCGGCCGAGAAATATCTGCTCTTCCTTTTTGCCGTAGGCCAGCGGGCCGAGTTCGGACATGCCGTATTGGCAAACCATCGCACGGGCAACTTCGGTTGCTTTTTCAATATCGTTCGAGGCACCAGTGGTAATGCTGCCGATAAAAAGCTCCTCGGCGATCCGGCCACCCATCGAATTGGCGATCATTGCCAGCAATTCTTCCTTCGTACGGCCTAGAATATCGGCTTCCGGCAGAAAATAGGTAACGCCAAGTGCCCGACCGCGGGGAATGATCGTGACTTTATGGACCGGATCGCTTTCCGGAATGTTCATTCCGACGAGCGCGTGGCCAGCTTCATGGATAGCCGTCAGGCGTTTTTCCTTATCGGAAATCACCATACTGCGGCGTTCCGGGCCCATCATTACCTTGTCTTTGGCAAATTCGAGGTCTTGCAAACGGACGACTTTCTGGTCACGGCGGGCAGCGATCAACGCTGCTTCATTGACCAGATTCGCTAGGTCTGCCCCAGTAAATCCAGGCGTGCCGCGGGCAATAACATTTACATTGACACCTTCGTCAAGCGGAATTTTGCGGGTATGCACCTTCAGAATCCCTTCGCGGCCGCGAACGTCGGGGTATGAAACGACAACCTGACGGTCGAAACGTCCCGGGCGCAGAAGCGCAGGATCGAGCACGTCCGGCCTGTTGGTCGAAGCCATCAGTATAACGCCGTCGTTAGATTCGAAACCGTCCATTTCGACGAGCAATTGATTCAATGTCTGTTCGCGTTCGTCATGGCCGCCGCCCAAACCGGCACCACGATGACGTCCAACGGCGTCGATCTCATCAATAAAAATTATGCACGGGGCATTTTTCTTGCCCTGTTCGAAAAGATCGCGGACACGGCTGGCTCCGACACCGACGAACATCTCGACAAAATCCGAACCGGAGATCGAGAAAAACGGTACGTTTGCCTCACCGGCGACAGCTTTAGCGAGAAGTGTTTTGCCAGTTCCCGGAGGTCCCATCATCAAAACACCCTTTGGAATTTTACCGCCAAGCTTCTGAAATTTTTGCGGGTCCTTGAGGAATTCGATGATCTCCTGCAGCTCTTCCTTCGGTTCTTCAACACCGGCAACATCTTTGAAAGTAACTCGTTTTTGCTGATTATTGAGCAATTTGGCCTTGGATTTACCAAAGCTCAGTGCTTTGTTGCCACCGGCCTGCATTTGCCGAAGAGTAAATGCCAAAAAGCCAAATATCACCACAAAAGGAAGAAGCTGCGCCACAATGAGCCAGCCGAAACCACTAGAGGCCGGTTCCAGATTGACCTTCGTTCCAGTTTCGGTCGCGGCGGCGTAGATCTGGTCGCGTGTAGAATCGCTTGGATCAAGGGCAGCGACGAATTTCGCGTCGCTTTTATCGGTCAATTCAAGCGAGCTTGACTTGACGATGATCTCCTTGATGTCTTTATTTTTGATCTGCGTCAGAGCGGCGTCAAATGACAATTCGCCTGCCGGTTTTCCTTGTTTCCCTTGCAGGAACCAAACAAAGACGAGAGCGCTCGAGATAATCATCAGCCACAATAAAATCTGTTTTACTTTAGAACTCAATTTTTAGCCTCCACTCCACTTTCACCGGGCAAAAGTTTTACCAATACAGTTCGATGAAAGTTTCTACCTTCACGTTGTTTTCAAAGCGCCCGGAAACTCTTTTCGGGCGTTAACCTTTGATTGTAGTTTGCAGGAAATCATTTATCAACCTTTATCTTCGTAAATACAAGCTTTCCTTCCTGCTTTACAACTCTTTCACCATTTGGCAACTCGATTGTTTTGCCGCTTTTCCGGCTTACGATCAAACGCTCAATGGCTTCTATATGTTTCAGTTCCAAAGAACGAAGATTTCCACGTTTATGATCAAGCCAAGAACGCAGCGTACTGTAAAGTTCGGGTTTCGTGAGTGATTTCAAGTGTTTGAGGGTTAATTCCCCAGTGTCTATTAATGTCTTGGCAACCGCAGGCCGGCTGACCAAACGGTCTGCCGTTTTCATGTCATAACCAGGAGCGATAGCAACAGAGTTCTTAGCTCTAGCGGTAATAAACCCAGTCGCTATCATTGCCGGTTCTGTCCCACGCATCAAATTCGCTGTATTTGCGAGTGTTTCAATGATATTGGGATTGAGGTCCATCAACATCGGAAGCAGTATTTTTCTGATCCGCACACGTTTGAACGCCATGTCTTCGTTCATCGTGTCGTAGCGGTATTCAACCTCGTTCTCATGACAAAAATTTTCAGTGTCAATGCGTTTGGCCCAATTCAGCATCGGTCGAATGAGAAGAGGATCTAAGTTTAAGGTTTCAGGTACAAGGTTCTGGTCTTGAAAATTTAAGCTCCTGACGGCTTTCATCCCGCTCAATCCGTCCACGCCGCTGCCACGAACTAGATTCAGCAGAAAAGTTTCCACCTGGTCGTTCATCGTGTGCGCTGTTAAAACACCATAAACTTTAAGATTTTTGGCGGTTTCTGTGAGAAAGGCGTAGCGGGCGATGCGCGCATTTTGCTCAAGATTACCTTCATGAGAGATGTTTCCGCGGCCAAGCGCCAATTCAAAACCGAGTTTGGTCGTTAAATGTTTGACGAATTCTTCATCCGCATCACTTTCGGGACCGCGGAGGGCATGGTTAAAATGAGCGGTGACAAATCTCAGGTCAAACTTTTCCCTTTCTTTTATATCGTGTAACGCAAGCAGAAGGCTGGCCGAATCCGCACCGCCAGAAACCGCCACGATAAAAGTTTCACCCGTAAAGGGCAAGCCAAGCCTGCGCCATTCTGTGATCAAATTTCGAACGAACTTATGCATCTAATCTATCCGCAAGAAAGAAAAAGGCTAAATGAGCTTGGTCTTCGCCGCCGCCAGCGCTTCCTCGACCCGTTTTGGCGATGTGCCGCCGGTTTGCGATTTGCTGGTTAGCGTTTGTTCGAGTGACAGGGCCTCAAAAACATCGGCCTCGATCTCGCCTGCAACCTTTGCAAGATCTTCGAGTTGTAATTCGTGCAGCTCTTTTCCCTGATCGATCGCATCGAGTACTATGCGTCCGACGGCATCGTGAGCGGTACGGAACGGAACGCCTTTTTTTACCAAATAATCGGCTAACTCTGTGGCGTTCAAATAACCTTTGGTTGAAGCTGCGAGTGTTTTTTCTTCATTAACGGTCAAATTATCCAACACTATCGCTGCCACCTTCAGACAAATTTTTACTGTATCGACAGTGTCGAAAACCGCTTCCTTGTCTTCCTGCATATCTTTATTATATGCCGTTGGAAGGCCTTTAAGTGTTGCAAGCAATGCAGTTTGATGGCCAAAGATGCGTCCGGCTTTCCCTCTGATCAATTCCAAGGCATCCGGATTTTTCTTTTGCGGCATAAGGCTCGAACCGGTCGATACTGCATCGCTCAAGCTAACAAACCCAAATTCCGTCGTCGCATAAATTATCAGATCTTCGGCCATCCGCGACAGATGTACCATAACTAGCGAACACGCACCAGTAAATTCGACGGCAAAATCACGATCTGAAACGGCATCGAGACTATTGGCCGATAGGCCCGCAAAACCAAGCTCTGCAGCAACAGCGTCGCGGTCTATATTAAAACTTGTCCCGGCCAATGCAGCCGAGCCGAGCGGTAAAATATTTACACGGCGGCGAACTTCACACAAGCGTTCGAGATCACGGGCGAGCATTTCGAAATAAGCCAGGCACCAATGAGCCCAAAGCACCGGTTGTGCCCGCTGAAGGTGCGTGTAGCCGGGCAAAACTGCTGTTCTGTGCCGTTCGGCAGCATTTATCAACGCCTTTTGCAGCGTTTTGATATCGAGTGAGATCTCGTCTATCTCCTCCCGCAGCCATAGGCGAAAAGACGTTGCGACCTGATCGTTCCGGCTTCGTCCAGTGTGCAGTTTTTTGCCGTTCTCACCAATTAGAGTGGCCAGTTTTGCTTCAATAAAGGAATGCACGTCCTCGGAACCGGATGCGTCAAAAAAAGACGTATCAGATTCTGCTTGTACAAGCAGCGACCTCAAACCATTGGTTATTGCTCCGCCATCTTCATTCGTCAGAACACCCGCATTTATAAGGCCATTTGCATGAGCGATACTTGCCCGCACGTCCGCCTGAAAAAGGCGCTTATCGAATCGAAATGAATTATTAAAGGCGGAAAAAGTTTCGTCCGGCCTTTCAGTGAACCTGCCGCCCCAAAGTTGATCCGATTTGGTCATTATTATCTCCGTGTGCATATAATTGTAGGCTTAGTTTCGGCTTTCTGACAATAGGAACAACAAGTCCAGTAAGCGTGTTTCATTTTAAGATCGCCGGGCAAATTATAAGAAACACCCTTTCTACCACTTGGATTTTTGCGTTATGGATAAAAAAATCAATAAAGTCGTACTGGCCTATTCTGGCGGACTTGATACTTCGGCGATGCTGTTGTGGCTCAAGGAAACTTACGGCTGCGAGGTAGTGTGTTACTGCGCCGATGTCGGGCAGGGCGAAGAATTGAGCGGCCTTGAAGAAAAGGCGATCGCGACCGGTGCTTCTAAGCTGTATGTCGAAGATCTGCGGGAAGAATTCGTTAAGGATTTTGTCTGGATGGCCGTCAAGGCAAATGCTTTGTATGAAGGAGTTTACCTGCTCGGTACATCGCTCGCACGGCCTGTGATCGCCAAAAAACAGATCGAGATCGCCCGGCTTGAAAACGCAGACGCGGTCGCACACGGAGCGACCGGAAAAGGCAACGATCAAGTACGTTTTGAGTTGACCTATTACGCCCTGCAGCCGGATATAAAAGTGATCGCCCCGTGGCGGGAATGGGAATTTAAGGGCCGCGCCGACCTGATATCGTATTGCTCGAAACACGGGATCCCGGTCACGGCGACCGCCGACAAACCATATTCGATGGACCGCAACCTGATGCATATTTCCTACGAAGGCGGCATTCTTGAAGATCCGTGGGCAGCCCCGCCGGATGATATTTTCCAGTTGTCAAGATCGCCCGAAAAAGCCGCAGACAGGGCAGAAGAGATCATTTTGGCATTCGAAAAAGGCGAGCCTTCCGCCATTGACGGTGAAAAATACGGAGCGGTCGATCTGCTGGAAAAATTGAATTTCCTTGGCGGCGAACACGGCATTGGCCGTGTTGATCTGGTCGAGAACCGTTTTGTTGGTATGAAATCACGCGGCGTATATGAAACGCCGGGCGTGACGATCCTGCAAGCCGCGCACCGTGCGATCGAATCGATCACGATGGACCGTGAAGTAATGCGGCTGCGCGATTCGCTCGGTGTAAAATTTGCGGAATCGGTGTATTACGGTTTTTGGTTCGCACCGGAATTCGAGATACTCAGATCAATGATCGACCAGACACAGCAAACTGTTTCGGGCGAAGTACGGCTGACATTATACAAGGGTAACGTCGTTATAACCGGGCGCAGATCATCGAATTCACTGTACAAAGAGCGCGTCGTTACGTTCGAAGACGACGCAGGCGCATACGATCAGCACGATGCCGAAGGTTTTATCAAGCTGCAAGCTCTCAGGCTGCGGTTGAGACAGATGGATTAAGCCGGATTTTTGCCGGATGCTACCCGCCGCTCACGGCGTTGAAGATATGCAGTTCGCTGCCGGCATCGACATGCGTTTGCAGGCCTTTTTGCCTTCGGATATCTTCGCCGTCGTAATAGATATTGACGTGTTCCCTGATCTCGCCTTGTTCGGTAAGGATGCGGTCGCGTAATGACAGATGTTCACGCCACAGCGACGCAAGCAGGTCGCCGACCGTTTTGTGATTGCCCGCGACACCGATCTCCGTTTGCCCGTTGCTGAAGCTTTTCAGATGCCCGCTCAAATAGATCCTGTAAGACATAACCCACCTCTAGCTATATGCTTTGACGCAATAAATTTCCGGGAGCGAATGTTGGATGAGCTCCCACGATCCGCCAAGATCGTCCGTGCCAAAGAGTTTGCCGTTTTTCGTTCCGAAGTAAACATTGTCGCCATTTGAGGTGAGAGCGTCGCGAAGGACCACTTCAAAGGCATTTTCCTGCGGCAACCCGTTCGCCGTAGCTTCCCACGAATCGCCCTCGTCGCGGCTGCGGTAAACACGGAGTTTCCCATCGCAGGTGAAACGAACGCCGTCCGATTCGAGCGGGATAATGAAAACATCGCCGGTCGCGGTCGCCGTTATTCCAAATCCGAAGTTCGACGGCAGTCCAGTTTCGATCTCATGCCACGAATTTCCCGCGTCACGGCTGCGGTAAACGCCGTGATGATTTTGCAAAAACAGCGTTTCCGGTTTTTGCGGATGGCGAACGATCTTGTGCACGCATTGCCCGAATTCGGGATATTGATCGGGCAGGAAATATGCTTTGACGCCGGTGTTGGTAGCATTCCAGCTGTCGCCGCCGTCATCAGATTGATAAACGCCGCCGGTTGAAATTGCGATCTTCAAAATGTTTGGATCGTCGCCGGTCAATATCGTATGCACGGCCAAGCCGCCGAAACCCGGTGTCCATTGCGGCCGGTGCGGATGGTCCCAGAGGCCGCGCATCAGCGACCAGGTTTCCCCGGCGTCCTTCGATTCAAAAAGAGCAGCCGGGGCCGTGCCGCAGTAAAGCGTGTCATCATCCGCACCAGCCGCGATCTGCCAGATGTTTTCCAGCGATGTTTCAGAGTCCAGCGGAAATTTTATCCGCATCTCCTCCGACATGTCCCAGGTCTTCCCGCCGTCGTCGCTAAAGACAAGCTCGGCGCCCCAATGCATGCTCTGTGCCGCCGCCCATATACGGTCACGTCCATTTCGCCGGTCGAGCATCATTGCGTAAACCGAACGTCCGGGAAAGTGCGGGCCGTTCATGGCCCAATCATTGTTGCCTTGTTTACGGTTCAATAAAAATGCGCCTTTACCGGTCCCGACAAGTAATAATGAGTCTTTTTCATGCATATTTTTTGTTAATGCCGCCATCCTGGCGGCTGTCCGCGGGAAGCTTGCCCGCGTCCGAATAATGCGGCGGCTTAAAAGCCGGCGTTACAAAGATCAGGCATTTACTACATTAGATATTTGTTGGTTTTTGTTTCTGAGGTCGATGCCGCCTTCGAGCATCGATTTTAGGTTTACCAGATAAAACATCCAGCCTTTTGAACAGTCAAGATAGATCCTCAATTTTTCGTCCGGTTTAATCCGCTCTTGTGTAAGCTCGACGACCCGTTCGCCATTTTCGACGTTGATCGCGACGCTCACGATACAGTCATCGGTAAACGTGAACCGGATGCGGTTATGTCCGTTTGCTTCGAGTACGGTGCCGGTTTCGATAATGCTCTCAGGGTATCCGTGCCACATCCAGCGATAGGTATCACCCGGTTTTATACGGCCGTCCGGTTCCCTCGGCAGCTTTTCCCGGGTGGAAAAAAGAGCACTCGACAGAAACCATTTTTCGAGATTGGCTGGTTTCACCCAGGCATCGTATATCGACCGGGTGGTTGCATCGACCGTGATCCGCTGGGTAAAACTTGTCCAATCGTTTTTCATTACCATTTCGTTGTGAGGTCATACATCAAGTGTGTCTTTCGGCAAATGCCTAAGACACACTGAAGCGTGACATCATAACTTTAAAACCAACTGCCTTTTTTCTTTGCCCCGCCAAAAATACTACCGAGCACGCCACGCACGATCTGTGTTCCGATCTGCCGACCGATCGAACTGCTGGCGGACCGGGCAACACTTTTTGTGATCGATTCGAAGACCGTATCCGGCGCACGTGCGGCTGCCTTCTCGGCCTTTGCCGCCATTTGCTCCTGTTTTGCCGCTTCCTGCTCGGCTGAGGCCGCAGCTTGTTCCGCCATGCGGACGGTCGCTTTTGCCTGAAGTATCTCAAATGCCGATTCGCGGTCGATCACCTGCTCGTACTGTCCGGCGACCAGCGATGAATTTATAAGCTGCGCCCGCTGTTCCGGCGTGACCGGGCCGATCTGGCTGACCGGCGGCACGACAAAAGCCCTGTCGACCATCGTCGGAACGCCTTTTTCGTCGAGCAGCGAGATCAAAACTTCGCCGACGCCAAGCTCGGTGATCGTTTTTACGGTATCGAGGTCAGGATTGCTGCGGAAACTCTTGGCCGCGACCTTAACGGCTTCCTGTTCGTGCGGTGTGTACGCCCGCAAAGCGTGCTGGACACGATTACCTAATTGGGCAAGGACCTTGTCGGGTATATCCGCCGGGCTTTGCGTGACGAAATAAACGCCCACGCCCTTCGAACGGATAAGCCGGACGACCTGTTCGACCTTTTCGACGAGCGCCGTCGGGGCGTCGTTAAAAAGCAGATGAGCCTCGTCAAAAAAGAAAACAAGTTTTGGTTTATCCAGGTCGCCGGCTTCAGGCAAAGTCTCGAAAAGCTCCGATAATATCCATAAAAGAAAGGTCGAATATACTTTTGGAGAATTTATCAATTCGTCAGCGGCAAGCAGATTCAGCACGCCTTTTCCGCCGATCGTCTGCATAAAATCATCAAGCTTTACTGCCGGTTCACCAAAAAATAGAGCTCCCTGCTGCTGTTCGATCTGCAAAAGGCCGCGCTGAATGGAACCAACGGACGCCTTTGAAACATTGCCGTATTTTAGCGTGAATTCATCCGCATTTTCACCGACGAATATCAGCAGCGACTGCACGTCCTTCAGATCGAGCAGCATCAGGCCGTTCTCATCAGCTATTTTGAAAGCCAGTGAAAGCACTCCTTCCTGCGTATCATTAAGCTGCAGCAGACGCGACAGAAGCAGCGGTCCCATCTCGGAGATCGTCGCCCTGAGCGGATGCCCCTGTTTGCCGAAAACATCCCACAAGGTCACCGGGCTGCCTTCGAAACTGGCATTTTCCATGCCGAGGAGCTTCAGGCGGTCGAGGATCTTCGGATTTGTGCCGCCGGCCTGGCTGATGCCTGTCAGATCGCCTTTGATATCGGCCATGAAAACTGGAACGCCGCGTTGGCTGAACCCCTCGGCCATTTTTTGCAGGGTCACGGTCTTTCCGGTCCCGGTCGCTCCGGTGATCACACCATGCCGGTTGGCCATGTTGCAGAGCAAGAAAAACTCACTTGCATCTTTTTTTGCTACGAGAATTGGTTCTGCCATAATTTTCCTTTTGATTGATATTATTTTCACCGCCGAGACGCGGATCAAATAAAAATGAAACCGTTTGTATTACGATTTCTCAGCCTATTTCCGTAATGCCTCGGTGTCTCAAGCCGCCATGTTTCCATGGGGTTTTTCACAATTGAACATCCAGTTGATGCCATATTTATCGATCAGCATACCGAACTTCGCGGCCCAAAATGTTTCCGCCATCGGCATTGTGACCGTGCCGCCTTCGGCCATGTTGTTGAACATCTTCTCTGTGCCCTCGATGTCGTCAGAGCCGAGAGCTATATGGATATTGTTTCCGATGACCGGCGGATCGGCCGGTGTTTTGTCGCTGGCCATAATTACCGTATCGCCGATCGTCAGAACGACATGCATCACCAGATCCTTGTCTGCATCTGTTCCCATATGAGCGTCGCCGTAACGGGAAATTTCACTAAGCGAACCGTTTAACGATCTTTTGTAAAAATTGACAGCTTCCTCGCAATTTCCAGCGAACACGATATAAGGTTTGACTCCTAACATATTTTTTCTCCTATTAAGTTCTTATATCAAAATATCTAACAATTTTCGTATTTCCAATTACGCGCTTTACCCTCGGCGAGCCATTCGATAGTGGTGGCAAGCCTCTTGTCCCGCGTAGCCTCTGTTTTGGCCTCGGTGATCCATTCGACATAATCCTTTTTCTTGGAATAGGGAAATTCGTCAAATGTCTTCTTTGCCGCCATATTCTTCGAAAGCTCAACGGTTAAAATTTCTGGAACAACAAGTTCCTGCTTGTCTTTTGAGACCGGCGCACGTTTTATCTTAACGCCCTCCTCATTCAACTTGACCGCCTGCCGGATCAGGCCGATCATCAGCTTGTTGTCAGGCAGATCAGCAAGCGATCCGATCCGGCCGAAACTGCCCATAGCCGTTTTTTGCACCGGAAATGCATCCTGTTCGAGCAGCGATTGTTTCCAAAACCCGAACGCACAATGCTGTTTGAAGGACGCCATGTTGCAAACAGTTCCTTTGTGGTCAAAAAACGGCATGCTCCATTTCATTGTTTCAATAATGTCGGGACAGGCCTGATGTACAAGTTCACGAATATGAACAAGTATCGGCCTTGCAAATTCGGCCGAACGTTCAATGTAATCATCAATTCGCGGATCGTGTCCGGGCATATAAAACTCCTGTCGATTGACTTTAGCGGTACTTTTGAATTTTCAGATTATACACGATTTTCCCTGCGGATCACCAACTTTAATCCCGACCATTTTTCATCCACCGCGCAGACCTTTATATCGACGAGGCCAATCGGGAAGGCGGCCTCGCGGATCGTGTCTTCCGTGATCTCCGACGGCAGCTTTGCGGCCTTTTTGTACCACGACACCCAGATCGAACCGTCCTGCCGGATCAGATGGCGGCATTCGGAAAGCTTACTAAAAAGCTCGTCGCGGCTGTTTGTGAACAAATGGACAAGGTCAACCCCGGGGCGGGGCTTTTCCGACAAAGTAACTCCGTCCGGAAGCGGAGCTATCAACCGGCCGTAATCTCCGGGAGCGTTCACGGTCAAAACATAGAAGCCGTCTTTAATACCAAGCTTCTTCGCCAGCGGCGTTCCAGAATATCCTGCGATCATAAACGAAATCTACCACAGAAGCACAGAGCAAAAAAAGATGCCGGATTTACAAATCTCCTTAAGGTTGCCTACCTCGACGATATTTCCAGATACCTAGCAGTCCTGATCCAATTAAAATTATGTACACATTGTTGCGAAATAACGACGACAATATCTCCATAACATCGTTAGTCTTCTGTTTAAGTTTTGAAGAGAATTGATTAGTTAAAATTCCCAATTTTCGCACGATCCGCTGTGCTAGCGTCAATTTTGGAGCAGGCTTAGGTGGTGTTGGATATGCCGGTCCACCATGGACAGTACGAGTGGACGCTTCCCACCCGTCTCGCGATTTCGGCCATCGAAAATTAGGATAAATGCGGCCAATATCGGTGATATCTACAACCCGCTGCCCGACGAACAGATTTCGTGAATAAATCTCTCGCCAATAAGGATTGAGATCAGCTAGCCTTTCCTGTGCTACTGCCTCAGAAAATAAAGCATCTTTGGCAGCTTTTGTTTTTGGATATTTATCGAAAATTTCCTCATAGATCGGTATAGCCCGCGCGAGTGTTTCGTGCAATTGAGAGTATTCAAAGATCATTTGAGATTCGCCCGGTAACCGCATGTTGTCGCTTGTATCAAGTTGAGCAAGAAGCTCAAATCTTTGTCCGTGCCATGCGGCGGGATTATAGAATAATAGAGAATTTGCATCGAACTGAAAGCTGGCCAATTGATATAAAGCTTCGGCTTTTGCTTCATCTCCCTCGGCTGTCTCGACCGCTTTTTCCAGGTGTTCCAAAACGTCTATCGTCTTTAGGTCCTGCATTACCCATGAAGTCTTAATGAGTGGAGCTTGCCAATCCCAATCGGGATCCTTTGAGAAGTCATAATCTTCATTGAAAGATGAGGCGTCCGGTGCGTATTTTGTTTGTACCAGTCGAAACGTAGATCGGGCTTCGTTCCAACGCCTATCGCGCATATAACGAATACCGAGTGCATAAAGCAGTTCGTTATATTGTGAAAGATTCGCGTGATTGGAAACAAATTTCGCCAATCTGTCAGTCGGCAGCAATACATCGATAAAATAAGCGACGTCA
>JAYUCO010000031.1:0-27700 GCA_043740295.1 Pyrinomonadaceae bacterium | reverse complement strand
GATTACGACCCGGAAAATCCCGATCCGATCGCGCATATAAATTTTTCGCAAAATATCGACCTGCTTTTGATCGTCCCGGCGACAGCGAACATTATCGCAAAATTCGCTAATGGCATCGCGGACGATCTGCTTAGTTCAACTTATCTCGCGTCGAACGCACCGGTGCTGATCGCTCCGGCGATGAATACTTCGATGTGGGAAAATCCGGCGACTATTAGAAATGTCGAGCAATTGAAGCAGGACGGAGTGCTATTCGTCGAGCCGGTGGCAGGGGAATTGGCGTGTAAGACGGTCGGTACGGGGAAGCTGGAGGATGTTGAAAATATTGTCGCGCAGGCGCTGAAGATCCTAGCCGCCGAGCCGCCGAGACGCGGAGAAGCGGATTCCGCCTCGTCAGAACCGGCAGCGATAGCCACTGGGTTCTTGAAGAGTGGAACCACGAAACATCACGCAGAAGTACAAAATGAAGCTGGGCAGCGGTCGGCAATCAGCGGTCAGCAATTGCAGGATCTAATTGGAGAGCGGATTTTAATCACCGTTGGCGGAACACGCGAGGCTATCGATCCGGTGCGTTTCATATCTAATCATTCGTCTGGAAAAATGGGTTTTGCGGTTGCCGAAGCAGCGCAGGCGAGAGGTGCGAAAGTGACTGTCGTCGCCGGCGTAACAACCGTTGGGCCGCCGAAGGACTTGAATGTCGTGACAGCGGTCTCGGCCGATGAAATGCATTCGGCAGTTATGAAAGAATTGCCCGACACGACCGTATTCATTGGCTCGGCCGCAGTCGCTGATTATCGTCCGGCAGATATTGCCGGGGCAAAGATCAAAAAAGACGGCAGCGATACGATGACTTTGGAACTAAAGAAAACGCCGGACATTCTGGCTGACGTTTCAAAAAACCGGTCGAAAGGCATGCTCGTCGTTGGATTTGCTGCGGAAACCGGCAATGTTGTAAATTATGCAAGTTCTAAAATGCAGAAAAAAGACCTTGATATGGTTGTGGCGAACGACATTACCGCGAGCGGTGCGGGCTTTAATACCGATACTAACATTGCAACAATATTAGTTAGAAATAAAAAAACGACTGATTTAGAAAATGAGGGGCCGGAGATCGGACAGATCGAATTGCCATTGATGTCAAAACGTGACATGGCCGATAGGATATTGGATCAAATTGTTAAATTGAGAAATATTTAATGCATTTACAAAGTGAATTAGCCCAATTATTAAGCGATGTAAAAGAACAGATACTTTACTTGCAGGAGCTTGGTGTATCAGATCTGAATGTAAGTATGGCGGCAATTGCTGATTCCAGACCTCGGACCTCAAATTTCACGCCTGAAATTTTAGATCCGAGATCGCAGTCGCCGGACCCAAAACCATTGGAAAAATACGTTCCGGTGGAAGCCTTGAAAGTGCCTTTGAAAAGCGTTCGCAAAGATGCGGAAAGCTCCAGGCTTTCAGCCCTGCCGACACTCGGAAGTAGAATGTCCGCACCGGCCGCCGAATCCAGAACAGTAAATAACGAGCCTGTAAAAATTGAAATGCCAATAGCCAAAACCGGTAACATCGAGAGTGAAACGTTGTTAGGTGATGTAAGTCCGACAATGCAATCAGATGTCGAAACCATCGAAGAAATTCGTGCCGACATCGGCAATTGCACGCGGTGTCCGCTTCATTTAGAACGAACACAAGTCGTTCACACGACCGGAAATTTTCAGGCCGATCTGATGTTTGTCGGCGAGGCCCCGGGAGCGGACGAGGACGCGAAAGGCGAACCGTTTGTCGGGCGTGCAGGGCAACTTTTAACGAAGATAATCGAAGGAATGGGCATGAAGCGCGAAGATGTCGTTATCGGCAATATCAACCGCTGCCGGCCGCCGGCAAACCGTCAGCCGACGCTGCCCGAGGCGGAAACATGCCGCCCGTTCCTGCTTCGTGAGATCGCGGTCATCCGTCCAAAGGTGATCGTTGTGATGGGCAATACGGCGCTCCATAATCTGTTGGAAACAAAGGTCGGCATTACAAAGATGCGCGGCGAATTTCACGATTATTTTGGTGTGAAAGTGATGCCGACGTTTCACCCCGCTTATCTGCTTCGCGATCCGCGCAAGAAACGCGAGGTTTGGGAAGATATGAAGAAAGTCCGTGATCTTCTGTTATCTTAAATTGCAGAAAATATTATTTTGTTTGAATCCGAACAAATCTTCAGCACGAAAATAGTTTTGAGTTCAATTCACACATTAAACAAACGGTAAATTTCGATCTCAGGAGATTTCCGCAGTAACTATAAAAAGGCTATGCTTGGTCTGCAATTCGATTCAGATAATAATGATCCGGAGGCATTACGGCTTACTGCCGGATTTGAGAAATGCCGAAAGATCACCCGCAAATACGGAACGAGCTTTTATTTCGCGACGCAGTTTTTTCCTCGTGAGACGCGTATCGGAATTTATGCCGTATATGCGTTTGCTCGGATCCCCGACGAGATCGTTGACGATCCGAAGGCGAAGAATAAGGGTGCCGCTCTTGCCGAACTTGATGAATGGCGACGGCAATGGCTTTTGGCAATGGAGCAGGGCGGCAGCAATGACGATGTCATGAATGCCATTGTGCATGTTTTTAAGAAGTATGATATTCCGGTTGGCGAAGGTGAGGCGTTTCTGAGATCAATGTTTCAGGACGAAGAAAAGAATGCCTACGCAAATTACGCGGAACTTGAAGATTACATGTACGGTTCGGCGGGCGTGATCGGGTTGATGGTGACGCGGATCGTTGGATTTTCGTCCGAGGCAGCTTTTCCTTTTGCGTTAAAACTCGGCTACGCGTTTCAGCTGACGAATTTTCTTCGTGACATTCGTGAAGATTGCGACGATCTTGGCCGTGTTTATTTGCCCGAAGATGAATTGGCCAAATTCAGCCTCGACCGCAAGGATATTTTTAAACACACGAACGACGAAAGATTTACCGCTTTCATGAAGTTTCAGATCGAGCGAAACCGCGACGTATATCGCCAAGCATTACCGGGCATTAAAATGCTTCATTGGCGCGGCCGGCTTGCGGTCCGGGTTTCTTATGTGCTTTATAAAGCTATTCTGAAAGAGATCGAACGGGCCAATTATAATGTTTATGCAGGCCGCGTCCGGACAAATTCTCAACAAAAGATCGCCCTCTCGATAAAAGCCCTTGCGGGCGTTTATGAATAAAAAAGTTGTGATCATCGGTGCCGGGATCGGCGGACTCGGTACTGCGGGCCTTTTTGCCAAAAAAGGTTACGACGTTACCGTTCTTGAAAAAAATCAAAATTTTGGCGGCCGGGCGAATGTGTTCGAGGACAGTGGTTTTCGTTTCGACATGGGCCCGTCGTGGTATCTTGCACCCGATCTGTTCGAACATTATTTCAACCTCGTGGGTGAAAAGGTCAGCGATCACATGACGCTCGAACGCCTTCAGCCGTCCTATCGAATATTCTTTCGAAATAGCCCCGACAATGTCGATATAAACTCAAATATAGACATTGATGCCAAAACATTCGACGCGATAGAAGCCGGTGCCGGCGATAAATTAAGAGCATATCTCAAACAATCCGAATATCAATACGGTGTTGCGACGCAGCACTTTATGTATAAGAACTACGACACGATATTCGATTTTCTCAACAAACGTGTTGCGACCGAAGGGCAAAAGCTCTCGGTTTTTTCGAACATGCATTCGTTCGTGTCGAAATTCTTCAGATCGCAAAAGCTGCGGCAGATCATGGAATACACGATGGTTTTCCTCGGTACTTCGCCGTACGAAGCTCCGGCTTTGTATAACCTGATGTCGCACATGGATTTTAATCAAGGCGTTTTCTATCCGAAGGGCGGATTTTACGAGCTGATAAATTCATTGGTGGCGATAGCGGAAAAGAACGGTGCGGTGCTGCGATCGAATTCCGCGGTCGCTGAGATAATTGTTGAACAAGGGAAAACCACCGGTGTTCGTCTCGAAAACGGTGAGACGGTTCCGGCGGACATCGTGATCTCGAATGCCGATATGTGGTTTACCGAGACCAAATTGCTTGCCGAAAAGTGGCAGACACACAAACAAAAATATTGGAATAAAAAAGTGCTAGCACCGTCAGCCTTTATAATGTATCTCGGCGTCAATGAAAAATTGCCATCGCTGATCCATCATAATTTGCTGTTCTCCGAAGATTGGCGAAAGAATTTCGATGACATTTACAAAAATCCGCAATTGCCGGATGAGCCTTCTTTATATGTGTGTGCACCGAGCGTGACCGATGCGGGCGTCGCACCGGAAGGCAAAGAGAATCTGTTCGTGCTGGTGCCGATCGCTTCGGGCCTGGATATATCGAAAGAAGAAAAAGAGCGATATGCAGACCGGGTTTTGGCATTAATGGAAAAGGAAATGAATCTTCCCGGCCTACGCGGAAAAATAGAATATAAACGAATATACACGGTGGCGGATTTTGCCGGAGACTACAATAGTTTGAAAGGAACGGCCCTCGGCCTTGCCCACACGATCTGGCAGACGGCGATATTCCGGCCAAAAAATCAGTCAAAAAAAGTTAAAAATCTTTTTTATGTCGGGGCCGGAACGAATCCGGGTATCGGTACGCAGATCTGCCTGATCAGCGCGGAACTTGTTTACAAGCGTGTTCACGGAATAAAAACTGCGGAGCCGATGAAATCTTTATAGTTTCATATCGATATCGGATCGTCGCGGATATGGACGCCAACGGCGAATATTTGTATGACTCTAAAAGAATTTTGACCATGCGACCGACCAAAAAATAAAAAAACCGCTGACGGCGTTTATATATGGAAAAAAACGGTAAACGCTGAAAATGCCGTTGTCGTCCGTTTCATAAAAGGAATATCTCACCAAACTGACATATATTAAGCCAAGTATTGATACGGGCGAGCCAATGAATAAGGTCACGAATGTCGAGATCAGATAACACGCCATGCAGAACCAGAGAGTGCCGTTTGCTCCAAGTTCGGTAGCAATTGTCGGGACGCCGGCCTTTTCGTCGACTTTTATATCCGGAATTGCCGAGTAAGCATGCATTGCCATCGTCCATGAACCGGCGGCCAAAAGAACGGCAAACGATGGAAAAGAGCCGGTCAACATTTGATATGCGAAGGCTCCCGGAAAAACGTAAAGTATATTAAAAAGAGAATCCAGAAACGGAATTTGTTTTGCACGAATCGGCGGGGCTGAATAAAAAAGCGAAAAGAACAAAAATCCCGCAAGGGACGGCAATGCCAGCGGGGCAAAAAAGCACACGGCGACAATAAACGGAATGTTTAACACAGCGATCCAGAATATCAGCCAGCCATGAGATTGGGGGCGGACGAGCGTTTCATATTTGATCTTCTTTGGATTCCAGCGGTCAGTCTCAAAATCGAAAATGTCATTGATGCCGTAAATAAGCAGATTCGCTGGAAACAGAAAAAAAAGCCCGAAAATAAGGGCGTCGATACGCAAAAATTCTTCTTTTACATTTGCCCCGGCCGCGAGACCAACAATATACGGACCGAAAATGTAGATCCAGAATCTAGGCCGGCTGACCTTTAGCAAAAATCGGATATCGGGCATATATCATTATAGCTTAACAATGTTCAGGAATCGTAAACAGGCAATTTTATCAGTATTCATATTATTTTTTCTCGCGGTCGGGGCATTCTTTATGGCCAATGTCGAACTTCCGCAAGGCTCGCATTACATTTCGGCAATAAACGTTCTTCTTTTCGCTTTGCCCTCATATTGGGCGGCAAAAATGTGGCTCGGGCGGCGTGACGGCATTATTTTGATCGTCATCCTCGGCATTTACGCTTTGCTGATCGAGACCACAGCGATAATTTCCGGCTTTCCTTATGGACATTTCGGCTATTCAGAACACCTTGGATCCAAACTTTTTGGATTAGTGCCGTGGACCGTGGCTTTCGCGTGGCCGCCGTTGATGTTCGCCGCATACGCAGTTTCATACAATTTAACATCTTCACGGATATTACGGATCGTATTGACGACACTGATTTTAACGGCATTCGATCTGGTGCTTGACCCTGGCGCGGTGACACTCAATTTTTGGAGTTATCCGGCGGGCGGCATTTATTATGGCGTTCCGGCATCGAATTTCTTAGGCTGGTTATTTTCGGGCTTTATCGGATCGCTCATTTTTGAGGGTTTTATCACATACATAAAACCGTTGCTGCCTGCTCCGGCTCAGCTTACGGTGAGTGCCGTTTTTATTATATTTTTTTGGACGGCTTTATCGGCATTTGCCGGCCTGCTCGTTCCGGCATTGATCGGGGCGTCAATATTTGCCGGATCGGTTTTATTTTATAGAGCTTTTTACTATGCTTTTGACGAAATGATCGTATTGGTGGATGACGCGGACACGCCTGTTGCCACCCGCCGGAAATCGGAAGTTCATGACGGCAACACCAAACTTCATCGGGCATTTTCGGTATTTCTCTTTAATTCGAAAGGCGAATTGCTGCTGCAGCAGCGTGCATTTAGCAAAAAGACCTGGCCCGGTGTCTGGTCAAATTCATGCTGCGGCCATACCATGCTGCATGAAAGCACGCCGGACGCTGCCGTGAGGCGCGTTGGCTATGAGCTTGGCCTGAAAAAAACGAAACTAACGATGGCACTTCCCGATTTCAGGTACCGGGCGGAAAAAGACGGCGTCGTGGAAAATGAGCTTTGTCCCGTCTTATTTGGCTTTACAGATGCAAAGCCACGGCCGGATCCGGACGAGATCGCTGATCTTAAATGGGTTGACTGGGAAGAATTCCGGCTTTCATTGAACAGTCCGGGATCAGAAATATCGCCTTGGGCGGTCGAAGAGGTCGAATTGCTTGCACAGAGTGCGATCTTTCGAAAATATTATAGTGACAACATGAAAACGCCTGCTCAAATATGATAGTCTTTGGGCATTTCAAACCTTATCAGGAGCAAAATTTATGAAAAAGATCCTCACTTTATTTTTTGTCGTCGGCATGACATTTTCGCCGATACTTACCTTTGGGCAAAAAGGCGGTTTTGCCGAGATCAAACAGCTGCAAGGGCCGCAGAAACCGCGGCTGGGTTTTGTTATTCACGGCGGTGCCGGGGTCATAACAAGAGGTTCGCTGACGCCTGAACAGGAAAAGGAGTATCGGGCAAAACTTGAGGAAGCTCTGCTCGCTGGTTATAAAGCCCTGCAAGCTGGAAAGAGCGGCCTTGACGCCGTGGAAATTGCGATCCGTATGCTTGAGGATTCGCCGCTTTTCAACGCCGGAAAAGGAGCAGTTTTTAACCATGACGGCAAAAATGAACTTGATTCGTCCATCATGAACGGTAAAACATTGGCCGCCGGAGCGGTTGCGAGCCTGCATCATGTCAAAAATCCGATCACACTTGCACGGGCCGTAATGGAAAAATCGCCGCATGTGATGATGGCCGGAGACGGTGCAGAAAGTTTTGCAAAAGAGCAGAAGATCGAACTTGTCGATGAGAAATATTTTTGGACACAGCCGCGCTGGGACGCCCTGCAAAAAATATTAAAAGAAGAAAAAGAAGCAGCGGGAAAAGTCAGTTCCAACACCAATTTGGCTTCAAGCCTGCCGTATAACAGATTTGGTACGGTCGGAGCTGTCGCACTCGATAAAAACGGCGATCTTGCGGCCGGCACATCGACCGGCGGATTGACCAACAAAAGATATGGACGCATTGGCGACGCTCCGATAATTGGTGCCGGAACTTATGCGAACAATGATACTTGTGCGGTATCAGCGACAGGTTGGGGCGAATTTTTTATCCGGCTCGGGGTTGCCCGCGACATTTCGGCCTTGATGGAATACAGAGGGCTGACCGTTCAGGACGCGGCGGACATGGTCATCCATAAAAAGCTGCAAAATCTCGGTGGTGACGGCGGAATTATCGCCGTCGACAAATTCGGCAACATAGGCATTTCGTTCAATTCCGAAGGTATGTATCGAGCCTACATCAACAGCGATGGCAAACCGGTGGTCGAGATATTCAAGTAAGCAATGGAAAATTGACAATGGACAATGTAAGACTTCTGTAGATTTTTTTATAGTCCATTTTCCATTGTCAGTTTTTCATTTTTCATTCCATTTTTCATTGACGAATTATGCTTTCAGCGGAAATTATTGCGGTCGGGTCAGAGCTGTTGACGCCTGATAAGACCGATACCAACAGTCTTTGGCTCACCGGAAAACTTAATGAGATCGGCGTCGAGGTCAAACTCAAGACGATCGTCGGCGATGATGAGGCACGGCTCGAGGAAACCATAAAAGATGCGGTCAAGCGATCGGATATCGTGATCTCGACAGGCGGATTGGGGCCGACAGAAGATGATGTGACGCGACAGGTCTCGGCACGAGCGGTCGGCCGTGAGCTGGTTTTTCACGAGTATCTGGTTGATGAACTGCGGGCGAGATTTAAGCGTTGGGGCCGCGAAATGCCGGAGATCAACAAACGTCAGGCGTTCGTGATAGAAGGATCTGAAATTTTGCCGAATCCGAACGGCTCCGCGGTCGGTATGCTGCTTGAAGCAGAATGCCTACCCGACAGCCGTCAAAATGGCGGCATTACGCTGGTCGTGCTTCCCGGGCCGCCGCGTGAATTGATGCCAATGTTTGAAAACTTTGTTTTGCCAAAATTGAAGGCGAAAGCCGGCGAGATATTTGTAAAAAGGCGAATTCTAAAGGTTTCCGGTATTGGCGAATCCGCGGTCGATGAGGCGATAGCCCCGATCTATACATCTTACGGTTCGCTCCAAACTTCAATACTTTTTAATAAAAGCGAGGTCGAGGTCCATCTTTTTGCGGAGGGTGATTCTGATAGTTCAGCACTTGCCATTTTGGACGATGTCGCCGGGAAAATTGCTGAAAAACTTGGGATCGCGGTTTTTTCGCTGGACGGCGAATCAATGGAAGAGGTCGTCGGCAAATTGTTGTCGAAGCGTCGGGAAACTCTGGCTGTCGCCGAAAGCTGTACGGGCGGGATGATTGCCATGCGGCTGACCGATGTTCCGGGTTCGTCCGCTTACTTTTTGGAAGCTGCGGTTACTTATTCCAATGATTCAAAGACCAGGAACCTCGGAGTTTCTGCATCGCTATTGGAAAAATACGGAGCAGTCAGCGCCGAAACGGCCGAAGCAATGGCGGCTGGAATGCGGCAAAGGGCAGGGACCGACCATGCGATATCCGTTACCGGGGTCGCCGGGCCGGATGGCGGCTCGGAAGAAAAACCGGTCGGCACTGTATTTGTCGGATATTCAGATGCAGCCATCACTAAGTCCATGAAGATGATGCTGCCGGGCGACCGTTACCTGATCCGATGGCGCTCAAGCCAAGCTGCACTCGATTACCTTCGGCGGCAAATGTTGAAAGCAGGGCATTAACTGTAAAACCGGTAAGATCCTAATGCGTAATGATTTTTTCCACATATTTGGATAATAAAACCTTGCTTTTTTCTATATTTCGGCACAATATTAGAAGCGGCGCTTTCTCGGCTCCGTTAACAGGAATTTTTTTTGAAACTTTGCTTATCGGGCAGCGTGTAAAAACGCGGAACGAGGCTTGTGAACACTCCATTTGTACGGCAGGTTAATTATGAAAAGATCAGCTTATCTCCGCTTCTCTCTGACACTTGTATTAGTAACATCATTATTGTCGCCCATGGCAGTACTTGCGCTCGGTGACGGAAAGAAATTTTTCCGCACCGGATTGAAGCACGAGGTTTCTGAACAATGGGACCAGGCAGTTGAGGCATTCGCACTCGCGGTCACGGAAGACCCGAAGAACCCGGAATACCGTCTGCATCTGCAGCGGGCCCTTTTTAACGCTTCACAGATGTTCATGAAAAAGGCTAGATTGGCTGCCGAAGAAAAGGATTACGAAGGTGCATATGCTGCATTTCGAAAGGCGTATGCCTTCGATCCGGTCAATGAACTGGCAAAAGCTGAGATGGCACGGATGATCCGGCTGCAAACGCAGGTTAAAGACGGCGGAAATCCGGAAGGAAAGACAGACGAGAACGGCAAAGTTAAATTGCTTCCAACCGGTTATAATGTTCAGAAAGCACCGGATGTTCAGGTGCCGCAAAGACTTGAACAACTACGCAACCTTCCTTTTCCGAGCGGCATACCGCTTCAGACCTTAGTTAAGGACCTTGCAAAGGACCTTGACCTGAATGTCCTGTTCGATACCGAATCGAGGCTCGATACCAGACAGGTAAAGATCGAACTTAGGGCCGTTACACCGGCAAAGGCACTCGATTATATATTCCTGCAGGAGAACCTTTTCTTTCAAAGAGTTGGCCCCCGGACGATCTTAGTTGCGACCGGAAATCGCCGCACAAATTTTCAACAGCTTGTTTTGCGTACATTTTATCTCGCAAATGCCAGCCCGAAAGATGTCAAGGCGGTGATCACGTCCGCTATTCCGGCCCAACCCGGCAGAAGCCAGACCATAGTGCTTGAAGATGCGGCGACCAACAGCATAACGATACGCGATACCGAGGAAAACATAAGACTGATAGGCAAGCTGATATCTTCGCTCGACAAAGACCGGGCGGAAGTCGTCATGGACGTCGCCATTTATGAAGTAAATAAAAGCGATCTTCTGCAATTTGGAAATCAACTGGGAACGTCCAGCCAATTGTCGAACATCGGCGGTGTCGGCTTCCCGCTGGCCACACAGGGAAGCACTGGACCTATTACTTCACGTCTTCCGTTCACGGGAACCGATATTGCAAGTATAGCTCTTGGTTTGCCGATAAGCTCGATATCTGCCCTTCAAACTAAAAGCAACACCAAGCTGATCGCTTCGACGCAGATACACGCTTTCAACAACGAAGATTCGTCCGCCCGTATCGGACAGCGGGTTCCGGTTCAAACCGCACAATTTGTCACCGGCAACGGAAATACCCCCAGCAACGGCGGTGTTGTTTCCAACGTGATCAATTATGAAGAGGTTGGTCTGACATTAAAGTTTAAGCCGATCGTTTTCCCGAACCAGGATGTTCAGGTGGCGATGGAAATCGAGTCAAAAGACGTAACCGGATCGAACGGCACAACCGGCCTGATCCCCACATTTACGGAGAGGACGATAAAGGGAACGGCCCGCGTTCAGAATAATAAGACACTTCTTCTGGCAAGTGTTGCTCAAAATAATGAAACTAATGGCCGGACAGGATTGCCGCTACTTGGGCTGATACCTTTTATCGGCCGGCTTTTCACAGCTCCGACCAAAGACAACAGGCAGGTCGATATAGTGATCGCGGTCACTCCGAGAGTTATCAGGGCACCTGCGATCTTGCCGGAAGATGAGGAAGAAAGACAGACAGGAAGTCTGGCAACGCCGACAAACAATTCGCTTGAGGCAATGATCGTTCAAGAAGATCGCGAAGAATTGCTCGCCACGGCCCGCCGCCTTCCGAATACGGCCCAGGTCCAATTACCTGACCAGCCGGTTGAATCACCGACTTATGTTCGCGGCGTTGTCCCGCAGCCGAAAGCTGCCGACGCTGCAGCCGTGGAAAACCAGGCCGTTTCAGCCCCATCGAACGCCGGCCTTGCGGCACTTAATTTACGCCCGATAGAGACGAGCGTAAAAACGATCGGGATAGATAAAACCTCGGACACATCGGTGCAGAATACGGAGAAACGGGTTAATACGCTAAGCCCTTCCACCGATCCCGGAATAACGGCCCCGGTGACGGCACCGTTGGCCGAATTGCAGATCCAGCCAAATTTGCCGTCGATGAAAAAAGGTGAGAAAACCAGGATCGCGGTCATGGTCAAAAGCACGGCAATGTTCCGCTCGGCGGTGATCGGCCTGAAGTTTGATGATAAAAAGCTGGCGGTCCGTTCGGTCAGCTTCGGCGATATTTGTGGAACAAATATGGCGAATAAGAATGCCACACCGTTCCTTAACCAAAATGGCAAGATGTTCGTTTCGCTATCGCTGGCGGAAGGCTCGGTTGGCGGTGCGGGGATCCTTGCATATGTCGAAGTTGAGGCGTTGGCGGATGGAACCCCGGAAATTACGCTTGAGAAAGACGTGCTGAATTTTCTTGCGGCCGACGGCAGGAATTTCGCGGTGAAATTCTAAAATGAAGGATTTAGTCCAATGTCCGGATCCCAATGTCCACAGCCAAAGGGCCAGGTCCAGTATAATTCCGGCGAATAAATTACGTCTAAAAACGCGATTGGCCAACGGGTTCACTTTGTTTGAGCTTGTTGTGACGCTGACCGTCCTTTCCGTCCTTATCATGGGTACTATTCCGCTTGCCCAAAACGCGGTAAAACGGCAGAAAGAAATCCGTTTAAGGGAAAGCCTGCGTTTGATGCGGAGTGCGATCGACGAATTCAAACGCGATACTCTCGGGTCATGTCCCGCCGGTGCCATTACAACAGGTGATCCGACAGTGAATAGAGGTGGTGTTCCCGCCCCGCCTGACCCAAGGAGCCGCGTCGTGATCGACGACTGCACGATCTTTGACTCCGAGAATCTTGACCGGTTCCCGCCATCAATGGATGTTTTGGCCAGCGGTGTTAGGGTCAAGGAACGCGGCCTTAATTTACGCGGCGGCCGCGGGCTTGGAAACGACAGGACACAGGCGACGGACATAAATAAGACCAAGGAGATCATCAAATATTACCTGCGTGAATTGCCGATTGACCCGATAACCGGGGAAACGAACTGGAAATTCCGTTCATCATACCAATCGAAAGACGATGATTCCTGGGATAGTGTCAATGTTTTCGATGTTCATTCCGCCTCGCAGGAAGAGGCTCTAAACGGAGAAAAATATAGTGACTGGTAATTTTCTAAATGCGGAAAGCGGAATGCGGAACGATGAATTTTCGCAGTCAGGGGCATCTTTGACCCGTGATCAAAAGGGTTTCTCGCTGCTTGAATTAATGATCGCGATGTTTATCATGATCATTCTTCTTTCGGTCGCTCTGCCGACATATCAGCGAAGCGTCCAAAATGCACGTGAAACCGTTTTGCGCGAAAACCTTTGGCAAATAAGACGAGCGATCGATCAATTTGCGGCCGATAAAGGTAAAGCTCCGCAGTCGGTGGATCAACTGGTAGAAGGAAAATATTTGCGCGAAAAGCCGGTCGATCCGATCAGTGAAAAGAGCGAATGGAAAGAAATTCAGGGCGATGACCCATCGTCACCCGATTCCGAGAAAGGTTTGAAGGACGTTAAAAGCCTTGCCGAAGGCGAAGACAGCGAAGGGAAAAAATACGAGGAATATTGAAAAGTGAAAAGTGAAAAGTGAAAAGTGAAAGAATGCTTAAATAACCAATCACCAATCACCAATAACCAATAACCAATAACCAATAACCATTTACCACTCACGAGTTTTAGTTAAAGAACAATGTTATCAGTATTAACCGAACCGAATTATCCGAAAGCGGCCATTGGGCTTGAAAAAGACAGTGTCACCGCGCTAGCCCTGCAGAAAGAAGGCCGCGGCTCGTTTGGCATCAGACAGGCGGCGACCATTGAGTTGCCGGCGAATTTACTAAAGCCGAGCTTTTTGGAGCAAAATATTTCGAGTCAACCGGAACTTCGCACCCTGCTGGAAGAGGCGGTCGTAGCTTCCGGGTTAATGAATCAGAAACACTGGTCCGTATCGCTGCCCAGCAATACGGCGAGATCGACAATTTTGACGCTGGACAGCGGTGCGGCAAAAACTGAATCCGAAGAAATACTTGATTGGAAAGCGGAGCAGAGCTTTGGAGCACCTGCGGCCGATCTGCGGATCACCCGGCAAAAGATCGCACCTGACAGGGAAGGGAATATTCGTTATTTTGCGACAGCGGTCAAGCTTTCCGTCATTAACGAGTATGAGACGGTCTTTGAGAATCTGGGCTGGAAGGCCGGTTTGATATTGCCGCGTGCGGTTAGTGAAACGAGGTGGCTGCTGGATAATTCGGCTAATGCTGATTCGCTGCTTATAAGTTCACAGAATGACGGCTTTACGGCGATGCTCATGCGTGCCGGCGAGCCAGCCGTTGTTCGCTCTGTAACGTGTACCGTTAATGAGCGGGACGATGAAATTTACCGGCTTCTTATGTTTTATAATGACCGTTTTGCGGACAGCCGGAGTGGTAATTTTCTCGATAAGCTCCTGATAATCGGCAAAGATCTGGTCCCGGCAAAGATCAGGGACATTTCCGCCGAGGCTTTAGGTGCCGCCCTGCGTATTCTTCGCCCTGATGAAGTTGGCCTGAACATACCTGCCGGCAGCCTTAATTTCGATGATGTTGCAGCACCGGCAGGCTTGGCAGCTTACGGCTGCCGTTAGGTGCCAATAGAAAAGATACCGAAAGTGAAAAAATCTTTAACTGACCACCGACAAATTACCGCCGGCCACTATTTTCTTCGTCTTGTCACTTTAACGATATAATATCTACGGACATCATTTATGATACCGTGGAACTATATTAAATAATCAGGCGTATGAAAAAAGCATTATGACTGCATCATCGATCGCGATACGGAATATACGGGATTTGGCCGATGGCGAACTTATCGCCGGGGCCATACGGGGCAGAGAAGACGGCTTTGAAGAAATCGTCCGGCGATATCAAAGGCCGATCACCGGCTATGTTTTCCGTATGCTTGGCGATTATGAATTCTCGCTTGATGTGACACAGGAAGTTTTCATCAAAGTTTATAATTCGCTTGAAAGATATAGCGCAGAGTATAAATTTTCCACCTGGCTCTACCGCATTGCCCACAACGCCGCGATCGATCACATGCGGCGAAATACAATAAATCCACAAAGTATCGAAACCGAAAACGCCGACGGCACGTATCAACTTCAGATCGAAAGTCCCAGCCCGTCGCCAGAGCAGGACCGTGAGCGAAGCGAATGGCGGACACAGATCAATGCCGTGGTAAAACGTCTGCCCGCACCGTATCGTGAGCTGATCTTACTTAGGCATTCACAGGATCTGAGTTATGACGAGATCGCTGATATCACCGGCCTGCCGCTGGGAACCGTCAAAAACCGGTTATTCAGGGCCAGGGAGATGATGCGGGAAATATTTCTCGAAAGAGGATTTTCGGGTATTTAAACAGAGGTTGGGTTTTGGGCGAATGACATCGCAGATTCATCAAATACAAAACAGCTGTCCATCAAGCGAAATATCCGCTTATATCGATGGCGAATTATCTCCGTTCGAAGAAATGGAGCTGGAAAAGCATTTTGCAGATTGCGGCGTTTGTTCCAAAGATCTAAATCAGCAAAAGAAGTTTCTTTCGGCTCTCAGCTCATCTTTGGAGAGCGAACAGGAATTCGAGCTTCCTAAAAATTTCACCAAAACAATTATTGCCAATGCCGAAAGCAAGGTCAGCGGGCTGCGGCGTTCACGTGAACGTTTTAATGCAATATTTATCTGCACGGCGTTATTTCTGTTCATTCTTTTTGCTCTTGGAAGTGACGCTGAAACACCAGTAAGGGTTTTTGCTAAGCTCTTTGAGCAGATCGCTGCGGTCGCGGTTTTTGTCTTTCATTTTACATACAGTGTTTCTATTGGAACGGTCGTAATTGTAAGGACGCTTTCCTCGCAAATACTTTTTAGTTCTAATCTTTCGTTCCTGCTATTCGCGGGTTTATTCGGATTTTCATTATTCGCCTGTTCACGTTTGATATTTCGCGGCAGCCGGCCCTCACAGTAAAACGGGTTTGAACAGTGGAACATTCATTAACAATAAAATCATTATTTTTTTTTGAGCGGATCGTTTTGTGCAATGCTTTTGTCGCGATACTGTTGTTTTTAGGCATATCGTCGTCTCTTTTTGCCCAAAATCAACCGACACTATCGGCAGATCAACAAACGATGACTGTTGACGACGCCCATGAGACCGATGTTATTTCATTCGGCAAAACGGTCATCATTAAGAAAAGCGCAAAAGGCGTTTTCACGTTCGGTGGAGATATAATTATCGAAGGACGTGTGGAAGGCGACGTAGGTACGATCGGTGGTTCGATAATACAAAAGAAAGATGCTTTTGTCGGGGGTGATGTAATTGTTATTGGCGGATCGTATAAACCCGAGTTACAGGAACCTCTGCGAAATGAAGGCAAGGAAACCATTATGATCGGGGTTTTTGAGGAAGAGCTTCGCAGCATTTCACAAGATCCGTCACAGATATTTTCTCCCAACCTTTCTTTGGCTTTTTTTGCGCAGCGGTTACTTTCCATATTATTTTGGTTCGTCGTTTCGATCGGATTTGCCACAATTGCTCCCGGTGCGGTTGGCCGTGCGATTGCGCGTATTCATCTTTCAACACTTAAAGTGATTGGGGTCGGTTTTTTTGCACTTTTGGTCGCAACGATCGGAGTGATCGGAAGTATAAGTTTTTTGCCTAACTATTTAAGTGTCGTTTTCGGCCTTATGTCGTTTGTTTTGCTGATGCTTTCCTTCGTCTTTGGCCGCGTGGCTTTGCATGTCAGCTTTGGGAAATTACTGCAAAAACACTTTCTTTCGGAAAAGAACCAATCGGAAACCCTCGCGATCTTTGTTGGCGTAATTGTTTGGACGGTTTTATTATCGATTCCATATTTGTGGACCTTTGCTCTTTTAGCCTTATTTTCAGCTGGTATCGGATTGGTATTGACCGCCCGTTCGCCGAGCGTCTGGAAGACGGGCAAATGACGCCATCTGCTTTGTTTACAAATCTTTACAATTAAAATCAAACCTTGTAGATGTAAATTACGTCTTACCTAACTTGAAGGCAACTTTTCGGTTACAGTTGCGTATAATTTAACAGCAGACTTTTAATCTTTTTATATGCGAATCAATTTATTTTTGCTTATTTTCATCGCGTTCCTTTTTGGTTCATTGACCATTATCTCAGCTCAAACGCCGACGGGGGCGGTCAAACCATCCGTCGCCACAGGCGATGTCGTTTCGATTGATGCCGATAAGATCGTGATCCGGACCAAGGACGGCATGCTCGATGTGACGCTGAACGACAAGACTGAATATAAAAGGGTTCCGCCCGATAATCCAAGTTTGAAGGCCGCAGTTGCGTCAGCATTTTCCGACATCGGCAACGGCGACAAACTGCTGGTGACAGGATTTATTTCCGAAGACAAAAAAACGCTGCCTGCCAGAGCGGTCTATTTAATGACGAAGGCTGACATCGCCCAAAAGCAATCAAAGGAAAGTGAGCAATGGAAAACACGCGGCATTTCCGGACGTGTTGCCAAACTCGACCCGCAAACCAATCAAATTAGCTTGGATGTTCGCGGACTTATTAACATATCGACGGTCGTATTGACCCCAAAGGAAAATGCGAAATTCCGGCGTTACGCCGCCGATTCCGTTAAATATAGCGAGGCAACGGAAAGCTCGATCGGCGAGATCAAGCCGGGTGATATGTTGCGGGCTTTGGGAGACAAGAGCGCAGATGGATCAAGCTTTATTGCCGAAGAGATCGTTACCGGCGCATTCCAGACAGTGGCCGGAACCGTCAAATCGGTGGATGCAGCGAAAAACGAGATCGTTATTACAGACCTGCAATCAAAAAAAGACATTACGGTCGCCCTTGGCTCAGCGTCATTGTTAAAGAAATTTCCGGAAGAAATGGCACAGAGACTGGCCGGCACACAAATTGGAGCGGCCCGGCCCGGCGGACAGGCATCGGGAGCAACTCCCGGCGGAACATTAACCGGAGCACCTAACGGAGCAGCCGGTGGGCGTCCGGGATTTGGTGGTGGACAACGGGCCGGTGGGATTGATGAAATGCTTGACCGTTTTCCAAATATAACGGCGGCTGACCTGAAAGCAGGCGATATTATCGCGGTTTCCAGTTCCAAAAATGCCAATCCAGAAAGAATCACGGCGATCAAACTGCTTGCCGGTGTCGAACCATTTATCCGTGCGGCGCAAGCCGTAGGAGGCGGGCAACGTGCTGGACAGAGCTTTCAAAGTCTCAGTATCCCGGGACTTGACGGTATCAGCTTTCCATAGAGATCTGTTTGAAATTTGCAGAGTGAAGGTAACGCCAGTTTCGATTTAAGCCGTCGATGCTTACAGTTCGACCATTTGGAATACAGCGTTACATAATTAAAAAATTGCTTTAATAAGAAAAATAAAAAATTGCTTTAATAAGACAAAGAAATGAAATTTATAAAATTATTTATATTGGGCGGAATGTTTGCCCTGGTTTTTAATATATCGGCCCATGCCCAGACAATAGGTAATTTAAGCGGTCAGGTTGTCGATACTCTTGGTGCGGTAGTGGTTGGTGCGTCCGTTAAGGTCACCTCTGCGGATGGCAAGGAAAAAAATACATCGACGAATCAACGCGGCGAATTTTCCCTGGCTTCGCTTGTTCCAGGCAAATATACGGTACGTGTTTCCGCGCCCAAGTTTGCGTTGTATGAAAATACCGAGGTCGAGATCGAGGTTGGTAAAAAGCAGGAACTTACGATCCAGATGACGGTTGAAGGTGTCGAAGAAAAGGTCGAGGTTTCGAGTAGTGAAGGCGTTTCGACCGATCCGCAGAACAATGCGGGTGCAACGGTTCTGAAAGACAAGGACCTTGACGCCTTGCCGGATGACCCCGATGAACTCGAAGCTGCGTTACAGGCTCTCGCCGGGCCATCCGCGGGACCGAATGGCGGACAGATCTATATTGACGGTTTTACCGGCGGCCAGCTTCCGCCGAAAGATTCGATCCGTGAGATCAGGATCAACAGCAATCCGTTTTCCTCAGAATACGACAGGCTCGGTTTTGGGCGGATCGAAATTTTGACAAAGCCCGGTTCGGATAAATGGCGCGGAAGCGCGTTTGGCAATTTTAATGACGAAAGCCTGAATTCCCGCAACCCATTTTCAATAAACAGGGCGCCGAGCCAGACGAGATTTTATGGCGGAAATGTTTCCGGCCCGGTAAAAAAAGGTAAATCATCCTTTTTTCTCGACATCAGCAACCGCGATCAGGATAATAACGCGGTCGTAAACGCCCGTCTGCTTGATGCTAATTTGAACGAGATACCTTTCTCACAGGAATTCCAGGTTCCCAGTCGGCGGTTTTCGATCAATCCGAGGTTCGATTACCAGATAAACGACAAGAATACGCTCGTCGCACGCTATGGTTATACACGCAATACTTCCCAGAATCAGGGAATTAACGGCACGTCCCTGCCGTCACGTGCCTTTAATACGGAAAATAGCGAACACGAGATCAGGCTTACGGAAACGATGATAATCAATCCCACGACCATCAACGAAACCCGTTTTGAATATACCCGGTCAAGCCGCGACCAGATCGGGGATAATACCATTCCGACAGTTAATGTTGCCGATGCCTTTGTCGGGGGCGGTTCGCAGATCGGCGTCAGCTTTAACCGGGCCAATAGTTTTGAATTTCAGAATTATACAACGACATCCGTCGGTAAAAACTCCGCGCATGGCCTTAAGTTTGGTCTGCGGATACGGAGTACCAGCTTTACGGACCGATCTGAGAATAATTTTGGCGGGAATTTCTTTTTCACTAATCTGACAAATTACAGGAATACGATCTTGGATACTTCTTTGGATACTTCGTTTCCTACACAGTTCTCTATTATAACCGGGAATCCTGAACAAAAAATTTCAAGAGTAGATTATGGTTTATTCATAACCGATGATTGGCGTGTAAATCCGGGCCTTACGCTGAGTTTTGGATTGCGTTATGAGAATCAGACGAATATCAGTGACAACTCGAATTTCGCGCCGAGATTTTCATTTGCATGGTCTCCCGGAGCGGGCAAGGCACGTGCGCCCAAAACAGTTATTCGTGGTGGGGTCGGGTTGTTCTATGAGCGCTTTAGCGAAAATTTAACGCTTCAGGCCCTGCGTTTCAACGGTTCAGAACAGATCAATTTAGTGGTAAGTGCGAATGATCCTGATCCGGCCCGACGGGCGGCGGCGATAGCGTTGCTTCAACAACCGGTATTTACGATCGGCGGAGTTACTAATGTTCCGACGGCGGCACAGATATTGGCAGCGCTGCCGCAATCTAACACCATTCGCACGGTCGCACCTGAATTGCAGACACCGTCAACTTTTCAGGTTGCTCTCGGTATCGAGCGGCAACTGCCAGCCCGTACCACACTTTCCTTGTTTTATATTGGATCGAGAACAAATCATGTATTGAGGTCGCGTAATATAAATGCCCCTATCTGTCCGCTCCAGCTCAATTGTGCTAACGCCCCGCGTCCCAATCCGTCGATCGGCAATATTTATGAATATGAGTCGAGCGGTGTCCTTAACCAAAACCAGCTTGTTGTTAACTTCCGCTCGACATTCAGCACGAAATTTTCACTTTTTGGAAATTACCGGTTAGGTTTTGCCAACAGCAATTCGGACGGAGCGGGAAGTTTTCCGTCATATACTTATGATCTTACGGACGAATATGGCCGGTCCTCATTCGACATTCGCAATAGTTTTACGATTGGCGGCAATTTTACGCTTCCATGGGCCATTTCAGTGAGCCCGTTCATTATCGCCAACGCCGGTCGTCCGTTTAATATTACGCTCGGCCAGGATGTAAATGGCGACGCTCAATTTACCGAGCGTCCGACATTTGGACAATTGGCTGCTGCCTGTACATCACGCGGACTTAGCTACTCGTTCTGCGATACTGCCGGTCAGGACCCAAATGCTATAATTCCACGCAATTATGGCCATAGTCCGAATTATTTTGCGGTCAATGTGCGTTTGGGCAAAACATTTGGGTTTGGCAAGTCGCCGCAGACAGCGGGACGCGGCGGGACGAACGCAGGCGGTGGTGGCGGATTTCCGGCCGGCCGCGGCGGTGACGGCGGTGGACAAGGTGGAGGACGCGGCGGCTTTGGCGGTTTCGGCGGTGGCGAAGCTAGAAAGCCGTACAATCTAAACCTCGGCATAAGCTTTAATAACCTGTTCAATAATGTAAATTTCAGCCCGCCGGTCGGCAACCTCATTTCTAACAGATTTGGACAATCGACATCGACCAGCTCTGGTTTCGCCGGATTTGGCGGCGGCGGGGGCGGTTTCGGCGGCGGCGGCGCAAACAGACGTATTGAACTTTCAGCACGTTTTAGCTGGTAGCCGGACGAAAATTATTATAATTTAGAAGAGATGGACCTGAATGCATATCCATCTCTTCTTTTTTTAGCAAAATAGTAGTTTGATCGGGAATTTTTATGATGAAAATTGCGGCTTTAGCGGTTATGACCATTTCAATTAGTTTTGGGGTTTTCGGACAGTCCGTTAAAACACCAAAAGCGCCAGTTACAGTTTCGCCGGCGAAAAGTTATGATGCTGAGATCACATTGGCGAAACTTGTGTTGGAAGCGCATGGCGGGGCCAAATTAAAAGCAATGAGAACACTGATAATTCGCGGATCGGTCAATGTCACTACGTCAGCAATTGCCCAGGCTATTCCGGCATCATTTATTACTATCTTTTCGGACGAAAAATACCGCATTGAGATCTTAAATCCGATCCAGCCGCTCAAGCAGGTTTATGACGGCACCCAAACCTCGAGCTCGGTCCAGAACGGATTTACATTGCCGCCGATAAATCGGCTTGGCTTTCCGCTGCTTCCAAAAATAGGTGAAGCGGGATTTGTTATTACACCGCTGCCTGACTCCGCCAAGAAAAAAAAGGGATTTAGGATGACGTCACCGGAGGGATTTTTCACGGATTTTTATCTGGACGAAAAGACCAATCAGATCAAAGGATATGACTCAAGCTACGATGTTAATGGGCGTAATGTCACGACATCGGTCGAAATTGATAAAATGCGGGTTGTTGACGGCATAACCGTGCCGGAAAAATACGTGCAAAGATTCGATGTGGACAAATTGACGGTTTACGCGGAATTCAAAGCCAAGGAAATTTTGGTAAATTCACCTGTCGCAGATGATGTGTTTAGTTTATAGTAAGGCGCTTTTGCGGCATGCTAAACATTAAAACGGCTGGTTTTCCACCAATCTATCGTTTGTTTCAACCCTTCTTCAAGACCGACCAGTTTTTTGTAGCCCAGGTATTTTTTTGCCAAATTGTTATCTGCTTGCGAATGCTTTACATCGCCTTTTCGTTCGGGCTGATGATCGGCGGAAATGTCATCACGGCCGGTTATCTTTTTCAGCACTTCAAGCAATTCGTTCAATGAGACCCTTTCTCCATTCGCAACGTTGACCACCTGCCCTAATCCTTCGGAGGTTTGAGCGGCTTTGATATTGGCATCAACGACATTAGCGATGTATGTGAAATCTCTCGATGTTTCACCGTCGCCATAAATTGTCGGGGTTTCGCCTTTCATCAACGCATCAATGAATCTTGAGATCACGCCAGAGTAAGCGGACGACGGGTTCTGACGCGGGCCAAATACATTAAAATATCTTAATGAAAGCGTCTCTAAACCGTAAACTTCATTGAAAACACGGCAGTAATATTCACCTGTCAGTTTTGCAGCGGCGTATGGCGAAAGTGGTTCGGGGGCCATTGTTTCGAGTTTCGGCAATACTTGCTGATCACCGTAAGCGGAACTTGACGCGGCATATATCAATCTTTTTACACCGGCATCTCTGGCTTTGAGCAATAAATTGAATGTACCGTTTACACACGCTTGGTGAGTTTCCAGCGGATTATCGACAGAGCGGGGAACGCTTGGCAAAGCTGCTTCATGGAAAATTATCTCAACGTCCTCGATCGCCTTTCCTAATGCCTGATCGTCGTTAAGGTCCCCTTCAATAAATTCAAAAACACCAGATATCTCTTCAAGATTTTCACGGAATCCGGTCACGAGATTGTCTAATATCTTTACTTTTGCACCCTGGCGTATGAGTTCGTCAGCAAGATTCGAACCGATAAACCCGGCGCCGCCGGTTACAAGAATTGTGGCCGTGAGTGACATAGTTTTAATGAAATAAATGTAAAGAGTTACGCTTTAAAATGTGATTCTTTGCAAATAAAGAATAATGCATAGAGACGTATTATTGAAAATTATCGACCGACGCCGACGTATTCGAAACCAAGTTCCCGCATATCAGCGGGTTCATAAATATTCCGTAGATCGGCGATTTTCGGGGCCTTTAATAATTCTTTGACCTTTTCCATATCCAGTGCCCGGAATTGGTTCCATTCGGTTATGATCACTAAGGCGTCCGCATCTTTGATAGCGTCGTATTCGTCCACGGCGTATTCGAGGCCGCTGATGTAATGTTTGGCTTCCGTCATAGCAACCGGATCAAATGCACGAACCTTTGCCCCAAGTTTTATCATCGCATGGATTATATCGATAGCTGGTGATTCACGCATATCGTCCGTCTCGGGCTTGAAGGAAAGCCCTAAAACACCTATCTGCTTACCGTTAAGATCGCCGACGAGTTTCTCTATCTTGGGGATCATCGCATCCCGCTGCCGTTCGTTTGCTTCAATGACCGCATCGACAATTCTGGTCTCCACACCGAACTGGTCGGCAACCGTCGTCAATGCACGTGTATCCTTCGGAAAGCAGGAACCGCCGTATCCAGGGCCAGGATGCAGGAACTTACGGCCAATGCGATTGTCCATACCCATTCCTCGGGCCACGTCATGAACGTCGCAGCCGATGGCATCGCAAAGATTTGCAACTTCATTAATAAATGTGATCTTGGTAGCCAGAAAAGCATTTGCCGCGTATTTTATAAGCTCGGCGGCCTCAAGCGATGTAATGACAACGGGCGTCTCTATGAGATAAAGCGGACGGTAGAGCTCCTTCATTACAGAAATCGCGTCGGCATCATTGCTGCCGATAATGACACGGTCGGGACGCATGAAATCCTGAAGTGCCGCACCTTCGCGTAAAAATTCGGGATTTGACGCCACACCGAAACCGGTTTCGATCTTAAGATTGTCGGAAATGAACTCATGAAGCCATTTGCCGGTACCGATCGGGACCGTCGATTTTGTAACCAGCACCTTATAGCCGTTGATCGCTTCCGCAACGTCCTTTGCGGCATGCCGGTAATAGCTCATATCAGGCGTGCCGTCTGCCTGCGGCGGAGTGCCGACCGCGAGAAATACGACCAATGCCTGTTCGACAGCGGATTTGAGATCTGTCGTAAACCGAAGCCGTCCGGCTTTGACATTTTTATTAACGATCTGACCGAGGCCGGGTTCGTAAATAGGAATGATACCCTGGTTTAACTTTTCTATCTTTGTGACATCAACATCGACACACGTAACATCAACCCCAAATTCCGCAAAACACGCACCCGTTACCAAACCAACATATCCGGTGCCGATTACTGCAATATGCATAACAACCTTATATAGATATAGCCTGAGAAATAATAGAGAAAAGACAAAAATTATGCGGGCCACATTATAACAATATGACCCGCATTAAGTTCAAAAAATATAAGAACCGTCAGGACCGATACTAACGAACTGGGCTGACGACGACCGTGCCACCGCCAACTTCGTTTTTGGTTTTACGACCGAATATAACTGCTGCTCCTGCGATGCCTGCGGCAACGAGGATCAACCATATCGGACCGCCAAAGGCAACTGGAGGAGCTGAATTCGGACGCAGACAAGGCTTGCAGCCCGTTTGCGATAGATTGCCTGCTGTTGCTGTCGTTCCGGCGGCGATCTGCTTATCGGTGCTGCCTTCACGCATTGTTATTGATCCAGTGGTTGAATCAACGTGAGTGTGCGAACACTCGACTTCGACCGCGAAATTATCTGCCTGGCTGGAATCGGCGATCACCGTTGCATCCTTGGTCGTAATTGTTGTTGCGACACCCGGTGCATTTGATATTCTGGCTTTTCCAGATGAAAGTATTCCGACGATACTGTTATTGGAGAAGTTCAATACCAGGTTTGAGTCAGCCAAAACTTCGATGCGGCCTGTTTTGCCGAGGCTGATAACAGCACTCGAATCCAGACCGGTCACGATCGTGCTGCCGGACATGATGGTCGCACTAGAAACCGTGGTTTGACCGTTGACCAAGACCTGGCCCGTGACCGTTATCTCGCCTGTGGTATCATTCGTCGCTGCAAATGCAAAAGACGAAGAAACACACAAAACAGCGATAGCAGTGAATGAAGTAATAAATTTACGAAAACTATTTTTGCCGAACATTGGGTTTAGTATCCTCCTGTAACAATCCTTTAATCCTTTGTAGTATAGCCATTTTCCGCATTTTAACCGTCATAGCTGACGAAAGCGGAATGTCTGCAAATTTATTGCTCAAGTTTCATATACCATCCATCTTTAAGTGGCCGGTTTGATAGCCGTAAAGAAATGGAGGCAAAAAATGTAAATTCCGTTTATTGATATGAACTAAAAATATTCGAAACTGACACTTGATCAATAATTTCAAAAAAAAACCTAGTCAAATTTTTACACTAAATAACAGCAACTGTCAATAAAAACGACGTATATCAAATAAAACTTTATAAATCGTTCTTTGTTCATCGCTATTTAGCGTAAAAACCTTTCAAATGTCATTGCCGTCGTGGCAATAAAGCCAAATAACTATCGAACGGGGCTGACTGAAATAGTTTCGTCTCCGCTGTTGGCAATAACGATCACGGCTACTGTTACAGCTGCTGCTGCCCCGACAATTACCCATATCCACCACGGTGCCTGAAGGGTGTTCGGGTCGCCTGCTTTATTCCGTGGCACTCCTGCGGCAGTGACCGTTTCACCAGCCTTTAACCGAACAGGGTTTCCATTGGCGGTTCTAATATCTACATCCGTGGATGTAGCCAAAACCGTCAACTCACCAGCCGACAGGTCTCCTCTTATTCCTCTTTCGTCAAATGAAATAACGAGGTCGGATTTTGGGGCGAGTTCGATCGAACCCAGGCCTCCTATATTAATTAGCGCATTTGCCCCATCAAGAGTAGTAAGATGACTTGATGAAAAGATCGTCCGGCCGCTTAAAACACGTTCACCATTGAGGAGAACAACGGGAGCCGGGCCTGAATTTCCGGTGCCGGAAATTATGATCTCACCTGCTTTCGCTCCCGGAGCAGCCAAGGTGAACATCGAAGAAGTGAAAAGTAATGCAACAGTTAGAAATATTGTTACAATATTCCGAATCCAAAATTTGTAAATCATTTGCTTCAGCCTACCATTTCAATGGCAGCGAGTTTAAGATCGAGCCGATTAAATCTTTGCACATATTTTTGCCGTATGTCAATAAAACCAAGCCGATGTATATGATTGAAAACACACGTGTTTTGAGTGATAAAAAATAGACGGGGTTAAATCTGGAACCGGCCGGGCAAAAATTTTATTTGGCAATATTCTCGTTGGCGGCCGCCGAAAAACAATTGACTTTACTTTTAGCGAATGACATCGGTTTCAAATTGCCGAATCAACGCATTTTTGATTTAATCGAGGCAGTGAACTAATTATTTACAGGAGTTATCTTAATGAGACTAAAAGCATTATGTATTTTTGCAGCCTTTTTATTGCTGTTATCGTGTTCCAGTGCTCCGCAATCACAAGGAAACCAATCAAAGCCGAATGAAGCGGGCAAACGAATAAAGATCGGATTTTCAATGGCGACCGTGAAGGAAGAACGCTGGCAGCGTGACCATGATGCCTTTGAAGCGTATTGCAAGAAAATAAATGTTGAATGCGCAATAACCGTTGCCGATAACAGTGCAGACCGGCAGGCAAATGATGTCGATAATCTGCTAACGCAGGGGGTCGATGTTCTTGTGATCGCACCGCAAAATGCTACACAGGCCGCATCGCTGGTTGACAAGGCAAAAGCCCAGAAAATCCCGGTCATTAGCTACGATCGGCTCATTGATTCCGATAAAATAGATCTTTACATATCACATCAGGTCCCGGTTATCGGCCGCAAGATAGCGGAATATGCTCTTGCTAAAGTGCCAAAGGGAAATTATGTGATGGTTTACGGTTCCAAGACCGACAACAACGCGTCGATCATGGAAAAGGAACAGCTTGCGGTCCTTCAGCCTGCTATCGACCGGGGTGACATTAAGATCGTTGCAAATCAATTTATTCCCGACTGGAAACCCGAACTTGCGCTTAATTTCGTCGAAAACGCTCTTACGCAAAATAACGACAATATTCAGGCGATCGTCGTATCGAATGACGGAATGGCCGGCGGTGCTATTTCGGCCCTCGGAAAGAAAGGTTTGAACGGTAAGATAGTCGTTACGGGGCAGGACGCCCAATTGGACGCTCTGCAGCGAATCGCTCAAGGGGAGCAGTCGATGACGGTTTATAAGGCCATTATCCCGCTTGCCGAAGGAGCAGTTGATGCTGCTGTCAAGCTAGCCAAGCATGAACCTTTGACCACATCCCCATTCAAAAACGAAGTTATTGGTAAGGAAGTCCCGGCAATCCTGCTTGAGGTCGTAACCGTTGACAAGGATAACCTTATGGACACGGTGATCAAGGATGGTTTTGCGAAATACGAAGATGTATATAGAAATGTCCCGGAGAGTGACAGGCCGAAGCGATAACAGGCTGGCAAGTAAATAATGAGTAAAACCTTAGTTTTAGCTGCCGATCTTGGGGGGACAAACTTAAGGATGGCCGCCGTCGGTCCTGACGGGGCCCTTCTGTATCGCGGAAGCACCGCAACTCCACGGTCCGGCGATCATAAAGAGATCCTTGGTGCTATCGATATGCT
>JAYUCO010000030.1:0-67869 GCA_043740295.1 Pyrinomonadaceae bacterium | reverse complement strand
GGGTTTGGGAAAATACTCACCTTTCGCGGTTCATTACCGGATCGATCCTCGGCGTCGCATGTGCGACATTTATGGTTCCGGCACTGGTCGAGATCGTGCGTAATGTTTTGAGTTCGCGTCTGCGTGCGTCTTCTCATTAAAGATGAAGACACGCTGAATAAGCGGGCACCCGGAACTTCCTGCGTTCGTTTTCGTTGACTATTGAAAGAAAGAGTAGCAAAATCATAGTTACACGAATTTAATATGAGTTTTACAAAAGACAGTGCAGTAGATAAAGCGAGGCGTGATCTTGCCAAACGGTTGAACGCCAGCGAAAATGAGATTAAGACCGCCTTGGTTGCTGAAAAAGATTTTCCTGATGCATCGCTGGGGACGCCGGTAAAAGACGAAATGTCGGCACAAATGATCTCTTCCGGCTGGCAGATAAAACTCGAGGCCGGCGGAAAAAAGTACGAATACAGAGCTGATAAATATCAAATCAGGCTCAAAGGTTTTAACGGAGCAAATCACGTCGTTGCATCGTGACAAATATAGATTCGGGGGAGCAGTATAATGAATCGCAAAAATATTTGGGTACATATCGGAATTGCATTGGTTTTGATCACAATAGCCGGTATTCTGGGGCAGATAGGCCGTTTAAGATCGTCTATGCAGATCACGCATTCGACCTTTGAAACTGTAAAGCCGTCGGCCAAACCACTTTCGACCCAGCGTTCCAGGAAAGATTCCGAGCCGGAAGTTTTGGTCCGATTTCGATCCGGGATCAGCCTTTCGGATATCAAAAAGCTTGCCGCACGTAATAATGACCGTGTCGAGGATGAGATCGAGAGCGTAAACGGCCTGGCTTTTATTGACGACATGGATAATGCGGATGCCGACGATGTCGCGGCGCAATACAGGGCCATGTCCAATCTTGTTGAATACGCCGAAACAAACAACACAATAAGTTTTGATGATCCTGTCCCGTCTGTCTCGGCCAAATATTTAATTCAAACTGAATCAGGGGAAACACAGCCCAACGATCCGCAATTCGACCAGCAATGGGCGCTGCATAATTTGGGGCTGGACGGCGGCAAGAAACGGGCCGACATCGACGCGATCAAAGCGTGGACAAAGACAAAGGGAAGCCAGGAAGTGGTAGTTGCGGTTTTGGACAGCGGTGTCGATTATACGCATCCCGACCTGGTCTCGAATATGTGGACGCGGACGGACAATATTCCGCAATATACCGATGATGAGATCGGCACCTTTAATGATTTGCAGGGTTTCGACGTCAATGCTGAGGTCAGTGATCCGATGGATGACAACGGACACGGAACGCATTGCGCAGGCATTATCGGTGCTGAAGGAAACAACAATGAAGGCATCGCCGGCATCAATTGGAATGTTCAGATCATGCCGCTCAAATTTATGGGACGCGGCGGTTTTGGTACGACGGCGAATGCGATAGAAGCTATCAATTATGCTATCGACCGCAAGCAAAAAGGCGTGAATGTGCGTGTAATAAGTGCGAGTTGGGGTTCGACATCAAAATCGAAGGCCCTAGAAGACGCGATCCGTGCCGCAGGTGAACAAGGGATATTGTTTGTCGCGGCGGCCGGAAATGCTACTACAAACAACGATAATCGGCCGCATTATCCGTCAAATTACGATCTGCCGAATGTTATCAGCGTAGCGGCGACCGATAAAAACGATAATCTTGCATCATTTTCAAACTTCGGAGCGAAAACCGTCCACATCGCGGCTCCCGGCAAAGACATTCTTTCGACCTGGCTGAATGCCGATTATCGGGATGCATCCGGAACCTCGATGGCAACACCTTATGTAGCGGGCGTTGCGGCATTGGTCCTCTCTATGGAGCCAGATCTTTCCGTCGCTGAGTTACGTGACCGGCTTTTGAAATCGGTTGATAAAATAGATTCGCTGGCCGGAAAGGTTGAAAGCGGCGGTAGGCTGAATGCGGCGAAGGCTTTGGGTAACTAGAAATTGTAAGTACGCGTTTAATTAACGTTTTCGTGGATTGACCTTCCAAAACGTAAACCGGCCAACATCAGTTAAATTCAAAACATAAGCAAGCCCTGTTAATTCAGGGCTTTTTGCTGTCTTCACTCATACGGTTACGAATGGCATACGTTTTGCTAATAACATAACTGTGCAATGCCAGTGACATTGCCTGAGGATAATAAAAGGTGGGAAAATATATGAATAGAATAAAAAATTTAGTCGTGACCAGTGCTCTTTCTTTATTAATTTTGGGCTTGCCGGCAATTGCATCCGCTCAGTGGAACGGCGGTGGCTATGGCGGTAATAATGGTGGTTATTACGGCGGTAATAATTATAATATTAAATCGACCGTTAAGAACCTGAAAAATCGTGCCAATAACTTTGAAAAAGCGACGGACCATTATGACGCCCGCAACAGAGACCGCGGTTGGCGAGGCGGGTACAATAATAACAATGCGGACAATCTTGAAAATCTCGCTGATCAGTTCAAAAAAGCAACTGACCGTCTGGAAAATGCATACGGTAACGGACGCAACCTGAACAATAGTTCAGATGAAGCACGCCGGGTCTTAGATATCGGTTCACAGATCGACCGCGTTATTTACAATTCGCGAGGCGGCAACGTGCAGGGCCAATGGAATAGCATACGCCAGGATTTGAGTGTTATCGCAAATGTTTATGGCTATAACAATAATAATCGTAACAATCGCGGCAACCGTAACGGAAATTGGAGAAATAATATCCCATTCCCACTTCCTTTCTAGGTCTGAAAACCGTACATCACTGCTATCGGGCATGATTAAAACCGCATAGCTTGTTAAATCTAAAGCCTAAGTTTTTACAACTTGGGCTTTTTTCTTTTTCAGCCGATTTACGATTTAAGATTTACGCTTTACCATTACTTGATGCTTGGAACACTTTATCTAGTTGCGACGCCGATAGGAAACCTGCAGGATATTACCTTTCGCGCGGTTGAGATTCTGAAAACGGTGGACATGATCGCTTGTGAAGACACGCGGCACACACGCAAACTGCTGAATTTTTACGGTATTTCTAACAAACTTATCAGCTATCATGACCACAACGAAACGGATCGAGCCATTGAATTCGCAAAGTTGCTTGAGGAAGGCAGATCCATCGCGATCGTTTCCGACGCGGGAACGCCTGGGATCAACGACCCAGGTTTTAGAACGGTGCAAAAGGCTTATGAGATCGGTGCTGCGGTTGTTCCGGTCCCGGGTGCGGTCGCGTTTGTAAACGCCGTGATCGCATCCGGTATGCCGACCGATTCTATGTTTTTCGGCGGGTTTTTGCCATCGAAAAAAGGCGAACGGCGAAAACGTTTGGAAGAACTAAAACTAATTCCAGCGACATTGGTTTTTTACGAATCGCCGCACCGTATAGGTAAATCTCTGGTCGATTGCTTTGAAATACTTGGTAATCGCGAAGCCTCAATTGCCCGCGAGCTGACCAAACTTCACGAAGAGATCGTTCGCGGAAACCTATTCGAATTATCCGAGAAGTTCTCGAATTCTCTTACTAAGGGCGAGATAGTTATCGTCATCGACAAGGCTGCAAAGGGTGGTGCAGCGGAGAAAAGTTCGGGTTCGCTGGCGGAAAGGGTTTTGGAGATCGAAACAGAAGGAACCGATCAAAAAACCGCATTAAAGAAAGCCGCAAAGGAATTCGGTATGAGCAAATCGGAAGCCTACAGGATCATACAGGCAGGGAAATAAAAGCAAAAGCAGCTAATGAAAGCGGCTGTCTGAAAAATAAAGATTTTGATCTAGCTCCCTCCGGAGCCGAACAGAATCAAATGCCCAGTCTTTTCAGACAGCCTCTTTCTCCTTATCAGCTCTTATCGCTGCGTCAATTCCGGCGGCAGTTGTTTATCCACTTTTGGACGTTCTTTCAGATCGGAAACGTGCAACAGGGTGAGAAAGATCGTCCGTGCAATTTTTTCCATTTTGTTGTAATCGATCTTTTGTGGTTCATCTCCCGGTTGATGGTAATCTTCGTGGACGCCATCGAACCAAAAAGCGATCGGTATGCCATTTACCGCATAATTAAAATGGTCTGAGCGAAAAAAGAAGCGGTTCGTATCCTTCGGGTCGTCAAAGCGGTAATCATAAGCTAGCTTAAGAAACGCATCGTTCGTTTGCTTCGTGATCTCACCGAGTTTAGAGCTCATCATTTGCGTTCCGATCACATAGACCCCATCTTCACCGGTAAGTTCCTTGTTTTTTGGATTGGAATCATCAGCCTTTCTGCTGCGGCCGATCATGTCGATGTTTAATTGGGCGGTAACTTTTTTGATATCGACGGTCGGGAATTTGTTAAAATATTCACTGCCCCACAGGCCTTTTTCCTCGCCGCAATGCCAGACAAAAAGGATCGAGCGTTTAGGCCGCGTTTTGGCTTTTGAAAAAGCTTCTGCGATAGCTAGAACGGCAACCGTTCCCGAACCGTCGTCATCCGCTCCGTTCCATATTTTATCTGCTCCGGCGGCGTTCGGATTGGTCCCGACGTGGTCGTAATGGGCGCCGATGGCAACCATTTCGCTTTTGAGGACAGGATCGCTGCCTTCCCAAATAGCGACGACATTCTGCGTCCATTTTGTATCCGACTTGCTCGTCGCCGTAAATTTGGCAGTTTTATTGATCGTAAATGCAGTCGCAGAATCTTTATTTCCTGATTCACCCGCAAAGATCGCATCGCCGACCTGGCTTGCAACAAGAGCGATCGGCAATGTGCTTTTGGAACCTCCGCCCTGGCGAAGTTTTTCAGGGTAGGTGCTTCCGCGTGATAAAAAATTCTTGACCTGCGGCCACGATCCCTGCAGCTGCTGAGAGGCAACGAAAATAATACCTGCGGCCCCCATCTGGTTGGCATAGGTTATTGGATCGGCCCAATCGGTGCCTTTTGTTCCGGCAAGGTCGGCCTGCGTTGCACCGCTCGGCAATCTGGTCAAGGTGTTGGCATTCGGAAAACCGGCACCCGTAAGGACTATGATCTTGCCTTTTACATCAACGCTGTTATACGCATCTATTCCTTTGGATTTGATCATCCAACCGTGGTTTGCAAAGACCAATGAACTATCTGCTGTACCATTGCCGGAGAAACGGAAAAAATCATCGTTAAAGGTATAACTTTTCCCGCCTATTTGAAGATCATTATTCGCCGGATCGACACTTTCAGTTTTTAGTGCGATCTTTTGGAAGAATGTCCCGTCATCACCAGCTGGTTTAAACCCCCAACGCGAGAGGTTCAATGCGAGGAATTTAGCGGTTGTATCGAGACCGCGTGATGGTGTATCGCGGCCTTCCATTTCGTCAGAAGCAACAAAATAAAGATAATCCTTGAGTTGGGCAGCCGTGATGGCTTCGGCCATGGATCTTTCGGCGGGCGTGATCTTTACAACCGTTTGGCCGAAGACAGCCGTCGGAATAAGCAGAGCAAAAATTAAAAGGAATGCAAAAACGTTTTTTTTCATTATTTTCTCCAAAGAATATTTGAACAGCGGAAACGCACGTAGATCAGGAACTTTCCCAAAAAATCATCGGAGCTGCGTAATCCGGGCGTTTAAAATTGCTCAAGGTTCTACGCAATTGATCTTAATTTGTTTCGATTTGAGAGCCGACGATGCAGATATGATTTTTATTGGCGAGATCCAGCATTTTTTCGCGGTCTAAGATGATCGTTTTGCCGGAAGTAATCGAAAGACATGTCGCACCTGCCTTTATCATCGTTTCGATAGTCGGAACCCCGACCACCGGGACGTCGAACCGCATATCCTGATCGGGCTTGGCAACCTTTATGACAGTCAACTTTCCTTTTGCCAGGCTGCCGGCACGTAAGATCGTGGCATCCGTGCCTTCCATAGCTTCGATGGCGACACAGGCCTTTGCCCGCACGACGATCGTTTGACCAAGGTCGAGCCGCGATATTTCCGCAGCGATCTGAAGACCGTATTCGATGTTTCCCAGCTCGATGTCGTTCGGCTTGCGTTTGGAAAGTAGGCCGTCGGAGGCAAGGTGATCTTTAAGAAAATAGGTCGAATCTATAAGCTCTATTCCTTCTTTTGCCATCTCATCCGCAATGCCGCCGATCAAGGCGACAGTATTTCTCCGCGGTAAATTCCACAGCATTTTCAACATCCGCATATCAGGCAAAGCGCCCGAAAATATCTGAACATGCTTCACCTGTCCGGCCATTATCACTTTTGTGACGCCGTGTGTTTTGAAAAACGAGATCATTTTGCCGAGTTGTCCGATGCCAACCCAGGCTAAGTTTTCAGCAACTTCTTCGATCCGCTTATCCGTTTCTTCTTTTATAGCAACAACAGCGAGCAAATTACCAAGCCTGGCCGCTCCCTCAATCACTAAAAAAGGGAAGCTGCCATTTCCCGCGATCAAGCCATATTTATCCATACTTATAGCCTACAATATCACTTAGAGCCATACTTTAATAACGTTTAGCCGTCCAAAAAATTGACCGTCGGATAGGATGGTGTTAAAGTGATGCACAACTTAATGAATCACCCGCAGATCTGAGTGATCAGGATCATTAGGCAAGTTCCCCGGTTGTTGGATCATTTTTTTACCAACCCGGACAAACCAAAAGTATTAATTTATGACCGCTTTTGGGTATGTGTTTCAATTTAACAGGAGAAAAAGATGAACAAACTGACAACTGTTTTGCTTATGATCGGCTTACTATTGCCATTCGCAGCCGCTGCACAGACCAACACTCCGAGTCAGAAACCTGACAATACTTCAGCCGATGTCAGCAAACCGGAACATTTTGACACCACCACGAGACCGCTTCGCGATATGGTTGACGGCGTTCCGTCGAAATCGCGTCGAGGCGGACGGGATTTTGAACCGGGAAAACCATTCCCTGTCGGAAACTCGAATCCCGCAACAACAGACACATTAGCACCGCAAGGTGTTGGGCAGTCATCCGCCGTCGCCGAGCCGAAGGCATCTACGATCGGAACCGCAGTCGATCCGAATGCCCGCGTTGCTCCACCCGATACAACCGGCGATCTCGGGCGAAACCATTATGTCCAATGGGTCAATCTGCGTTATTCAGTCTATAATTTGACGCGGGATGCGGGGAATAATATCACCGGATTTACTCAGGCCTCCGGATTTCCAAAAAACGGGAATGTGATCTGGCAGGGGTTCGGAGGACAATGCGAAACCAGCAACGACGGTGACCCGCTCGTTCAATACGATCAGGCTGCAGATCGTTGGATACTGACCCAGTTCGCCGTTACGAAATCACCGTACCTGCAATGCATCGCTGTTTCGACGACGCCGGATCCGACGGGTACTTACAATCGCTATTCATATTCGTTCGGTACCGATTTCAACGATTTCCCCAAGATGGGCATATGGAATGATACTTATGTCATTACATATAATATATTCCGGCGCGGACGCACTTTCAACGGCAATCGCGTGTGCGGATATGAGAGAAACGTGATGCTGACCGGCGGTGCCGCCCGACAGGTCTGCGCCACCACTAGCAACAGCTATGCGAGCCTTCTGCCTGCTGACGTTGAAGGTACGTTCAATCCAGCCGCTGGCTCGGCCATTCCTTTACTAAACATTACATCAACATCATTGCTGTCGTGGCGATTCGCCGTAAACTGGGCAGCCGGAACCGGAACTTTGACCGGGCCGACTACTGTCGCAGGCGTTACGGCATTTAGCCGGGCTTGTTCAGGCGGAACATGCATTCCGCAGCCGGGAACTACTAACCAACTCGATTCGCTGGCGGACCGGCTGAATTACAGATTGAGTTACCGCAACTTTGGGGACCATGAGGCTCTGCTGGTCAATCATGCGGTCGCAGCAAACGGCGGTTCCGGGATACGGTGGTATGAACTGCGAAATGCTTCTGGAAGCACGGTTTCAACCGCGACACCAGTCGTTTTCCAGCAAGGCACTTTTGCACCAAGCTCAGATTACCGTTGGATGGGAAGTGCGGCCATGGACAAAACCGGCGGTATCGCAATTGGATACAATATTTCCAATGCGACCACCATCACCCCTAGCCTTCGATATGCTTTCCGAAGTGCGGCAGACGGATTGGGAACCTTGGGCAGTGAAACCGGAATTTTTACCGGTCCCGGCTCGCAAACCGGCACGCTCGCCCGTTGGGGTGATTACAGTACTATTAGTGTTGATCCGCTTGACGGCTGTACCATGGTCTTCACGACGGAGTACATTCCTTCAAACGGCAGCTTCAATTGGAGTACTTACATTTCTTCGTTCAAATTAAGTACTTGTAATTAGACTTTTCCTGAAATCGACGAAAGGGTGAGCAGAGAAATTTGCCACCCTTTCGTCGATTTAAAATATGCAGAAAACTGGAACGCACTAGACCATAGCCTTTGCAGCACTTAATCCGGAATTGAAACATATAGCTTTAACACCTCAGTGTCAGGTGTCCCGATCAATTTATCGAATTTAAATCCAAGCTTTTCGAGCAGATGGGATGAGGCAATATTATCGAGCGAGGTGATAGCCAAGATCCGGTCCAGCAGGAGAACACTTCGTCCGTATTTCATTATTTCCGAAGCCGATTCATAACCGTAACCTTTTCCCTCGTATTCCGGCAAAAACGCGAAACCTAGGTCCGGATCGGGAAGTGTATCGCGTTTAACAAAACCGCAAATACCTATCGGCCTATTACCGTCTTTGAGTTCCACGGTGTAAAGTCCGAATCCGTGGTCGAGGTAACTTTTACGGTAGCGGTTATCGATAAATTCGGCCGCCTGTTCCACAGATCTCACCCCACGGTCGCCGATATATTTGATAAAAGACGGTTGATTTAGCAAATCCCGGACAAATCCGGCGTCACCGGAAATTATTTCGCGGAGCATGAGACGTTCGCTTTCAAGAATTTTCATACGCCTAATGCTCCGCGATCTTTGTTTGATACTGCTTTACTGAGCAGGTTTGGCCTTGGCCTTTGCGAAATCACCGGCCTTGATGATCGTTATGTTCTCAGGCGTGATGTATTTCCGCATCGCCGCGTTTATTTGTTCGACGGTCAGGGCTTTGACCTTGCTTTCAAGATCGGCGTCGAACGCAAGCGTCCGGTTAAGGAATAAATAATTATTCAATCTGCCGGAAAGCTCGCGGTCCTGTGCCCGCGAAAGCTGTCTCGATTGCAGCCAGCCGCTTTTTGCAGCTTCTATTTCTGCTTCGGTAAAACCGTCTTTTTGCATTTTAGCAAGCTCATCTTTGAAAGCTGCTTCCAGTTTTTCGACGTTTATCGGATTATAGATCGCGTTTGCGAAGAATGTTCCTGATTCGTCAAGTGAGCTTGCATTGAACGAAGAGCCGACGCCATAACTCAAACCGTCACGTCCGCGAATACGGGCCGCTAAACGCGAATTAAGGAAGCCGCCGCCGAGCATGTAGTTTCCAAGCGTGAGAGCCGGATAATCCGGATTGTCATCGCGAATTTTAACATTAAGCCGGGCGACAAAAAAAGCGTTTGCCTTGTCCGGCGTTTCGATCGATTTGTTTAACGGAGCGATAGCATTATATTCGGTTTTGATACGGGTAAAGCCGTTCGGGCTTTTCCAATTGCTGAAAAGTTCCTGTGTCAGGGCTGAAACCTGCTTATCGTCAAAATCACCGACGACGGTCATTTGCCCGTTGGAAGCTCCGTAAAAATCCTTGTAAAACTTCTTTACATCGTCCAAAGTGACGGCTTTGGTATCGGATATCGATTCTTCAAGCGTGCCGGAATATGACGGATGGCCCTTCGGATAAACGTTAAAGTGCCGCCCAAGTTCAGTTACAGCGATCGCTGTCGGTTCGCTTTTCTGACTTTCAATCTGCGTTAAAGTTTCGAGTTTTAACTGGTCGAATTCCGTTTGCGGAAAAGCCGGTTCACGTAAAATTTCCGCAACGAGACGCAGTACCGCGGGCAGATTCTCATGCGTTGTCTCGATCGAGACGTTAGAGCTCGTCGCTCCGCCGAACACGTTGACCCTTGCCTTTAACTTATCAAATTCGTCCTGTATCTGCTGGCGTGTATGTTTGGCCGTGCCGCGCGTCAGCATCTGTGCTGCAAGACTTGCGGCATTTGAGCGATTTGTCAGAGATTTTTCATCGCCAAAGCGTAAAGTCAGATTCGCCAGGACCGATTCGCCGCGGTTCTTCTTTGTCAAAAGAGCAACGTCGAGACCGCCGATCTTCGTTCGCTTGACGCGTGATTCGATATTAGCCGGTGACGGGTCAAATACTTCGCCGGCGGCCATGACCGCATCGCCCTTGTAATCCTTGAGCATTGCGGCAAGAGCATCTCCCTTAACTTCCGGTATTTCAGAGCGGTCGGGTTTTTCGGTCGGAACAAAAATACCAAGTGTGCGGTTCGACTGTTTGAGATAGGTTTGCGCAACCCGTTTGACATCGGCCGGAGTAAGTTGCCGGATGCGGTCGCGGTATAAAAAATACAAACGCCAATCGCCTTGGGCGATATATTCGCTCATTGACAAACCGACGCGGTCGGATGAGTTGAGCGTCAATTCGATATTTTTCAGGATGCCGGTCTTTGCCCGGTCAACTTCTTCTTTTGTCGGCGGGTTCGCCACAATATTCTCGATCGTTTTGGTCAAAATATCTTGTGCATCGGAAATAGAGTTTTCCTTGCTGACCTCCGCTCCGAAAAGTCCGAAGCCGGGTTCTTTTTGTTCGAAATTGAATCCGAAAACGGAGCTCGCTTTTTTCGGCTCGACAAGTGCTTTATAAAGCCTTCCAGACGGTGCATCGCTCAGCGTCTGCGACAAAATTTCTATTGCGGCATAATCCGGGTGAGCTCCTGGTGGGATGTGATAACCGGCAAGCACGAATTGCGTATCGCCGACGCGCCGCACCGTCACTTGACGCTCTCCGTCCTGTGTCGGCTCGACAGTGTAATTAGGCGGAAGCTCGCGGGCAGGTTTCGGGATCGCACCAAAATATTTGTTGACCAACTCCAGCGTTTTCGTGTCGTCAAATTTTCCAGCAATGGTCAAAACCGAATTGTCCGGCTGATAATATTTGCGGTAAAAAGCCTGAAGTCGGTCGATCGGCACATTTTCTATATCGGAGCGGGCACCGATGACGGTCTTGCCGTAATTGTGCCACTGATACGCAGATGCCAGCATTTTATCCAGCAAAACCCTTACCGGACTATTTTCCCCGGATTCGAATTCATTTCGGACGACGGAAAACTCGCTGTCCAGATCTTTTCTGGCGATATAGGAATTCACCATACGGTCCGATTCCAGATCGAGCGCCCAGTTAAGGTTTTCGTCGCTTGCGGCAAAGGTTTCAAAGTAATTTGTGCGGTCAAAATCCGTAGAGCCATTCGGACGTGCTCCGTGTGAGGTCAGTTCGTCCGGAATGTTGGTGTGTTTCGGTGAGCCTTTGAAAACCATATGCTCGAGCAAATGCGCCATTCCGGTTTCGCCGTAATTCTCATGCCGCGAGCCGACGAGATACGTCATATTAACGGTTATCGTCTGTTTGGCCTGATCGGGGAAAAGCAAAACGCGCAAGCCGTTCGGCAAACGATATTCCGTAATGCCCTCGACCGAGGTGATCTTCTGGACGCCGTCAGGAAGCTTAGCCGTCTGTGCGGGAGAATTTATAGCGAATAAAGCCAATGCAAAGAAAAATACTGCTTTACCGAAACGATTTGAAATCATATTGCCTCCGGATGTTTTAATTGTTCCAAAAAATGAGACTGAAAATACCACAGGATTCTTTGAAAAACCTATTATCTCGACGGTCTTTGAGAAGATTTTTCTATCTCTTATTCGGTGGTTAAAAATCGAAACCACAGAACTCGAAAGAATAAAGCCCAGAACGCGGATTAATTGAAACAAGTGTTTCAAAAGCACCCTGCGAGGTGAAAATTATTTTTAGCTACGCTTTCTATACACGTAAAAGATACTCAAAAGCGCAAAAAAATTCCACTAGATTCTAAAATATCAATTATTTTAGACTAAATTTTGTTGCATAGACGATCTTCTACGTTGCTTGGTGGGAATTCAGCCAACAGAATTGATCTTATGACCTTCGATTCTCGTCGCCAAAGCTTTCGACGTAATTTGATAAATGCGGCGGAATGAGATATTTAACGATCGAATACGGGTACGGAACTACCCTGCAAACGGCTCCAACTCACCTGGTTTACGAAGCATCTTGTTGACCTCGTCAAGGTGTGTTTCTTCAAGCAGGATCATCTCACGGGCGTATTCTTCGAGCGTGACAGAATTTCCTTCGGCAAGCTTTAGCAGCTCATAATAAGCCGCAAGTGTCGAACTTTCCTGCTCGAGGCTCTCACGCAAAATATCGCCGATGTCATGTTTATGAGTCTCAAGCAGCGGCCCGATCTTCAAACTCGGATGCCCGCCCAGCATCGTCACAAACTCGCCCGCCTTACGTGCGTGAGCCAAGCTCTCGTCGCCATTACCTTGCAGCCACGACACAATAGGTATCCGGTTATACCCGAAAACCATCAAAGCATAATGCGTGTATCGCACCACACCCGCCAATTCCAATTCGAGTATCTTATTCAAGACCTCGATCGCATTTTGTTTTTCGTTTTCGTTCATAAAGGATTATTTTCCGGTATAGGGACCTCTTATTTCAAGCACTGTGACAATGTTGTCATTAATTGTAAAAAGAACTCGATAACGCCCAATGATCATTTGCCGTACTTGCATTTCATACTCGTCATTGTCTGGTGCAATTGGCTGGCTTTTAGGGAATGATGTCAGTATCTTGAAGATCGCGGTCCTAAATGCACGAACCCATTTATTTGCGGCTTCCGCTCCCCATTCCGAATTGCCCCAGATATATGATTTGAAAAGTTCGTTATCTGCCTCTTCGGCAAACTCAACTTCGTAGCGTTTCATTCATTCTCGGGAATCCCAAATTTCTCAAAAAGGTCGCGGAAAACTTCTTCGGCAGGTCTAGTCCGGCCAGCTTTCATATCAGCAATTCCCCGGCGAACCCCTTCAATTGTTTCGATCCGATCTTTCTGACGCAGAAAATTATCATAACTTTCTGCGTCAAGAACAACCATTTCAGCCTTTCCGTTCACAGTTAGGACGATAGGCTGCCCCGTTTTCTTCATTTGGCGCATGAATTTAGACGTGTCTCTTTTGAACACGCTCAGACTCTGGATGTCGCGAGTGAGTTTCATAAAGTTATTCTAACATGATTGTCAAATTTAGTGCGAATTTAGCAATCAGCAAAAATTGAATTCCCACTGCATCTTAACCAATCTGTTTCGCTTAAAATAGAAATGTGCGAAGCCATCTTCAATAAAATACGGGCCACGACCTAACTTCGACACAACCTTACTCCGGCTTGCCCCGACCCGCAAGCCAGAAACCAGCCAATTTGGTGACGCGATCTCTAGTTTATACAGACCTAGCGGCTTCGTCCCGCCTTCCTCTAACCTTAAAACTAATCCGTCGTATCGTAAGGTTCTCATTGCACCTCCGCAAGAAGCCTCGCCAAAGCGTTTATCGGAATTCGGTTTGCCAAGTTTCCTGACGATGGCATGATACTTTGCGCCAATGCCTAGACCGTTGACATGTAGATTAATGACCTGAGCGTTAGAACCATTGACAGAGAATAAAAAGACGAAAAGAACAATCAGGCTGGATAAATATTTTGGCATACAAAACTAATTCAGCCGCTCGCTTGTCCATTTTGGGTCGCGGCGGTTGTCGGTTACCGCTGTAGTTTCAACATTCATTAGTAGATTATATTACCTTCGTCAACCTTAATTAACCTGTTCGCGGGCGTGATATGACGAACGCGTAAGCGGCGACGATTCGACGTGTTTGAAGCCCATCGCTTCGCCTATCTTCTTCCATTCGGCGAATTCTTCGGGGGTTACGTAGCGTTCGACCGGCAGGCGTTTTTCGTATGGCTGGAGGTATTGGCCGATGGTCATGATGTCGCAGCTTACGGAGCGCAGATCCTTCATCAGATCGACTACCTCTTCAAACGTTTCGCCGAGTCCGGCCATAATGCCGCTTTTGGTTTTCATGAGCGGCTGCTGTGTGTCGCGCCAATGAGCAGAGCGTTCAAGGAGTTCTAAGGTCTGTGCATATTTCGCGTCCGGGCGGACGCGGCGATAGAGACGGGCGATCGTTTCGGTGTTGTGGTTCAGAACGTCCGGTCGAGCGGTGAGAACGTTGTTCAGAGCTTTTTCGTCGCCGTTGAAATCGGGTATCAAAACCTCGACCTTACAGGCCGGGTTCATCTCGCGAACTTTTAGAATAGTTTCAGCCCAGTGCATTGATCCGCCATCGGCGAGGTCGTCACGGTTAACGGATGTGATGACAGCGTGTGCTAGATCGAGATGCATCACAGCTTCGGCAACATGCGTCGGTTCCATCGGGTCGAGGTCCATCGGCTTGCCTTTATTTACGGCGCAAAAGCCGCAATGCCGCGTACACGTGTCGCCGCCGAGCATGAACGTCGCGGTCTTGTCTGTCCAACATTCAAAGATATTAGGACATTTCGCTTCCTGGCAGACTGTGTGCAGATTCAGGCCGTCAATCAGTTCGAGCACGGCATTCTGATTCCTTGGATCGCCAAGTTTAATTTTTAGCCAATCCGGTTTCGGCAGCCGTTCACGCTTCTTCTTAACAAAATTTTGTATTAAAACGTTTTCTTCGATCATAAAACCACACTCTTTGGCTTTCGCCGGGTTATACAAATATTCTAGCATCTGCGCCAGTAAATTTCATTTGACAAACGTCGTCCTATTCTCTAAATTCAGAATATAGACTTTTTTGTAAGGATTCAAATATGAAAGCTTCTCAGACTGATAAACATGTTCGCTGTCGTTGCTTTTGCTGCACGGCGAAATTGTTCCGGCTGAGTTTTGGCGTAGAAATTTAATCGATCTAATACGCTAAAAATTAAGAAACTGGCCGGCCGTGAACTTAAAAAAAATAAAAGTTTACGGCCGATCTTATTTTAGAAAATAATGAAAACCGCGTTAATAGAAGCAAAAGTTAAAAACGATTTCCGTGCCGATGAGATATCGAAAGGGTTTTTGGAAGCCGCGATCGGAAACACTCCATTGATCAGGTTGCGAACCATTACTTCCGGCCTGCCGACCGGTGTTGAGGTTTACGGAAAAGCCGAATATTTGAATCCGGGCGGTTCGGTCAAGGACAGGGCGGCTTTGGCGATGATCCTGGCGGCCGAAGCTTCGGGTAAATTGACGCGTGACAAAATACTTCTGGATGCGACGAGCGGTAATACCGGGATCGCATACGCGATGATCGGAGCGGCCCGCGGTTATAAGGTGACATTGACCTTGCCGAAAAATGCGAGCGCCGCCCGCAAACGCATACTTAAATTGTATGGGGCCGAAATAATCGAGACCGACCCGATGAACGGAACTGACGGTGCGCAGTTAGAGGCCAAAGAGCTTGTCCGGCAATTTCCGGAAAAATATTTCTATCCCGACCAATACAATAACGAAGCGAACTGGAAGGCACATTTTGCAACGACCGCGCCGGAGATCTGGTGGCAGACACAAGGCCGGGTGACCCATTTTGTTGCCGGTTTGGGAACGACCGGCACGTTTGTCGGGACGACGCGGAGATTGAAGGAGCTGAATCCAAATTTGCATGCGGTCTCGGTTCAGCCGGATTCGCCACTTCACGGTCTTGAGGGCATGAAGCATCTTGAAACAGCGATCGTGCCGGGCATTTACGATCCGAATGCGGCCGATGAAAATGTGTTCGTCGCAACCGAAGACGCCCAGGCCATGACGCGGCAGCTTGCCCGCGAAGAAGGCCTGTTTACCGGCGTCAGTTCCGGGGCAAATGTGTTTGCTGCCCTTAATTTAGCTAAAGAATTGCAGGGAGAAGGTGTCATCGTTACGATCCTCTGCGATGGCGGCGGCAAATATTTGAACGAAAAATTTTGGGATGAGGTGTGACTATTAGGCAGAAGCCTAACCGTTAGGAAGGGCAAGGTGGTTAGCCTAAAGAAAGCCCTCCCTCACGGTCAGGACTCTGCATTTTGTTCTTTGAAAATTTTTATTTGCTCTTAGATCGGGCTTGACACGTTTCGTGGGTTGGTGTAGGTTACCTTTAGTTCTTTAACCGCTTTCGTATATCGAAAGCATGAAACAGTGGCGATTTAAGGTAACTTGCTCCACTAAAAAAACTGCTAAACTCTGCCAGAGAAATTTTTCAAAAAACTCTCGTGCTTTTATTAGCACGAGAGTTTTTTGTTCTTATGGCCGGTTTGCCGGCTATATAGTGGCCGCCAGGATGACAGCGTTACGGGATATTATGAGCGATCTAGGATTTGCAACACAGTTAGTCCATGCAGGTGAAAGAAAGAAGGCGCCATCCGGTATTCCGGCATCCACGCCGATCTACGCATCATCGTCTTTTGTGTATGAAACGATGGAAGAAGTTGACCGCATTGTCGATGGCGAGGTTTCCGATTTTGTTTACAGCCGTTACGGAAACCCGACGGTGGCAGCATTTGAAGATGCAATGGCAGCGATCGAAAATGGCAAATTTGCCTTTGCGTTTGGCTCCGGCATGGCGGCTTTACACGCCGCACTGCTTTCCTGTGAGCTGACGCCGGGGGCAGTGGTCATCGCATCGAGAGACCTATACGGGGCGACATTTGATCTGCTTTATACGATCTTCGGATCACTTGGTGTAAAGACCGTGGCTGTGGATTTTGCCGATCTGAAAGATTTGCGGGAAAAGGCCAGTGAGTTAAAACCGCATGTTTTGATCTGTGAAACGCTCTCGAACCCTTTGCTGCGTGTCTGTGACATTGCGGCTGTCAGCCAAATATCTCGCCAATCGGGTGCGAAATTGATCGTGGATAATACGTTCGCGACGCCATTTCTCTGCCGCCCGATAGATCTCGGGGCTGATTTCGTTGTTCATAGTGCTACCAAATACCTTGGCGGACATGCCGACGCAACCGGCGGAGTTGTCATCGCCCGCGAAGATTTTGAGCGTTCGGCATTGCTTGGAGCATTGACATTGGCGGGCGGTGTTTTGAGTCCATGGGAGGCCCATTCGATTTTGCGAGGTATAAAAACGCTGGGATTGAGAATGGAAAAGCAATGCCGGAACGCTTCGGTGCTGGCGAAATATCTAGATATGGTGCCGCATGTTGATGAGGTCATCTATCCGGAGTTTTTTGAAGGCCTGGCAGCCGATTACGTGGACAATGTTTTTCACAGTCCGTTATTCGGGGCGATAGTTACGATACGGCTCGCGGAAGATACGCGGGAGGCGGCATATAAATTTATGAACTCATTAAAAGTATGCACACGTGCGGCAAGCGTCGGAGATATTTTTACCGGGATCGTTCATCCGGCGACGGCAACGCACAGGGAATTGTCGCCGGCAAAGAGAAGGGAGCTCGGAATTACAGATGGTTTGATCCGTATTTCGGCGGGCATCGAGGACATAAACGACATTATAGCGGATATCGAACAAGCGTTGCAGGTTTCCGTGTCTGATAGATTGCCACTAGATTTAACAAGTGGTCAGGTTAAAAACCATGCCGCAGGTTTTAGCCAAACTTTTTGATCGAACAAATGCTGACGGGAAATTATCCAGAATGATCGAATTAAGCGAAGGAACAATTACTCAGATCATAGCTCATGGCGAGCGTGATTATCCGCACGAATGCGGCGGAATGCTGATCGGACATTTTCACGATGACGGCAGTAAAGATGTGACTGAAACATTTCCACTTGAGAACGCGCGGGAAGAAGCCGACCGCCATGATCGCGTGCTGATAACACCGAAGGACGTCATGCGTTCCGAGCGTTACGCCCGCGAGAAAAAGCTGGATGTGGTCGGATACTATCATTCGCACCCCGATCATCCGGCAATTCCGTCGCAATACGATCTCGATCATGCATTGCCGGTGTGGTCGTATGTGATCGTTTCGGTCGAAAAGGGAAAAGCGGTGGATGTGAGGTCGTGGCAGATGGAAAACGACCGTACGAAATTTAACGAGGAAATATTTGAAAAAATTTCGGAATAACTGAAAGCTGATAATTTCTATCCTGTCTTCAATTATCAGCGACCAGTTATTCCGAAAAAGGGAGATACAATGGCAATAACAATAGTAATACCAACACCACTTCGGCAATTTGCCGGGGGAAAATCGGAAATTGAGGTCGATGCGGCAACGGCGGGCGAGGCGCTTGAACAACTTACGGCCGAATACGCCGATCTTCGCAAGCATTTGTACAACGACCAAAACAATCTGCGTAATTTCGTCAATGTTTATGTCGGTGACGAAGATATTCGGCATCTTGACGGTGGCAATACGGCTGTAAAAGACGGCGAGACGATCATGATCGTGCCTTCGATCGCTGGTGGAAACTCTGTTGCGGAAGCACGTGCAGCAGGAAATTTACCTGATCTCAGCAACGAAGAGATCGCCCGTTATTCGCGGCATCTGATACTGCCGGAGGTCGGGCTGGAAGGCCAAAAAAAACTTAAGGCCGCCCGTGTGCTGATGATCGGCACGGGCGGGTTGGGTTCGCCGTTGGGGCTGTATCTCGCGGCGGCTGGCGTGGGAACGCTTGGAATTGTCGATTTCGACGTGGTGGACGAATCCAATCTTCAGCGGCAGATAATACACGGCACGAAAGATGTCGGCCGTCCAAAGATCGCTTCGGCCAAGGACAGGCTGGAGGACATCAATCCGAACACCAAGGTCGAAGCATTCGAAACGCGCTTGACGAGCGACAACGCTCTGGAACTGTTTAAGGATTTCGACGTGATCGTGGACGGGACGGATAATTTTCCGACGCGGTATCTCGTCAACGATGCTTCGGTCCTTACGGGCAAGCCTAATGTTTACGGTTCGATATTCCGGTTCGAAGGTCAGGCGAGTGTTTTTTGGGCGGAAAAAGGAGCCTGCTACCGCTGTCTTTATCCTGAACCGCCGCCGCCGGGACTCGTTCCGTCGTGTGCCGAAGGTGGAGTGCTCGGCGTTTTGCCGGGGATCGTCGGCACGATCCAGGCCAATGAAGTTCTGAAAGTTATTTTGGGCGCCGAGGGGATATTGCTCGACCGTCTGCTTTTGTTTGATGCCTGGACGATGAAGTTTCGTGAACTGAAGCTTCGCAAAGACCCGAATTGTCCGCTTTGCGGCGACAACCCGACGATCACGGAATTGATCGATTATGAAGAATTTTGCGGATTGAACGCACCGGTCGATGAGCCGAAAAATATTTTGGAAGAAATTACGGCGGCTGAGCTTTCCGAACTGAAAAAAAACGACCCTGACATACAGATAATCGACGTCCGCGAACCGTTTGAATACGAGATCGCCCAGATCCCGGACACAAAGCTGATTCCGCTGGGGCAGATCATTGCCCGTTCGCAGGAGATCGACCCAAGCCGGGCTGCATTTATACATTGCAAAAGCGGCATTCGCAGCGCAAAGGCCATCGCGAGTTTGCAGGAAGTCGGCTACAAAGGGAAATTGGTCAACTTAAAAGGCGGCATCCTCGCCTGGTCGGACGAGGTCGATCCATCTGTACCGAAATACTAACAAAGGCAGGGCATTATGTTAGAAACCGAACGGCAGCGACATGACATACACGCTATGCAAGCCACCCGTCGCTACCGCTCGGATTGGTAAGTTGTGGTCTTGCTGGGAAATTTTTGCGTGTTCAAGCTGCGGGCATGTGGTTTTAGATTTATTTTAGATAGTATTTACAGGCATTCGACAGGACTTCCTCCGATACTCACAATAATTCTTTATAATATCCAAAAAATCTCTTGACATTTGAAATGGGCGGGCGTACATTACGTCCATCGCAGATTTCCTATAACTTTTACAATTTAGTTCCCCGAAGGAGTAATTTCCGGTTCTATGTCCGAATCGATCGTTGCCAAAAAGTGTAGAACGCTTTGTGGCAATGCATTTACGCTCACTTCTGTCATGAATCCCGATTAGAACACAGCGGGCTGCGGCACAAAGTAGCGGTTTTATTCGACAAATACGGATATTAAGACAGGTATTCGGAACATTAAATATTTTGTAATGTAACGGCTCGGCAACTCCCGCGAATTTCTCCCAAGAGACATTCCACAAAGTTCCCAGCCAAACAAACAGTTCAGCGGCCGATATGCCAATTATGGCGTAAACCGATAATCGGCATTAGAGCAGACATTCATACATGAATGAATGGAAGATGCTTTCTGCAATGGAGAAAATATGTCCAAAAACACAAAAAGAAGTCACCAAAACACAAATGCAGCCGACAAAGGCCGTCCGGCGGTAAACAGCAGAGGAGCGTTCGTGAAGTCCGGAATAATTATCGGTATCCTGCTTTTTGCACTCGTCGGATTTGGCGCCCTGGCTACTAGGCGGAATTCGACGGAGAACAATGTGTCGGAAAGCGGTCCGACAGCGTCATTGCTGCCTTCGGGAACTCCGCAATATGCTGCAAATGCCCCGGCCAAGGAATATATTTACGCCGGCGGGAAACTTCTTGCCGTTTCAGATCCCGTGCCGCCAACCCCGGCGGATCTGGCGGTGTGGCGGCCGGCGAACGGGACGTGGTACGTGCTTGGCGGGCCGGGATCGGCGGAGACCTATCAGCCATTCGGTTTGAATGGAGACATTCCGGTGCCGGGCGATTTTGACGGTGACGGGAAGACGGATTTCTCGATCTTTCGCCCGTCGGACAGCAACTGGTATGTCTATTCCAGCGGCGGTGTGTTTTCGCAAGTGCGTTTTGGATTGAGCGGGGACATCCCGGCACCGGCTGATTTTGACGGCGACGGGAAGACTGACCTCGCCGTCTTCCGTCCGTCGAACGGCTACTGGTACATCCTGCGGAGTGGGAATCAGGGCTACAGCGAGGGGCAGTTCGGCATCACCGGCGACGTTCCCGCACCGGCCGATTACGACGGAGACGGCAAGGCCGACCTCGCCGTTTGGAGAAGCTCCGACTCGAAGTTCTACAGCCTCAGAAGCTCGAACGGGGCCTACGAAGAAACTCCGATGAACCAGACCGGCACGCCCGTCCCCGGCGACTATGACGGCGACGGACGCAGCGACTTCGCACTCTTTAATTCCTCGACCGCCAACTGGTACATCCGCCAAAGCACGACCGCCACCATCACCACCACCCAATGGGGCAACGCCTCGGACACGCCCGTCCAGAACGACTACGACGGCGACGGCAAAGTCGATATCGCCGTCTGGCGAAACTCAAACGCCAACTGGTACATCCGCCAAAGTGCTTCTAATAATTCCCTCCGCCAAGTCCAATGGGGCATTAGCGGAGATATACCCGTCCCGGCGTTCTATCGCAGGTAGCTGGCAAAACGTAAATGCTGAAGGATAAATGGTGAGTATTGACAACCGATTAGGAGACAAAGATTATGACCGGATTATTTGCAGTAGGCAGACAGATACTAAACGTGATAAATAGAAAAGCAGCGTCCAGACAGATATCGGCAGTAGGTTTAATGTTCGCATTGATGATGCCGATCGCCGCACCGGTCCCGGCATGGGCCTACGACCTGAACCTCCCGCCAGCTACCGACAACGGTTTGCGGCTGACATTGCAAGAGCCAATGTCAGTATTAGATGCGGCCAGCAATCTGTTTAATAGTGCAGCCGGGCTAATTTCACTTTTTTCATCAAAAAATAATGAAGAGAAAAGAATCGGAACCGTTGATGTTGGAAGGTTGTTAGTAGACGTTAATGGGGCAGAACACTCTGGAAATCCAATAGCTAAGATTGACCGTGACACTGTAATAGAAGAATCAATCGGTAAGCCAAATACCCAAGAGTTAGAACCTCCACATTCTTTGCTCGTCGAAGATTCGGAGCAAAATGTTCGGGATTCGACGTACACGCCGGAGAACAATATTGGGTCGCCTCCCAACAAAGCAGAACTGGATTCTCCAAATCCGGCGGTGGTGGGCAGAATCAAACACCTCGCGGGTATTGCTAACTATAGTTTCGATGTCCCGTTTGCTTCTTTGCCTGGTAGAGGAATCGACGCTTCAATTGGTATGACATACAACAGCCGTGTATGGAATAAGACCGGGGAAGGTTCGTATGGATTTTATCAATACAATGTCGACAAAAATTGGATAGCTCCCGGATTTACGTTCGGTTATGGAAAGCTAACGAGTCATTTCCAGTCGAAAACGGTTGTATTGACAAACAATCAATACAAGACCTTTAACGAAGTCGTTCCTGAAGGTTTTACCGATCCTGACGGCACTCGACATCAGATCGAATGCAAAGCATCGTCGGTTATTCCGAACACCCAGTCGTTTGGCGGCCCCAGTACCTATTGCACCGAATACGGCACGATGGACGGAACGTTCGTCAAGGTTATTTATAACGGTACCAGAATATTAAGTCCATATCTGGTCGATGACATGTCCGCTTACGCGACTACGTACTTTACATTGATCCACGCGGGCGGATCGAAGGTCACTTACACTATTCCCGGAACCCAATTCGCGGCTAACGATTTTTCAAGAGATCACTATCCAACCCTCATCCAAGATCGAAACGGAAATCAGATAAATATAGCCTACAAGGACGGCAAGGATAATATTGAATATATTCGCGATACGCTTGGCCGGCAGATCAAGTTTTATTACGATACTGCCGCAGAAAAGAAATTGGTTGCCGTGACAGTTCCTGGCTTCAACGGTGGAGCCGAACGTCAGACCATTCGTTTTTACTATGAAGAGAATGTTGCACTCAATTACCAGGGGAAATTCACGGGTTATGCGACCGCTCCAGCGACGTATCGGGCCCTCAAATATGTATATTTTCCGTCAACCGGAGCGGGCTACCGTTACGATTATCATCCTAATTTCGGAATGATCACAAAAATCTCTAAACTTACGGGAATGGCAGTTACCGGAAATTCCCTGACCTCCACTGGAAGCGTAACGGCGGATGGAGCAACGGCATCGACCACGGAATACACTTACCCGAATGACGGCAGTCAAACACCGCTGACAGATGTTCCGAAATACACTCAGCGCACGGACGATTGGCAAGGACGGACAACTGCTGCCGCGCCGATTACATATTATGATTCTCCGGAACCGGCAGCGGGAGCTGACCGTATTTCAGCCGTAATTGTTAAAGACACAAGTTTTGATATCGAGTATAAAACAGTGTCAAACAATACCCTTGATTGGAAGAACGGACTTACAAAGGAGACAATCGTTACTCAACTTTATGGGCCGTCCAGACAATACAGGACCACAATGGCGAAAACCGTTTATACTTGGGAAGAAGGGATCGCGGACGCAAGCGGCAGAAAGATCCCGATCGTACGAAAGGTGGAAGTCACCAATGACGCGGGACAGATCAAGGCCGTAAGTTTCGAGTATGACGGATATAATAATCAAACTGTTGTTCGCGAACACGATCTTGCGGCCCCCGGTGTCTTGGGAAATGAGCTTCGCAGAACTGAAACGACATACGAAACCGGGGCGGGCTGGATAACCAACCGTATGTTTCGATTGCCGAAAGAGATCAAAACCATTGTTAATAATACTGCGGTTTCCAAGGTCCAATACGAATACGATAACTACGTGGGAAACCCGCTAGCCCCAACTCCCGGTGTGATCCAGCACGATCCTGCTTACAATGGCGATTCGACAACGTATCAATGTAATCCGCACTATGTATGCGACCCGGGTGATTATCCTCCGAATTGTCCTTTGGAATATGACCAGTGCCCTTATAGCGATCCGAGTACAAATTTTAGGGGGAATGTTACAAAGGTGACCGCGTTTTCGAATGCTTCATTGACGACCGACCCGGATGCCTCGGCTCATACGATGAAATACGATAGTGCGGGTAACGTCGTCGAGGCGTCGATGAGTTGCTGTAATATAAAAACGATTGAATACGCGGCGGCAAACCAGTATGCTTACGCAACAAAAGAAACAAAGGGAAGCAGCCCACAGTTGGTGAATGAGGGGACTTATGATTTTAATACCGGATTGCCGCTAAGCACGAAGGACGAAAATAATCAGACGACGAATTTCACATACGACGCGGCGACCCTGAGGCGGACGAGGGTTGATGCTCCGAACGGGGCGTGGTCAACGGTGGAATACAACGACACACAGTTTCCGTATAGCGTAAAATCGACCAGCAGCCTTGATGCAACGCGGAGCATATCTTCGTGGAGTTTTATCAACGGCGCGGGGCAGGGATTCCGTTCAAGAAGCCTGACGGCGAGCGGTTATATTTCAAACGATGTCGAATTCGATATTATGGGGAGGCCAACGAGATCTTATAATCCATACACGGTCACGGGTTTGAGCGATGCGAGACCTGCGGGAATAAAATATAGCGAGGCGATAGTGATCGATCCTTTGGGCAGGACTCTTTCAACCAAACTGCCGGACGACACGATTGTGCAAAGCGAATACAGCGGTTTGACGGCGACCATGACGGACCAGGCGGGAAAGAAGCGTCGGCAATTGGCGGATGCACTGGGCAGGATTGTGAGAGTTGACGAACCGGACGCGGCAGGAAATCTTGGGGCAGTCACAACGCCTATACAGCCGACGTTTTACGAATACGACGGGAACGATAATCTGATAAAGGTGACGCAGACGGGAAACGGCGTGACACAGGAGAGATTGTTTAAGTACGATGCCCTGTCGCGCCTGATCGCTGAGAAACAAGTCGAGGCTGCGGCCACGTTAAACGACGCTGGAGTGAAAATCGGTGCAGGCGGGTTGTGGACTGGCGTTTACAAATACAACGCGGACAGCCTTCTTCTCGAAGGTGTGGATGCGCGGGGCGTGAAGTCCGCATTCGCATATGACGGATTGAACCGCGTCACTTCTGTCACATATACGGGCGAAACGGGCTATCAGACTCCGCAAGTGACATACACATACAGCGAAGCGGAAAGCGGTTTCTTCAATGTCGGGCGATTGACGAAAGTAAAGACCGCCGCAAACACAACATACGGAACGCCGGAGACGATCCAGAACTACGATTATGATTCGGTCGGGCAGGTAGTAAAACATAACCAATCAATCGGCAATCAGAGTTATAATTTAGAATACGGATATAATCTCGCCGGACAGTTAATTTCGGAGAAATATCCGAGCGGGAAGGTAGTCAATATGACGGTCGATAACTTTGGGGTGATGCAGACAATCGCTGATTCGCAGAGAACATATCTCAACGGTATTTCGATAAATAATCAAGGTTTGTTGTCCCAACTAAACCTGGGCAACGGCAACGCTGAAACTTTCAGTTACAATGACCGTTTTCAAATGACATCGCAATCGCTAAATAAAGGCTCTGAAGTATTGCAGAAATACGATTACTCATACGGGCAGACCGATTTAACCACAGGCAATATAGATACGACAAAGAACAACGAACAGCTTGGAAAGATAGAATCATTCATTGGGGCGAACAAGCAGGCATCCCAGCGATTCGCTTATGACGAGCTTGGACGATTGTCCGAATCGAGAGAGTATCGCGGCGATAACAATTCGCTGACGTACAAACAGAAGTTTGACTTTGACCGGTTTGGGAATCTTTATCGCAAGGCGGCAAATAATCCAACGACCGGACAAGCGAATCCTCTGCCATACACGCCGATTGAAGATGCGGATATTAGCAAAGCGACAAATCGCTTTGCCACGGGAACAACTTACGACGAAGCAGGACAGGTGGTTACCGACAACAAATTTCGCGGCGGGATGAATTTCGCCTATGATGCAAACGGGCGAAACGTCAAGGTTTCGAAATCCAATGTTACAGATGCGTGGACGGTCTATGATGCTTTAGGCAACCGCGTGGCGACAAAGATCAACGATGTCTGGCAATACATTATTTATGATGCACTTGGGCAAATCGTTGCAGAATATGGTGCTCCGAGCGGAAGCACAGGCGGCGTTAAATACATTCAACAGGATTGGCAAGGCAGTGTCAGAGCGGTTACGAGCAACACCGGATTTGTAATTTCGAGAACGGACCATCAGGCTTTCGGGGAAGAAGTCGGAGCGGGCGTTGGAATGCGAACGTCGGGACAAGGCTATTCCGGCGGAAACGCAGCCCGGCAAGGCTATGGCCTCACAGAAAAAGACAACGCATCAGGCCAACAGCATACGTGGTTTAGAAAGCTTGAAACACAGGCCGGAAAATGGAGTTCTCCCGATCCGTACAAAGGTTCGATGAGTTTGGGCGACCCTCAATCGTTTAACAGATATAGCTACGTAGAAAATCAACCGACAAATTTTGTCGATCCGAGTGGATTAGCAATAAATGAGGTTTGTTCAGCTGAATTCGGCTATGCGGCATGTAATTTCTTTGCAGGGGGATTTTTTGGCCGAAGCCTCGCTGATAGGTCGGTTTCCGGTGTTCTTACTGTAAGCGAGTTTCGTCAATGGTGGGGCGATGGATGGAACTATGCTTATTTTACTTCTTATTCGGACAATTCGTTTTCCGGATTTGGCGGCCGTCGCGGCGGTGGCGGCAGCAGTATTGTTGACGAAACTAGCAAATGTATTTCGAAGGTGTGGGCAAAATTCAACCTTCCCAAACTTTCACAGGAAAAACGCGACGCATTTAATTTAGAGAAGAAACAACTGCTTGATAAGTTTAACTTTGGTGAAGGACAGGCAAGTGAAACCGATAGATTTAATGCGGGGTTGGTTTTTGGTAGCGCAATAACCGGTTGGGTTATCGAGTCAGTGGCTATTGGATCTTTTGCTGGTCCGGTGGGAGCCGCGATAGGAGCTTTCGTCGGTGTCGGGGCCGGAGTGGCTTCGTCACTTTTTAGCGAGCATCAGCGTAGAGAAGCATTTGTGTTTGACAGTAAGCAAATTGCTGAAAGAAACCCCGAAGCGGCTAAATGGTATGCTCTGTTTGAATCTGCTGCAAATGAAATACGCACTACATGTATTAAATAGTCCAAGGACGAAGGAAGAAATCTTAAAATGCCATCAAATTGGAAATTATTAATTGCAATTCTCAAGGTTAGTGGAATGATTTTTGTTATCGGAACTCTCGGTTGTTTGGTTTTCGACCTTCTATACCTAATATTTAACCCTGCGTTTAATCGCCTTAGGCTTCTATCAGCGATATATGAAAACAAACTATTCTTTATTGTATTTTGTTTTATTGGTGTTAATTTGGGAGTTTTGTTTATTTTGTTGGTTCACGGCAGGGATACTTTTGAAAAATAGGTGAGGTTTGTCAAATCCACACGACCATTTCTGGAATGACCGCTTTCAGATAACGGGCCAAAGTCTGAACAAGGGAGCAGAGGTGCTGCAGAAGTATGATTATTCATACGGGCAGACCGATCTTGCAACCGGAAATATTGACGCAACGAAGAACAACGGACAGCTTGGAAAGGTGGAATCTTTTATTGGGGCGGACAAGCAGGCGTCGCAGCGATTCGCTTATGACGAGCTTGGCAGATTGTCCGAATCAAGGGAACATCGCGGCGATAACGATTCGCTGACCTACAAGCAGAAGTTTGATTTTGACCGGTTCGGGAATCTCTACCGAAAGGCGGCAAGCAATCCTTCAGCTGGCCAGCAAAACCCGCTTCCGTTTACGCCGATTGAAGACGCAGATATCAGCAAATCAACAAACAGGTTTGCCACGGGAACAACCTACGACGAAGCCGGGCAGGTTGTGAACGATGCCAAATATAGAAATATCGGTTTCGCTTACGATGCAAACGGCAGGCAGGTAAAGGCGACAAAGACCAGCACACCAGATGCGTTGACGGTTTATGATGCTCTCGGAAACCACGTTGCAACTAAGATCAACGATGTCTGGCAATATATTGTGTATGATGCTTTTGGGAAGTTAATTGCGGAATATGGTGCCTCAAGCGGTGGCACTGGCGGTGTAAAATATATCCAACAGGATTGGCAAGGCAGCGTACGGGCAGTTACGAGCAATACCGGATTTATCGTTTCACGGACGGATCATCAGGCGTTTGGCGAAGAAATCGGGGCCGGTATCGGCCTTCGCACTACCGCGCAAGGCTTCGGAGTTGTTTCCGGCCAAAGACAAGGCTACGGTTTGACCGAAAAGGACGATGCGACGGGTCTGAATCACGCGGGGTTTAGACAGAATGAAAACCGGGCGGGACGCTGGACTTCGCCTGATCCATATAAAGGTTCGATGAGTCTTGAAAATCCGCAATCTTTTAATCGGTATAGTTACGTCGGAAACGATCCGGTCAATTTTGTCGATCCGAGCGGCTTGGACGAGGCGTGCGGGTTTGCCGGATATGAAAAAGATGGGACTCCAATCTATACGGGAACTATTGTCAACGGAGTATGTCAATCAAATTCGGGTCCGCCAATCCAATCGTATCCGGATGGCTGGGATGATTGGAGTACAGGATGGGGTACTTGGGACCTGCCACAGATACAAATCCTCCGGACCGAAGGTGGAGGCGGTGTCGAAGTTGGTGGCGGCGGAGGTGGTGGCGGAGGCGGCGGCGGCGTGGGCAAACAAGGAAGTCAACCCAGTCGACCGACAACAATTCCATGTATTCCGGGAACAGTGCAAATCGGAATTCACGGTACAGGAGCGGCGGGACCAATCATAGGTACTGGCGGAATGGGTATAGCTATTGATGGTTCAGGAAATGTCGGGTTATATTATGAAGGTGGTGCCGGTGGTGGTTTTGGGATCCGCGGACGGATAGGTATTCAGGGAACTGTCGGCAATGCAAATCAAATCAGAGATTTGGAAGGTTTTTTCAACAATACTAGCATAGGTGGCGGAGAGGGAGTCGATGGGTCAGTCGGTTTTGCTGCCGGTACTAGCAATTATTCCGGTCAATCTGTAGTTACAGCTTCTGTCTCTGGAGGAGCGGGGGGAGGTGCAAGTGGAAGTGTAACCCGCACATATACAGGTTTTGTAGGCAGATTCAATGTCTTGGATGCACTTGGGTTTCGCCGAAGGAGTCAAAATGGCTGTCGGTAAAAGAACGAGGAAAAAACTCGTGAATCTGGCCTATCTTTTTGCCGTATCGTTGATATTTGTCTGGGCAGGTGTTGGAGAATACTGGAATGGAAGGTTACCGACGATTCCAGACGAGTCAACCGGAAGAATATATGCGATACACTTTCATGGAACAGACGGTTATGTACATGCACCCGAAATAACAATCTTCTACGCTTTGCCAATAACTGCATTGGTGCTAGCGATCATTATAAATAGGATCGACCAGTACCTTGATAGGAAAAATAAAAATAATATTGTTGGATGAACTTGTGATGTACACAGAACCGAAATTTTCATATGAAACAAAATTATTTCAACATTACACTAGTCTTACTTATTATCGTTTTTCTTGTCTTGGGGTGTGGTGATGCAAAGAATGCCAAGGTCGCAGGTGAGATCGCGATTGCCGATTTCCATCAACATTTCAATAACGGTCAGATTGGAGAAATTTATAATACTTCCCATTCCAATTTCAGAACTACAACTCCCGTGGAGGATTTTAATAAGCTAATGTCTGCGGTAAGCCGCAAACTTGGCAAGGTAAAATCAACAGCAAATCAAGACTGGAATATTAAAGTATTTAACCTAATTACTTCTGTTGTTATGGTTCAAAATACTGAATTTGAACAAGGGAAAGGGACCGAAACATTCACATTCGAAATGGATGGCGAGAAAGCTGTTTTGCTTGGGTATTACATAAACTCGAGCGATTTGATCGCTAAGTGATTGTTAATCTTACTCTAAATGGGCAGCAGGGCGACAACCAGCCGACGGGCAGGGACAACCCGCGCCTTTTGAAGATCGAGATCACCAACGACGCCGGACAGACGAGGGCAACGAGCTTTGAGTACGACGGTTATAATAATCAGACCGTGGTGAGCGAACATGATTTCGCGGCGGAGAATGTTTTGGGGACGGAGCTGAGGCGGACGGAGACGGCCTTTGAGACAGGAGCGGGCTGGGTGAACAACCGGATGGTGCGGCTGCCGAAGGAAATAAAGACCGTCGTCAATAACACGGCGGTTTCGAAGGTGCAGTACGAATACGAACGTTACTGGATCATCGAAATTACGGGTAGGTCTTCGAATTGTGTTTCGGGAAGATTGAGCCTGCTGCTTTCGAGCAGGAAATCTTGAATTTCTTCGAATGGCATTGGTTTTGCCAGTAGATAGCCTTGTCCGTGTGCGCAATCCAGATTTTTTAGGGTCTCAAGCTGTACTTCCGTTTCGATTCCTTCGGCGATCACTTTTAGTCCCAAATTTCCCGCCATCGCCAGGATGGTCTTGACCATTTCGGTATTTGCTCCGTCATCACTGATCGAGTGGATAAAGGAACGGTCGATCTTCAGCGTCGAGATCGGCAGCCGGATCAAATTACTAAGGTTGGAATATCCTGTGCCGAAATCGTCCACGTCAAATTCGATGCCAATATCACGCAGCCGATGGAGCATGCCGATCGCTTTGTCCTGATATTCAAAAAATAATGATTCGGTGATCTCAAGTTTCAAACGATCGGCCGGGAAGCCAGTTTCCTGAAGGACCATTTGAATCTTTTCAACCAGTGAATCGCGAGCGAATTGCTTGAACGACAGATTGACGCTCAGCTTGAATCCGGGGCTGTTAAGCAGCATTGGGCTCAGGGAACCGATCTCATTACAGGCTTTTCGCAAAATATATTCACCCAATGTATCGATCAAACCGACCTCTTCGGCAAGCGGAATAAACTTGTTCGGAGGTATTGCACCAAGTTTTGAATGATTCCAGCGAGCGAGAGCCTCGATACCTTTTATTTCGCCAGTATTTAATGAAAAGATCGGTTGATAATGCACCGAAAATTCCTTCCGTTCGATCGCTTTACGGAGGTCGGTCTCAAGCTGCAGCGTTTCTTTGGCCGCGTGGTGCATATCTTCGGCAAATACTTCATGACGGGCTTTACCCGAACGCTTTGCATGATACATAGCGGTATCTGCATCCCGCATAATTTCTTCGGATGTAATATGTTTTTCAGATGCCTGAAGGATACCAATGCTGGCCGAGCTATAAACTTCGTGTCCGCGCACTTCAAAAGGAACACTGAACTTCGCGTGTATCCGCTCGGCGATCTTCGTTACTTTCTCCATAAAGTATTTTCCCTCGACCAGAATTGTAAATTCGTCTCCGCCGAGACGAGCAACGATGTCCGGCGGGCGTAAACATTCGCGCAGACGCTCAGAGACGGAGATCAAAAGCTGATCGCCGATAAGATGTCCGAGGCTGTCATTTACATTTTTAAAGCGGTCAAGATCAATAAACAGCATACTCACTTTATAATTGGGATCGAGCTTTGTTTTTTGAAGAGACTCCGCCAGCTTACGCATGAAAAACGCCCGATTCGGAAGTCCAGTCAACGCATCGTGGGTCGCCTCGTAATGAAGTTTGTCTTCAGCCAGCTTTTTATCCGTAATGTCCTGAAGCTGAAAGATCAGTGTCGGTTTCTCGGCATTCATACCGCTTGCCCACGAAACACTCCATAAAACCCAGACCGTTTCGCCGTTTTTATGACGATATTGCTGTTCCATCTGGCAGTTCACGGATTTACCGGTTAATAGTTCATGGATCTTTACGAGGGCACCCCCGAGATATTCGGGAAAAATTACCGATTGGAAATCAGTTGCGAGAAATTCGGCGGCGGTATATCCGAGAATGTTGCACAAGGCGTGATTAACCTTGAGCCACCTGCCGTTCGGGGAGACCAATGCAATTCCGATCGGAGCGTAATTAAAGGCACTTCGGAAACGTTGTTCCGATTCTTTTAGCGCGACGGACTGCTCTTCAAGGACATTGGAGTATTGTTTTGCCTGCTCCGCCTGCTGCATGGATATCTCGACATTCGTCAAGTACATCCGGTAAGACATGAAAACGAGGATGATCACCGGAAATGCCGCAATGATAACGCCGAACCCGATGTAACCAGACAACAGGACAAGTATGCCGGCGCTTGCAGAACCAATAAAATATGTAACGAAAGTCCAGAGGTATTTGCTCTTCCATGTATTCCACAAAGGAATTCCGTTCTTTAACGAATCGTGGACTGAAGCCAACGAAGTATTAACTGCAAATTGTACAAGTGCTATGACGGAGAGCGCGATTACAAAATCTTTAACGTTGCCGCTATGGCCATGCAGTTTAGGTTCCGTATAAAGGCCGAGAATTTTCAGCGTCAAAACAACCGTGGCAGTCGAGAGTGCCATGGTCGCCGCGTTAAACATTACGGATATCTTTTTACTGCAAAAGCGCAACGACGAGCAAAAGGCCTCAACCGCGGCGAGCAAAATTGCCAATGGGCCGCCAAAAAGTAAAAGTGCCAGAAAAATAAAAGTATCCGAAACGGCGATGTGCGATTTAAATCGCGGAATCCGCACCGTGATCCTTGATCCAACCCCAATCGTAAAACAACACAAAAGAAGAAAATACAGATCGACCTTCTCCATCGGAACGTTGAACAACGCTACGCTGAAAACTGCGGCACCCGCTATCAGTACGGAAACCATATAACCTTTGGTCAATTTCTGATAATTCATAGCATTTTGGACTGGCGAAGAAGGAGTGACGATCTCATGATCCAGTGAAAGGCTTTTGACTATTTCGTTTAGTGGTATGAGAAACTAATTGATTCAGAGTGACTCGGAAGCGAAGAAAAAAGGCAGACCGACAAGGGTCTGCACCAAGTATGAATCAACGAATGCCCGTATGTCCAGTCTTTTCTTTGGTTACACGAACACCGTTGTGCATTTATCCGTGTTCCTAAACCCCGCTTTTTGAAAGCTGCGATGTGCTTTATGCATGTCAACATTGCTAAGAAGACAAACATTTTGCACAGTATTAAGTAAACGAAGACCTACATTTGCAAGGCAGTTAGAACCGATCCCTTCGCCGCTGCGTTCGGAAGCGACGTAAACGCCTTCAAGATAGGCTGCGTTTGAAGTCAGGGCAACAACGTCGGCTTTAAATACCAATCGTCCGTCTTCGACAACGACAAAGATTCGGCCTTGTTCGATCCTGCGCATTACTCGTTCGAGAAAACCCTGCCGATCGCGTTCCATCGGATCAACGCCGGATTCCATAAACGCGATACCGGCCTGTGCCTCTGCGATCTGATCGAGTTCTTCGGGCCGGGCAAGACGAACATCGTAACGGCATTTCTGAACCGGAAAAGGGAAGCTAAGCTCGAATAATGCTTCTGTACACACCAATCGTGGTTTCGCATTGCCTTCGCGGTAGTAATTCCAGAACGATTCCGCTATTAGCCCATCGGACATGATCAGGTGAATCCGGGTTTTGGAACATTTAGCCGCAAAAGCAAGGCTCTTTAGAGCTTCCGTGGTACGAGCCTCGACAAGGGTTGAGTGTCCGATGAGTGCGACGCCTTCAAGCGAACCGTCGGTTCCGCGATAGCCGTAGAATTTGCCGCGGTTGAGCGAGCCTTCAATACCGTTGTCATTGATAAAGCTGGCCATTACCACAGTGTGGATCGGCCGCATGTTCAGGAAAGCCAGAACTTCCTGAGTCTCCGCGGCCTTTAGCTCAAAAACTCTTGTGAGGTCTGCGGCGATCACCGGCTGCAACAGCTCGAGAGCGTATCTCATTCCTGAGTAGTGTATTGTGTTGAGTGTCAGCATTTGTTTTCTCCTATATTTATATTTACTTCCTTATATTTGAAACCAATTACTGCATGCGGGGAGTGTTATCTCCCAACAAAACACTATCACCAATAAGAACGCCGTCGCCAATAAGAACGCCGTCGCCGATGAGAACACCGTCGCCGATGAGAACACCGTCGCCAATTAGAACACCGTTAGAAAAGAGAGAACTGTCGCCAACGAGAACTCCGTCACCGACAAGAACGCCATCACCAATGAGTACGCCGTAGGAAAGGAAAGTTGAGCCTCCTCCCAGAGCGGTTCCGTTGCTGGTTATGACGTTCCTGTTAACAGATAAGCCACCAGAGAAATAGGTCGAGGTGTTTAATGAGTAAGCTCCAGCGGCGAAATTTACGCCTTGACCGACAATATATTCACGCTTGTAAACCGTCTGGAATTGCGAAACGAGATTCGCGCCGGTCAGGAACGTGTATTTTCCAGTAACAAGCTGTGCCCACGGGAAAGTGGCGCCGCCGATCGTCGAGGTTGTCGTTGGCATCGCCCAGCCGTTCGGAACTGTCGAATTATTCTTACTTAGCGTCTGGAAATCGACGTCGGTCTTGAGGGTTCTTGCCAACCTCATCGCGCCGTCGATATTAAGCTCGCCGGCACCCTGCTCGAATGCATTCGCACCGTTTATCGGTTGTGCAGTATATTGAAGCAGCATGCGAATCATTCCCGGTGTCAGATTCGGGTTGATCTCGAGGAGCATGGCGGCGGCACCTGCTGCCAATGGAGCCGACATCGACGTTCCGCTCATATACATGTCCGAATCGGCGCCGTTCGTAGCATCAAGGGATAGAGACGGCATTGACGTAGCCAAAGTATTATTTGGAGCCTTGTATGAGACAAGCTTGTTTCCGGGTGCGACCAGATCGGGCTTGATCAGATTGTCATAGACTTTGGTTCCCGTCGAAGTTGTGAAATAGCTGCGGGTCGGGCCATTAGAGCTGTACGTTGCCATAATGTCGTCAGCGTGCGTGGCCGTTCCTATTGAATTACTTGCTCCGACAGTTATTGCATACGGGCTGTTTCCAGGTGAATGGATGCCGCCATAGATCCTCGCTCCTGTAAGAGGGTTTTTGCCAATGTTTCCGGCCGCCGCGAATACGACGATACCGGCATTGACCAGTTCCTTAACCTTGAGGCAGACAGGATCGTTGGTATAGGTGTCAACTGCGGTTGTTCCGAGGCTCAGGTTAACAACCTTAATGTTGTAAGTCGTCCGGTTTGTTAAGATCCAGTTCAATCCGTTGAGCAGGGTTGAAGTCGAACCTGTTCCGTTATCGTTAAGCACCTTAACGCTGATGATCTTCGAGTCGAATGCAATACCGCGGTAAGCATTATTGTTAACACTCGAGTTTCCAGCCGCGAGGCCCGCAACGTGGGTGCCGTGACCATAAACATCATTCGTCGTAGCGGATGTCGAGAAATTTACATTAGCGACGATCCGCGAAGCACCGGTGGCATCTTTGAAACCGTTATGAGCGGCGTAAATTCCGGAATCGACTATCGCAATACCGACAGACGTGCCGTCGCAGCTGGTGAGATAGCTGACACAACCGCCTGTAGTATTGGAACGCATCTGGGCTGCACCTGTCGCATCTTCCACGTGACCCGTTATGGCCGTTGGGCGATCAGGCGAGATGTAGTTGATCAATCCGCTCGTTGAAAGAGTATTCAAAGCCGAAAGCGGAAGATTTACGACTAGAGTGTCGCTGTTGCCTATACGATCGGAAACGCGGGCCTGGCCGCTTACCATCAACGAACGAAGTGCCGCATTGTCAGCATCCTTGGCCTGAAGAATTACATCAACGCGTTTCCGGCCGCTCGGATACTGAGCCATCATTTCGCGCAAATCGCTCGAGACGTTGTCGCCGCGATAGCCGTTGTCGTTTGTGAAAGAATTATTGGATGCGTTTGCAGTTATGTTGCTGCTTCCGGCAATGACGATGCTTTCGAAAAGGCTTGCAACGGCTGCATTGTTTTCGATCTTTGCGGAATAAGCGGCCTTCGAGCTGCCGCCGATGATCCGGATCTTGCCTTTGCCGATGTTCTCGATCAGCTTCGTGCCGGCATTTCCTGCTTCGAGCACGTTCGTCAGTTCATCGACAAAAAGGATGGTTTTGTTGTTCGAAGCGACAACCTCATCGATCACCGACTCGATCTGGCTCGAAAGCTCGGATGCCGAGTCGGCATTTGAGAAGAGCGTTGCGGTTTCAAGCTTAAGGATGGAGACACCCGAAAGATCGTTGTTAACATTGCCCTTTGCGATGCGCATCGCAAGCTGCTCGACAACAAATTCCTGGTTCTCGCCCTTTTCATCTACTATGACCGGCTGACGCTGGCCACCCCCGGCTAACACCTTTATGAGACGAAGCGTGTCGTTCTCAAGGTTTAGGTTTTCACGCAGTCTTCCGTCACGGCCAAGCTGCGTCAAATCGGTGGTAAATCTCGTAGTAGCAGATGAATTGGACGGGGATGCGGATTTGTTGGCGGCGAAAGCACCCACCGCAACTATATTCGTAAAGATTAACGAATAAAGTAAGGTGAGCGAGATCGCCTTGCTTAATATCGAGTGGTTTTTCGTTAACAGTTTCATTTAGTAGCTCCTTCTAAACGGTGAAAATACGGCATGTGCCATCGTTCACTTTTATCAAGCAGCGTGCCATGAAACTAAATGTTATGAATAAAGCTGTTAGACGATTTGGGGTTGGGTTTGTGTTGATCGGATCGTGTCAGAATGAATGACCGGTGCGGTCAGATTGACAGGTCAAATAAAAAAGGAAAGCCATTACAGGCTCTCCCTTTCGTACTGATCAAAAAAGGACATGGCTTAGATCTCAAGAATATCTACTAACTCCTGAACAGCGCCGGCGCTCTTTTGCAAAGCGGCTCGTTCATCGTTCGTAAGACTTATTTCGATTATCTGTTCGATGCCGTTTTTGCCTAGTTTGACGGGAACGCCGACAAATAGATTGTTGATACCGTATTCGCCTTCGAGAAAAACGGCGCATGGCAGTATTTTTTTCTTATCCTTTAAGATCGCTTCGGTCATTTCCACGGCCCCAAGGCTCGGTGCGTAATATGCCGACCCTGTTTTCAGCAAACCGACGATCTCCGCTCCGCCGTTAGCTGTGCGGGCAAGTATCGCATCTATCTGATCTTTTGGCAAAAGTTCCGTGATCGGAATTCCGGCGCAGGTGGAATAACGCGGAAGCGGCACCATCGTATCACCGTGGCCGCCGAGGACAAAAGCGGTTACATTTTCAACCGAAACGTCCAACGCCTCTGCCAAAAAGCACCGCATGCGGGCCGAATCCAAAACACCTGCCATTCCCATCACTCTGTTTTTGGGAAATCCAGACCGTCTAAACGCAACCTGCGTCATTGCATCAAGTGGATTGGAAACGACAATTATAAAAGAATTAGGTGAATATTTCGCAACCTGTTCGGTGACCTGGCCGACAATGTCGGAATTCGTTTTTAGGAGATCGTCACGGCTCATGCCTGGTTTGCGGGGCAATCCGGCGGTGATTATAACAACATCCGAGTTTGCGGTTTCTTCGTACGAATTCGTTCCGATGAGTTTGACGTCAAAACCGTCGATCGGAGCGGCCTGGGCCAGATCGAGCGATTTACCCTGCGGCGTGCCGTCGACAATATCAACCAATACAACGTCTGCCAGCTCTTTGCTCGCGATCCAATGCGCGGCGGTCGCACCGACATTTCCGGCTCCAACCACCGTAACCTTATTTCTTCCAGTCATTCTTAATCCTTCCTATATTAAATATTTGTGTAAAATAAAAAGGATATTTTGTCATAGTTGGCCGAAAACGGCAAAACAGCTATCCGGAGTTCCCAGAGTTTCGTTTCGTGTTGCCGTTTTCCGGAATGAATTTTGAGACGGTCTTTTACAAAAGAAAAAGCCCGGTGCGCTCTCCCCTTCGCACCGGGCTTTTTCAAAATGGCCGCGGATTTTATCCGTCAACGACCAAACTTATAAACTTTTTTCAAAAATCACGCACCGGAAGAACTACATCTTTTCTCAATTCGATATCGAATTCTTCGCCCGTTTTGATCCGCACGTCTTTGCCTTTTCTTAAAAGTGCAAATCCGGTTCCAGCTCCTGCCCCGACCGCCGATCCGATCAAAGTACCTTTGTCCACTTTTGATGCCGAGCCAATGACCGCTCCCAATGCCGCTCCGCCCAATATCGAAATAAAGCTGACGGCTTTCGACGAGTCCGATTTGAGTTCAGTAACCAACGCCGCGTCGATTTGACGATCTTGACCATTATCGAGGCGAATCTTTTCGAATAAGAGCTTCAATACGCCGTTATGTCCACCATTCGAGGCATCGGACACTTCCAAAACACGGCCTTCGAATACAATACCCGTCGGTAATACAATTGAGCCCCGCACCGAAACCGGTTCGCTGACGGTTGCGGTAAAAGTATCGTCAACCGATGCCACATCCGAGCTGATGCCCGAATCCATTTTAAGCCGGACCTTCGTACCCGCCTTAATCCGGTATATTGAATCATCCTGAGCCACGGTGATGGACGAGATTACAAAGATCAAAAGGAAAACAGCGAAGACTTTGGTACCAACAGCGAACAAATTCATGCTTGGCCTCCATCTTCGCGGATTATCAAACAACATCCGCGAAGGTTAGTGCAACGGCTGTGCCATTACTTGTAAAAAACGAAAAAATACGAAAAGTCCTTGAATCGTCGAATTTTACCGTCAAAGGCCGTGTTTTGTCCATTTCTTTTATTTACAATATCGTCTATCGGCTGCACCAAATAAGACATGAATCGCGAAAAAAATTTCAATTATTGAAGAATAGGATGTCCGCCCCCACGGCTGTGATCGGCTGTTTCGTTATATCGCCTTCTGTCGTTGTGATAAAGTACCAGATGTTCGCCCTCGAAACGCACTACGTCGGAAACGCGCTGAAGGTCCTTTGAATGTTCGGCAATGACGAACGCAGCGGGATTATATGCGATGACCATCCCGGCAGCATAGATGTAACCGCCTTGATCGTAATCAGTACCGGCATATTGACCAGCCCCAACTGCCACATCAGGTGAATATTTTCCCTGACTGTCTTTTAGACGATCGGCCCTGGCGATAAAGATTGAATAGTCCGTGTAATTCAAGCGGTTGTAATACCGGTTTTTTTTCGCAACAGCAAAGAGATCGGTCAGCCCACGGTCTATAGCCGAAAGCATGGCAGCCGACGGTCGATTTACTGCGTAAATATTTGCGCCTTTTGGCGTGGTCACGGAATATCTGAAGCGGTCGCCTGTGATCGATTGAGCTTTTGCTAAAACCTCCTGGTTTTGGGCTTGGGTATAACCGGCCGCGGCGATCGACAAGAACATAAATATTATTTTATTAAGAAAACGATTTTTTTGTTTCATATATTTCCCCTTGTGAAACTTTCAAAATAATGAAATGCAAGCACTGTGCCAAAAAACAAAAGCCCCAGGTTACTGAGGCTTTATACATCGATCATTTAATGGTACTGGGGACGGGAATCGAACCCGTACGACCCTAAGGTCACAGGATTTTAAGTCCTGGGCGTCTACCAATTCCGCCACCCCAGCACGATTTACGAGATTAACACAGTTAAATTCAAGTTCAAAACTCGACCTTGAATCATCGGCTGCAAATAACTAAATACGACATTTATGATATTATTGGACAGGAAATCAGTAAGGCAATTCACATGGATCAATTAAGCTGGCTATTCTGGATGATCATAGGCGTCGGGTTGATAGTCGCCGAAATTTTCACACTTGGTTTCGTTTTGCTTTGGTTCGGGATCGGTGCGGTCGCGGCGGCAATTGCGGGAATACTCGGAGTTCCTTTTACATTACAATTCCTTGTTTTTGCCATCGTATCGATCGCACTGACGGCAATGTCACGGACGATATTTGCAAAATATTTGTCTCACCGGGATGAAGATACGGTCAAAATGGGAATGGATTCGCTGCCGGGACAGATCGGTACCGTGACCCTTGCCAGCCGCGGGGCATTAAAAGAAGCTGCGGTCAAAGTTTTTGGTTCGACCTGGACGGCGTTCCCCGCTGATGAAGAAACCGAATTTACAGAGGGTGAAAAGGTTGAGGTGGTAAATGTGAAAGGTTCTTCTATATACGTTCAAAAGGTTTCAAAAGAATTGCCAGGGTGGATAGATGAAACAGATCAGGTGTAAATAGGTTTTAAGCGTTCTGCCTGCAGATGTTACAAAAGCTGACATCTAGAACTAATTAAAATTCAAAGAATTGTTGGCGGATAATGAGCATTGCTGGCAAGTTGCCTGCGTTTCAGCCGCATTCTTAAAGAATTTCGGCGGTGTCCTGATCGGCCGTATCGTGAATGTTTCCAAGGTCGATAAGCTCAAGTTGTATCTCGTCACCCGTTGGCTCAGGAAGGGTTTCGCCGTCGATCTTTGCCAAAATGACAGTGATGTTGTCTTCACCGCCATTTTGATTAGCTTCCTTAACAAGTTCTGCGCACGCTATCTCAAGCTTATCAAGGTTTTCAACTATAAGCCGCTGCATACTCGCTGCGGAAACCTTATTTGAAAGGCCATCGCTGCATATCAGAACCACATCATTTTTGTTTGGGGCCAGCCTGGCAGATACTGGATATATTTCGTTTTGGGCACCCAAAGCCTGGAGTATCACATTTTTTAATGTGTGCGTTTCAGCTTCTTCAGGTGAGATCTGCTGTGCGTCAATGAGTTGCTGGACCAGTGATTGATCCTTAGTTACCTGATATATCTTGCCATTACGTACCAAATAGGCACGGCTGTCCCCGACCTGAATAATATCAACCGAGGCGGGGGTCACGCCCATTCCGGTGAATGTTGCGCCCATTCCCTGGTATTGGGCCTCAGTCCGTCCCTGTTGATGTATCAAATAGTTTGCCAGCAGCGTCGCATTGTATAATTTAGAAACCAGATGATTTTCAGTATCTTCCGGGGTAAGCGTTTCGTCGAGGTCTTCGGAAAGCAGCTTTTCACTGACGCAATCGACGGCCATCTTACTTGCGACCTCTCCGGCCAATGCACCGCCCATTCCATCTGATACGGCTAGAACAACGCCATTATCATCAACGTCAAATTTCTGCGATTCGATCACGAACTCACCATCGGCCTGAGCGCTGGTCCAAACCTTTGAGCGGGAAATGTTCAACAGAAGATAATTATCTTCGTTGCCTTTCCTAACCCGTCCAACATGAGAAGTTGCGTGTATCTCGACAGTTAACATAATAAACAAATCAAGAGTCTATAGGGTCGCGGGTATCGAGTCAAAATGAAAAGCCCGCAATTCAAGACCCGCGGCTAAATTAGAGCCTTATCTAAATCTGCAATAATATCTTCTACATCCTCGATCCCGACCGAAATTCTAACTAAACCATCAGTAATGCCAAGTTTTTCCCTTGTTTCCTTTGGTACAGAGGCGTGCGTCATACTTGCAGGATGTGAGATCAACGATTCTACACCGCCAAGGCTTTCGCCAAGAATACAAAGCTTGACGTTTTCCAGCACGCTTTTTGCATTAGACAGCGAACCTGTTTCAAATGCAACCATTCCGCCGAATCCCGTCTGCTGCCGTTTTGCCAATTCATGCTGTGGATGCGACGTTAAGCCAGGATAATAAACCTTTTGGACCTTTGGATGCTCGGCAAGAAAATTTGCTACGACCCGCCCATTTTTGTCATGAGCCTCCATTCTGACTGCAAGCGTTTTTGTTCCACGTAGAACGAGAAAGGAATCGAATGGTGAAAGTATCGCACCGATGCCGTTTTGGACAAACTTGATCCATTCGGCATCGTTCTCATCATTTAAGGCGACAAATCCGCCGACACTGTCCGAATGGCCGTTCAAATATTTTGTAGTGGAATGAACGACGATATCCACACCAAAATTTAGAGGCTGTTGGAAGTACGGGGACATAAATGTATTGTCGCAAACGACAGTTGCCCCATTCGCATGAGCAAGATTCGAAACAGCTTTTAGGTCCGTAACGCTCATTACCGGGTTAGTCGGGGTTTCGACAAAGACCATTTTTGTGTTCGGCTTGAAATATCTTTCGAGATTAGGGAGATCGGTGGTATCCGCCAGATCAAATTCGATGCCGTAATTCGATAAGATCTTGCTAAAAAGCCGAAAAGTCCCTCCATAGGTGTTGTCACCTAAGATCACGTGTTCGCCTGCTTTTACCAGCTTCAGGACGGCATCTATGGCTGACATTCCCGATGCGAAAGCAAAGCCGAATTTGGCATTCTCCAATGCTGCGATATTTGTTTCTAGTGCTGAGCGGGTCGGATTTTGCGTGCGTGCATATTCAAATCCCTTGTGTTTTCCAAGTGATTCCTGAGCGTAGGTGGATGTTTGATATATCGGCACACTGACCGCACCGGTTGCAGTGTCAGGCTCATTGCCCGCATGGATCGCGATGGTGGAAAATCCCATAGAAAAACGTTTTGGGGGCTAAAAAATAAGTGAAACTTTATTTTACGTAAATTAGATGACTTCGGAAAAAAACCTCGTTTTAACGAGACTTTATGTTAACTTGGCGAATTGAAAAATGCAAACACGATTTAATTGGGCGATTAGGCAGGTTGGTTATTTTCCGGATATGCTGAATGTGCCAATATTTACGGCATGATTTTCATATTCCGAGATTTTTGGTTCGTGTTCAAGGGTCAATGCAATGTCGTCCAAACCATTGAGAAGACAATGTTTCCGGAACGGGTCGATGTTAAAGGATGCTGAAAATGATGCATTATCCGAAATTATTTGTCCGGCAAGGTCAATTGAAAGAGAATAATCGGGGCTGGCTGCGGTGTTTTCGGCTAATGTCCGAACATTTGATTCTGTCAAAACTATCGGCAGAAGGCCTTTCTTCAAGCTGTTGTTGTAAAAAATCTCGGCAAAACTTGAAGCAATAATGACGCGAAACCCAAAATCCAGCAAGCTCCAGGCCGCGTGCTCACGTGAAGAGCCGCAGCCGAAATTTGCTCCCGTTAAAAGTATCGACGCACCTTCAGATTTCGGATCATTTAGTGAAAAATCCGTTTTAAGTGAACCGTCTGGAGCAAAACGCCAGTCATAAAAGAGAAATTCCCCATATCCCGTTCGCTCGATCCGTTTGAGAAACTGCTTCGGGATTATTTGATCGGTGTCGATATTGGCCCTTTCGAGAATAACCGTGCGGCCTTTATGACTGGTAAATTTATCCATAATTGACTTGGCGTACAGTCTCTTTATGTACCTGTTTAGGTATAAAATTTCCAATTCCTAACGTCAACAAAATGTCCGGCGATAGCCGCCGCCGCCATTGACGGACTCACAAGATGGGTTCGTCCGCCGCGTCCCTGCCTGCCCTCAAAATTCCGGTTACTGGTCGAAGCGCACCGCTCGCCATCTAGCAAAATATCCTCGTTCATAGCCAGACACATTGAACAGCCGGCGTCACGCCATTCGAATCCGGCGTCAACGAAAACTTGTGCGAGGCCTTCCTGTTCGGCCTGCCGTTTTATTTGCATCGAACCGGGAACGACCATTGCGGTTACTTTACTGTTCACCTGATGGCCTTTTGCGACCTTTGCGGCTTCACGTAGGTCCTCGATCCTTGAATTTGTGCATGAACCGATAAATGCACGGTCGATCGCCTGATACAGGATGTTAGAGCGGCTATTGAAACAAAGTCAATGTTATACATTCCTTTTGAACATAATATTTGCTAATATGTGGATTAGTTTTTTCAAATTAAATTTTTATTGGTCCGAGAGTAAATGAAATGGATATAAATCAATTGGAAGTTTTGGTGACAGTCGCAAGGGAAAAGAGTTTTTCGCGGGCTGCCGAAGTTCTTGACCGGACGCAGCCAGCAGTCAGCCAGGCGATCAGGCGTCTAGAGAACGAGGTTGGAGAAAAACTTTTTGACCGCTCCTCAAAAGACGGAACGTTGACGTATGCTGGCGAATTACTGCTTGAATATGCCAGGCAGATGATGAATCTCAGATACTCGGCGCAAATAGCGATCAGGGAAATGCGCAACCTGCACAATGGAAAAGTAACGATCAGTGCCAATGAGCACACGGTTTTTTACCTTTTACCGGTGATTCAGGAATTTCGCAAACGACATCCTTTGATCAAGATCGAAGTGCGGCGTGCCGTTGCCAGCCGCATCCCGAAAGAGGTCACCGCCCGAGAGGTCGAGCTTGGAGTTATTTCCTTCAAACCGGCCGACGAATCGATTAAATCGGTCTCTGTAATGACCGATGAATTAATATTGATCGTCGCACCCCAGCATCCGCTGGCGTCAAAAACCAATGTGTCGATCAAAGAGCTTGGGAACGAGACATTTATTGCCCACAATGCTCTTTCGCCATACAGAAAAAAAGTAATTGAAACATTCGAGAAGCATAAGACGACGTTGAATATTGCCGTCGAGCTGCCGTCGCTTGAAGCAATAAAACGGCTTGTGGAAACGGGCATTGGCGTGGCCCTGGTACCCAAATTGACCGCAAAAACCGAGACCATGAACGGCCAACTCATTGGCATATCGGTAAATGAGATGAAGCTTGAAAGAAAGCTGCATATAGTATATCGGCGAAATTCCGTCCTCTCTCATGCCGCCGAGGCGTTTTTGAAGATCGCCAGAGAAATGGATAAATCCTGAAGCCGATGAGACGATCATTCGGCGAAATTATTTCTCATTTGCAAAGATTTTATTCTAAGGATAAAAAAATGAGTTAGAATCAAGTGAGTATCCAAGTAATTTTTCCGAATTAGGCGAACTGCCGTGCATTGAATCTCAAAAAATATATGTTTAGTCAATTTACGCTCGGTATTGAGGAAGAGTTCCAGATCGTTGACCCGGTAACGCGCGAACTTAAATCACACGTCTCGGAGATTTTAGAAGAAGGCAAATTGCTGCTTGGCGAGAAGATCAAACCGGAAATGATCCAATCGATGATCGAGGTCGGCACGGGAGTTTGTGCAAACATACAGGAAGCCCGCGAGGATCTGACGACCCTTCGCTGCATTATTTCGAGCCTTGCCAGGAAAAAGGGGATGGAGATCGTCGCCGCCTCCACCCATCCGTTTTCCAAATGGTCCGAGCAGGAAATTTATGACGGTGACCGTTATAAACTATTGGTTGACGAACTACAGATGGTAGCCCGGTCCCTGTTGATCTTTGGCGTTCACGTACATGTTGGCATACCGGATCTCGAGCGGCGGATTCAGATAATGAACGCGGCCCGGTATTTTCTGCCGCATATTTTGGCGATGACGACGTCATCGCCTTTCTGGCTTGGGTTTAACACTGGCCTGAAGTCTTATCGCTGCGAAGTTTTCAAGAAATTCCCGCGAACCGAAATACCTGATACATTCGAATCCTATCAACAATATCAGAGCTACGTTGATCTTTTAATAAAGATGAACTGTATGCAGGACGGCTCTAAGATCTGGTGGGATGTGCGGCCGCATCACCTTTTTCCGACACTGGAATTTCGAATTTGTGACATTCCGACACGGGTTGACGACACAATTGCTGTCGCCGCTTTATTCCAGGCGATCGTTGCTAAACTTACTATACTTTTCGATAAAAACCTTGGGTTCCGTATCTATCACCGGCGTCTGATCCTGGAAAACAAATGGCGCGCGATCCGTTACGGGCTGGACGGTATGCTGCTTGATCTGGGCAAGCAAAAAGAAGTTCCGGTTAAAGACCTCATCCGCGAATTGCTCGAATTTGTCGATGATGTGGTTGACCCGCTTGACTCGCGAAAAGAGATCGAACATATCCATACGATCCTTGACCGCGGCACATCAGCCGACGACCAGCTTCGCGTTTTCGAAGAAACCGGCGGCGATTTCAACGCGGTAGTAGACATGCTGATCAAAAATACCCTGGAAAACGTCCCCGAACACTGTTTTGATTAAATATTGGATGCTTTTTATTTGAACCTGACGGATTACTGGAAATGCTACAGTAATCCGTTTTTATTTCTTATGAGACATTTAATAAGCAAAATTATGTCTTAAAGTGTTAAACATATAAAAACAATGCTTGACTAGATTTTGCATTAAATGTTAGAACATAAAGGGAGAGTTTTCTCGCCTACCTTTCTGACAACGGCATGGGTTCGTAGTGTTCAGGAGATTAAAAGACAATGAAAGATCATAGATTAAATAAGCAAAGCGGATTCTCCGTGATCGAAGTGCTGGTTGTTCTGGTGGTTCTCGCTATCCTGGTAACCTTTGCGGTTGCCCAGTTTGGAAATTCCGGAGCTAACCTGGGAAGGCAAAACATTGCACGCGAATTTAAGGTCAGCCTTGAAAGGGCGAGGTTTGACTCCGTTAAAAGGCGGGCGAGCGTATGCTCTGAAATGTCCCGAGTTGAGGTCACAAGCCCTACCTCCTTCAACCTGATCACAGACTCAAATCAAAACGGAGCTTTGGAACTATCAGCGGAAACCAAAACAATCGATTATTCAAGACAAAGTAATGTTGCAATAGTCGGGGCGGGCCTTGTTTATCCGATAATATTTAGGTTTGATGAGAGAGGAAATGTTTCGTCCGGCACCTGCGCAGCTCCGGCTGCGGTTGTTCCTAACACTACTTTTTGTAATTTACCATGTGCGATTGGAACCGCGAATGCAAATAACTCTAATATAGTGTTCATCTCGCCCACCGGAACGGCTGCAATGCTAAATGGTGGTGAAGCGATCCCTACCTTTGGTGCCCCGACCATTTCATCCGTAAGCAGTACCATACAACAGAATCCATTGCTGGCAATTTGGGATGCTATTACTGCTACGCCGACACCAACTCCAGGGCCAACGGTTGCTCCTTCCTCCCCAACACCAACACCTTCGGCTACGCCAACGACACCAACACCAACACCCACGCCTGGTCCGTCTGCAACACCAACTCCTACTCCTGGCCCGTCTGCAACGCCAACACCGACACCTACTCCTGCGACCCCAACCCCGACACCAAGTCCGACCCCTTCTCCGACACCTGTGGCTTGCACGATTGGGCAGAAGCCTGCGCGTGACAATTGCCAATGTAGGGACCCGCTTATTCTCGTCGGCAACGGTAGTGGAGCTCAGTGCCGGTCACGGTAAATATACAATGAAAATTGGCAGCAAAGATTGATTGGTTCAATTAAAAAGTATATGAAACACAAAAGTACGTCTTCAAAATATAATCCGGGAGCATCCGTTTCAAATAGCACGGCTGAAAAAAGTGACTTAAAGCCAACTACGGGCGAGGCCGGTTTTTCGTTAGTAGAAGTATCCGTGGCAATGGTGATCATTCTAATTGCTTTCCTTGGTGTGTTTGCGACTTTCACCTATGCGATCCAATACAACGCTGGTAATAAATCCCGGTCCCAGGCCCTTGCAGTATTGCAGCAGGAGGCAGAACTGATTCGGGCTGCAAAATTTACCGCGACTGGAGCCCCAGACGCTTTATTATTAGGCGGTACTCATGCTCCATTTCCCGTTACCCATACGAACGGCCGTACTTTTATTGTTGATATAAAGGTTGACAATGACCCGTCAACAGCAGGTGTTCAGGATGAAACATACGTGTGCCGTTCTCCGCAGGGCGCGGCAATTCCATGCGCTATCAAAGAGGTCACAATATTAGTTACCTTGGCTAAGAATAATCCGGGATGGCAGTACAGCGTTCCGGTGCAGATTCTTTTAAGAAGGGTACGGGGGAATTAAAAGTCATGAATGTTACAAGAATGAAAAATAAGAAAGGATTTTCGCTTATCGAGCTCGTAATTGCGATGACTGTAATGTTGGTGCTGCTTGGTATCGTATCGACTCTGATGGCCAGGTCATTCAGCGTACGGGCCCGTGAGAGCAGACAGGCTGATGCTCTTTCAACCGCCCAAAGTGCTTTAAGTGTGATATCACGCGAGATATCAAATTCCGGATTCGGTATATATGAAACTTCAGCCAGTAATAGCGGTGCTAACAACGGAATCGTTATAGCCGATTCAAACGCAAATCGGATCAGGGTTAGGTCAAATCTCGACAATTCCGGAGGCATTCCGACTGCACGAGGGCCGAATACCCTCGAAATTAACACGCCCGGAGAGGATGTGACATATTTTTTTGACGCTCCAACCGCATCGATCGTTCGTTATGACCCTAACGGGCTGGGGACGGGTAGGCCAGAAACATCGGTAGTCGTTAATCGGATCAGTAATGTTACTTTTTCGTACTTTGACTATACAGGGAGCAGTTCAATACCGACCGCCGGCCCTTTGACATCACCGACTGCAAGTACGGGACTGGTAAGAATAGTTGTACAGGTCACATTGGACCGTGTAATCGGACAGCCTGACAATCAGATTGTTACGTTCGCTTCGGACGTCACCTTAAGAAATTCCGGCCATATGCTTCAGCAATATTGAGATCATTGGATTGGGGGATTTGTTGATATGAAAAAGAAAAATTTAACTACATCAAAGAATCGTGATAATGAAAAAGGCGTTGCGCTGGTAATGGCCCTTTTGGTCTCATCTCTACTTTTAGTTGCCAGTGCGGGGCTGCTTCTGGAAACCTCGACCAATACTCAAAACGTAACGGACGCGACGGCCGAGCAGGAAGCTTTTAACGCAGCCGAAAGTGGACTTCAGGCGGCGATCTTTGTTCTACGCGACAACGTGACTTTGACTGATGCAAATCGTCTGGATACAACAAAGCCTGCCACTAACAAAGCAAACAGAATTGATTATCTGAAAGCTCTGGATATAAGTAAGTCGAATTTGACCACAAGCGGACTGGATACCACTCCCCGCATGTCACGCTGGATGACTTACGATTCAACAGCGACCGATCGGGTAAAATTGGGCGAAGCGGCGTATGTCGCCCAGAATGGTTATGCATATAAACTCAATATCTCCGATCCGGATCACACCGGAGCATTTGTCACTTTTTCGACAAGCGGACGGCTGTATGATAACGATGGTGTCGATCTCACGAGAAAAACTTATGGTAACGCCACGAACGGGTTTGTCATTAAATACTATCCGAAAGCTGTGACACAGATCGATACAACCGGAGGGTCGGCCCCGACCGATTTTGGAATATTCAAGGTCACTAAATATGGTAACGGTGCAGTAATTCCTGCATTTAACCGATTTGAAATAGTTACTAACATGACCGTTCCATATCTTGGCACCCGTACCATTCACGGATTTATCGAGTCGAATACGTGTGTTTCGAGTGTTTGTCCAGTACCCAGAATCTTAGTTGATTCGCAAACCTTCACCCTGCAAGGAAGCGTAATAACATTGAACTTCAATTCGGGTGCATTCATAGATGATTCAGCAGCTACCCCTCCTAAGATCGGGTATGAAGCACAAATGACAATTCCATCTGCTTCAGGAGTTCCAGCAGATACAACGATTGCCGGCACAATGTCGTCGCCAGAACCGATCCGTTTATTGATCCAATCTACCGGATACGGGCCGCGTGGTTCCACAAAACGGCTCGAAGCAATCATTCAAAAAAACTTCTTTAATGGCCTGACTGCTCCTGCCACGCTTACACTTATCGGACCTGCGAGCACATCGGCACCGAACCCTGCAACCAGTTTTCTTTTCGATCCCGGTTCGTCGAATGTGGCGACATATACGGGTGCCGACCAGGCTTCAACTGATGTTATCCCGCCGATAGGGACTGTCAACGATTCTAACTTAACAAATGTTTACGATTCCGTCGATGGGCTTCCACCTCATCCTTTTAACGGTGATGTGATTGGTGTGCCGACAAATGTTTCGGCTGAGGCACCCGCATGGCTCTCCACGCCGTCCATGTTAGACATCACTGTGAAATCTCTATATAACGTTGCGAGTTCGTCAGGACGTTATTTTGCAAATGGCGTTCAACCCGCTACATTGGGCAATGCCGTAACGGGTCAGGGTATTACATTTTGTGATGGAAATTGTGAACTTCGGGGTGACGGCGGCGGGATATTGGTCGTCACGGGAAAACTTACACTAAAAGGAAATTTTAGCTTTAAGGGCTTGATAATAGTGACCGGACAGGGCGGGGTTGATCGCCAAGGAGCCGGAAATGGCACGATCGAAGGCAACATAGTAATTGCCCCTTATGCAAACAGCTCAGTTTTGCCATTATCTGATCCGGTCGGCTCCACATTTCTTGCTCCGCAATATGATCTGTCGGGCGGTGGAAATTCGACAATAGCTTATAACTCGAGTGCATTGGGTAACGGACTCGCGGCAGTGAATAACATTGCTTTGGGCGTTGTTGAAAAATAAACGAAATAATTAGTTTGGTGATTGTTGAAAGTGATCGCCAATTTATTCAAACTGCACGGATTAGAATAGACGCTCACCGTCATATTCTAATCCGTGCTGTTTTTGTTTGAAAATAAGTGAGTCCTAAAGCTATTATTGCCTTTAAGTCTTTTCGCGTATCTCAGATCAAATAATAACGGGAGCCAGGAATAAATGCCGAGTAGAGTGGAGGACCTTGCCAAAGTAAAACTTTTCGAACTGCTGGATGAAGATGAGCTCACTGAACTCGCAGCCGTTATCGATTCGGAAATGATTGATGCCGGGGAAACTCTGTTCAATGCCGGAGATGTTGGCGAGTCGCTTTATATAGTAGTTTCGGGCGAAGTTGAGCTTTTCATCAAAGATACAACGGGCCAAAAAATTGTTTTGAAAGTTGCAACGGAAGACGATATCTTTGGCGAGATCTCGATGCTTGATAACCGTCCGCGTTCGGCAACGGCGGTTGCACTTATGGACACTGAACTGTTTGCCCTTGACCGTGACGATCTGCTGCTGTTATTTCAGAAAAAACCGGATGCCGGCTTGAATATGCTGGCATCAATGTGCGGTATGCTGCGTGAGGCCGACAATCTATTACGCACAAGGGTTTCGCGCAACGTTAACGACGAAATGGAGGAAAAGCTTTCGACCCTGCAGCGAATCGCCGATTGGATCGCCTGGTTCAGCGGAAGCATGCAGTTTTTGATAGTAAATTTGATCTGGTTTGCCGTCTGGATCATGATCAACACGCTGCCGCTCGGTATCTCACAATTTGACCCTTTTCCATTCGGGCTTTTGACGATGATAGTTTCTCTCGAAGCAATTTTTCTTTCTTGCTTTGTGCTTATCAGTCAAAACCGGCAATCGGAAAAAGACCATATTCGTTCTGACATTGAATATGACGTAAATATCAAAGCCGAATTGGAGATCGCATATATGCACGAGAAGATCGAGCATGTTCACGAACAGATGCTTGAACAGTTTTCCCGCATGGAAAAACTCTTGAACGGAAAATAATTTATCTCTGTTACTTGGTGATCGGCTTAATTATGTTTGAGTGCAAGTTTCAGAAAGTTCTCAAAGAGAATCCTGCCGTCTCGTGATTCGTTCGGATGTTCCCAGCGGGTCGGGTTTTTTGACCAGTCTTCGAATGATTTTTCAAGGTGAAATTGAACTGCATATATCATCTGGCCGTCGGAGTGTTTTGCCATCATCTGATTTTTGCAGAGATAGGATGTTGCTAATAATTTAAAGCCTTCAGGGACGCCTTCGACCTGAACACCGTGATTTTGCCAGACACGCAGGATGTCGTCTTCTTTTGTATAATCCTGCCAGATGCCGGACGATTCGTCCTCATTTCCATCGAATATCGGATCGGACTTATCCACGATCTTAACGAACCGATATTGATACTCGACGATTCTATCAGTCCGTTTTTCAGATAGCTCGAGATCGTCAAGCGTTTTTAATTTCGAACCGAACGCTGCCGCAACCAGTTGATGGGCTCCGCAAATAGCAAGCACTGGAATATTCGTTTCCTTGATAAATCCGGCAAACTGGGCAATATGTTCAGGGTTATAATAATCGAAATCACTGAAAGTGCCGCTCATCACGATCGCGTCAGGTTTAAATGCATTCGCGGCATCAGCGACCTCTGATAGGTGGACCGTCAAAGTTTTTGGCTTCTGGACCAGTCTCAGGACATTATTGGCAATGTTGTTGCAGGCCATGGAAGAAACACGGCGTTCGAAGCGAAGTTTGCTTTTGGTGGTGTCGTTCCAATCGGTTGCGGCCAACGGCGAGAGATCGGATTCGTACCGTAAAAGGCTGTTTACGATAAGCACACGGGCATGAATTATCCGTTTTTCAATCGGTTCGTAGCGGCAAAAAGTCCGCTTATTGTATGGGAAAGGTAATTCTTCCGATACCGATGTTTTTGGAGCCGCGTCTAACATAATCATCAATTCTATGTGAAATCATCCAAAAATCGAAATTACGATTTCCTAAACTTTAATGATTATATCAATTATTCCTTTGCTTGGTCGATTGTTTGAATTCAGGCATGATCTCGCCGGCTCCGATCTTTGCTATTTCTGAGCGTATTCCGGCGATCGATCGCTCCTTTGCCTTTTTTTTTGCGGGTGGTAACTTCTTTTTAACGCTGTCCTTTAGCACTAGTAAAAATTTGTGCCAAGCTTCCTCAAGTTGGTCGGCGAGTACGGAAATTTTCGTAATATCGTACGGGATCGCAACATTCCTGCAGCCGATACGCGCAAATATTTGTAAATACCTGGCGGTCGCAAGATCGGGGCACGCAAACCGTTTTTTTTTTACTTTTAACTCGATACCTAGAAGCGTATGAAGTATCTCAGCGTTATTTTCGCGTTCCGGAACATCCAATACAAAAGATCTCGTCCGCTGCGTCCGCACCTTTTCGCTGTAGATCAGCGGAATCCACTCATCACCTACTTGTTTTCTGATCTCGGAGATGATGTCCATGTGCTTTGAGCCTAGAACTGTTTATTGATCATTTTACACTGCTTATCGCAGGCATTGAACGCGAAAATTTTTCAATTACGCTGTTACTGAAAATGCCGAAATAGAAAACGCCCAAGACGGTAATTAAAAGAGCAGCTGCAAGTGCGACAGGCAGTTTGGGTTCGTGCCATGCAGTTGTCCGTTCGCGGAAAAACATTACGACGACCAGCCGCAGATAATAATAAGCTGATATTGCCGTGTTTATTACCGCGGCAACCACTACAAGCGTAAGCATAGTTCTTCCTGCTTCAAGAGCCGGGCGGAATACCAAAACCTTACCCATAAAACCCGCGGTCAGCGGCAATCCCATAAGGCTGAGCATAAACAGCGAAAGTGTGAAGGCTAAAACCGGGGATTTGAAACCTATTCCGTTATAGTCTTCGATCTCGGTCCGGCGGTCATTTTTTTGCCCAAGAAAAGTAATTATCGCAAAAGCCCCAAGATTCGTTACCGCATAGGTCAGCATATAAAATGCCACGGAAGCGATTGCTTCGTCGCGGGCCAAAATCGTTTTTGCCGCACCTGCACCGATGAATCCGACAAGTGCGTATCCGGCGTGAGCGATAGACGAATATGCCAGCATTCGCTTGATATTGTTCTGCATTATCGCCGCTACGTTGCCGACGGTCATCGTTAGTATCGCCATCACACTCAATGCGGTCATCCAGGTTTCATGCAGATAACCGGAAGCCTGGACACCGGCGATAAGCGGAAATCCGAGAACGAATATGCGCAGGAATGAAGCAAAAGCGGCTGCCTTCGGCCCGGCGGCCATAAACCCGGTGACCGGGCTTGGAGCTCCTTCATAAACGTCCGGCGTCCAAATGTGAAATGGAACGGTCGCAACCTTGAATCCAAAACCGATGATCAGCATCGCGGCCCCAATCAAAAGAAGAGCAGGGAAATTCGGATCAGCAACCTTTGCGGCGATCTGCGTTATATTCGTTGCACCGGTCGCACCATAAACAAGTGCCATCCCGTAAAGCAAAAATGCCGATGCAAATGAGCCTAAAATGAAATATTTCATCGCGGACTCATTCGATTTCAGATCGGATTTTCGCAGCCCTGCCATTACATATGTCGCAATAGAAAGTGTTTCCAAACCGAGAAATATGACGACCAGGTCATTTCCCGACGCCATTAGCATCATGCCGAATGTCGCAAACAAGAGGAGTGCGTGATATTCGCCGACAGGTACGTCTTCACGTTCGACCCAAACTGTTGAGATAAGGATCGTCAATGCCGAAACAAGCAGGAACACAAAAGAAAAACTCAATCGCAAATTATCGTGTGCGATCATGCCGTTCCACGAACCTGTGGAATAAGTTACTCCTGTCCACATTAAAGCTAACAATATAGCGGAAACCGCAATACCGACAAGCGATATAATGCCCGTAACATTTCTTTGCTTCGGAAAAAAACTGTCGTAAACCATGACGATCACGCCAGCCATTGCAACGATCAATTCGGGTAAAATAATCGAAATATTGGCGTTTGGGTTTACAAGATCTGCCATTAACAAAATATTCATCTTAATAAATGCAAAGTGTAAAAAGGAAAGCGGAAATTAGCGATTCGAAGATATATTTTCTACTTTGCTGTCCCGGTTTTCTATGTCTTTGACTATCGTTCCGCCGGCCCGTTCCATCACACCTTTTTGTATTGCCGCAACTGATTCTCTGGTCGCATCTAAAAAAGGCCGTGGGTAAACACCCATAAAAACCATTAACAATATCAGAGGAATCATCAAGCCGATCTCTCGCCAGCTTAAATCGGCAAGCATTTTGTTTTTCGGATTCGTTACCTTGCCGAACAAGACCCGCTGCATCATCCATAACAGATAAACCGCCGCAAAAATGACTCCGGTCCCTGCAAACATTGTTGCAATATAGTTCCAATTAGCTGTTGCGGTAACGGTTAAAATTTGCGATTTGAACATTCCAGCCATTATAAGAAATTCGCCGACAAAACCATTCAAAAATGGCAGTCCGACCGACGACATCGCTGTAATTACAAATATCGTGGCATAGATCGGCATTACATTTGCCAACCCGCCGAATTCCGATATCGCCCTCGTGTGCCGCCGTTCATAAATAAATCCAACAAGCAGGAATAATGCACCGGTCGAAACGCCGTGGTTGAGCATTTGGTAAACCGCGCCCTGCATCCCCATTTCTGTAAACGAGAACATGCCCAAAATAACAAAACCCATATGAGCGACCGAAGAATATGCAACGAGCCGCTTAACATCCGGCTGAACCATCGCCACAAGAGCTCCGTAAATAATGCCGACAATCGCCAGGACAATAAATACGGGAGCAAATTCGCGGCTCTGTTCCGGGAAAAGCGTGAAGCAAAACCGCATTAGGCCATATGTTCCCATTTTCAAAAGCACAGCGGCCAATATCACTGAACCCGCAGTCGGGGCTTCAGTATGTGCATCGGGCAGCCATGTATGAAAAGGGAAAAGCGGAACCTTGATCGCAAAAGCCAGGGCGAACGCAAGGAATAAAAGTGTTCCTGATGTCGCGGAAAAAGTCAGGTTGCCTAGCTTTATTGTGTGCAGCAGTGTGACGAAATCGAATGAGCCAATTCCAGTTGCATCCGCCTGGAGATAATACAATGCAATTATTGCCGCAAGCATCAGCAAGCTGCCGAGTGCAGTAAAAATAAAGAACTTGACGGCCGCATAAATGCGGTTCTCTCCACCCCAGATACCGATGAGAAAAAACATCGGTACCAGCGATGCTTCAAAGAATAAATAAAAAACGAGCAAATCGAGAGAAACGAAAACACCCAGCATGGCACTTTCAAGCATTAATATGAAAATGTAAAAAGCTGCGGGACGTTTCTCGACCGCATTCCAGCTTGATATCACGGCGATAGGCATAATGAAGGTTGTCAGGATGACCAGCCAAATGCTCAATCCGTCAATTCCGACGTGATAATTTGTGTTTATCGCCTTGATCCACGGAGTGTTTTCCTCGAAGAAAAAACCGCTTGCCGACGCCGTTCCTTTGTTAACAAGCAGAAGCAGCGAAACAGCGAAATTGAGCAGGGTGAATCCAAGTGCGACCCATTTTAAAAGGCTTTCCTGTTTCAAAAACACCTGAAAGCCAAGTGTTGCCAAGGCACCTAATATCGGCACGAGAATCAGGATCGTCAAAAGATTTTCTGAAATATAAGCCATTTTATTGTATTGTCGCCGGTCTTGCAGAAATTAACTGTTCAATAACTTTGGAAACGAATACTCGTTTTCCATCTTTTTCAGCCGGAATAAAAACAATCTCTTGAGCCGCTTCTTTATAAGCTTTTCCATAAGCCGAAGAGCCTCCTTTCAGCATTTTAACGCTTGTCACTTTACCTGTTGGTGACAAGACGAGTTCAATCTTGGAACTAAAATCTGACAGATCCAGATTAAGTCGATTTCTCAATTTTGGAAAGTAAAGGATAATTGGCTTTCTATCAACCTCGTTTTCCTTATAGATTACGGGATCATCCGAAGTGATCATTTGTTCGTGAATATTATGAATGGCTGGAGATTTTACATCGGCAAGTAAATTCGGGAAAATCGACGCTTTTTTTGTAACCAGCGAAACTGAACTAAAAAAGTCCGTTAAGATCGGATCATCAGCAGACTTTGATATTCCTTTCACTACATACGCGCGTGACTTGTATCTATAAAGTTCTTCTCTTTGATGATATTTTCCGAGAGCACCGGAATATTCAATTAACTGGAAATCATTAACTTTCTCATTCCTGACAGGAGTTTCCGAGTGTCGCTCAACCAGACCGTCGAAAATTCCCTGACCGTTTCCTTCGTAATATTCCAGAAGCAATATAGTTCCGTTAATATAGCGATAAGTTGTAATTTTCTTTGAAGCATGGGCTAACTTGCGGCCAATAAAAATGTCTCTGTCTGAAATGACACCAAATTCCTTTGGAAATGCAACAACAAATTCCCCATCTTTTCCTTTGATGGATTCCCAAGTGACAATCTTGTCACTTGGGAAATTTTGAGCATAAACAAAGCTCACTGGAAGAAATAAGATCATTATCAAACCAAGAACAAATAAATGTTTTGACATAAAAATTACCCAACTAATTTCAATCCGTAATAAATAAAATAACCAAGCACCACGATCGCTCCAAGCATAATAAATGCGGCGTAGCTTCGTACAAATCCGACCTGAACCTGTCTGACCAAATTGCCCGACTCCACGACAAAATGTCCGATGCCGTTGACTATGCCGTCGATAAAACCGGCATCAAAGCCTTTCCACAAGCCCTCGCGTGAAAGGTTTGTTATCGGATCAACAATATAACCATTATAAAGCTCGTCGATCCGCCATTTTTGTTCGAGAATTTTCGGCATCTTCCGAAGCGGTGTTTTGGCGAACATTGCCCAGCCGATGGCGATCCCGCTCAATGCCAGCAGCACGGAAAGACCGGCAAGCAGCCTTTCCTGGCTTAATTCTGCAGCGGAATGTTCTACATGTGCCGCTTCCACGGATTGCCCGGTTTCCACGGCCGCCGCAACATGATCTGCAGCTCCTGAATGTTCAGCCGCTTTTATACCGACCTTCGCGATCACCGGCTCGAGGATATGTTCGAAGACATTTGCTTCTTCGATACCAACAACCGAACTTATTGCATAAGGTATCCCGACCAAACCGCCGATCGTCGAAAGAATAGCCAACACGATGAGCGGAACGGTCATCGTCCAAGGTGATTCATGCGGTTTAAAATCATGCGGCAAATGGTGATGCTCTTCTTCCTCGCCATCGTCTATAAGTGGATCGTGAGCCAAATCGATTACATCTGTATGTTCCGGTTCGGCATGGGCAGCCGCTTCATCATGAAATCTTTCGCTTCCGAAAAAGGTCATGAGCATCATGCGGGTCATATAAACGGCGGTCAAAATGGCGGTAACTAAACCGACTATCCACAAAACGTAGTTCCATGGCTGCGGTATATTCGATGTGGCAAATGTTCTATAAAGGATCTCATCCTTCGAGAAAAAGCCCGCCCAGATCGGAATTCCGCATATTGCCAGCCAGCCCATCATCATGGTGATAAAAGTGATGGGCATGTATTTGCGAAGGTTCCCCATCTTTCGCATATCCTGTTCGTGGTGCATTCCATGAATGACCGAACCTGAACCGAGAAAAAGCAAAGCTTTAAAAAAAGCGTGGGTCATCACATGAAAGATCGCTGCTACAAAGGCCCCGACACCACAGGCAAGGAACATATAACCTAGCTGCGAAACGGTAGAATACGCGAGGACCTTTTTAATATCATTTTGAGCGAGGCCTATCGTTGCGGCAAAGATCGCTGTCGCAGCACCGATGATCGCCACGATAAACATCGCCATCGGTGCATTTTGAAAGATCGCATTGCAGCGGACGACCATATAAACACCAGCTGTAACCATCGTCGCGGCGTGAATGAGGGCGGAAACAGGTGTCGGGCCCGCCATCGCATCCGGCAGCCAAGTAAATAATGGTATCTGCGCCGATTTTCCGGTCGCTCCGATAAAGAGCAGCACCGCAACCGATGTGACGCCGCCGGCAACGATCGCTCCCCAGGTAAATGGGTCAGTGGACCTTGCGGCAAATGCCGCCAAGGAACTCGCGACCGGCGTTCCGTCAACTATTTTGTCGTAAAATGATATCGTTCCGGTCAGTGTAAAGATCAGAAAAATACCGATCAACACTCCCCAATCGCCGATACGGTTCATGACAAACGCTTTCTTTGCTGCCTCGCGTGCCTCATCCTTTTTCAGGTAAAAACCGATGAGCAGGTACGAGCAAAGCCCCACGCCCTCCCAACCGACGAACATCAGCAGGAAGTTATCCGCCAAAACGAGTGTCAGCATCGAGAACATGAACAGGTTCAGATAAGCGAAAAAGCGGTAAAAGCCCTTATCGCCGTGCATATAGCCGGTCGCAAATACATGGATCAGCAGCCCGACAAACGTAATAAAACAGGCATAGATCGCTGACAGATGGTCCATCCCAAGACCGAAATCCGCCCGGAACCCGCCAACCTGTATCCACGTCCATAAGTGGTCAAGAATAGGTTTGTTGTCTTTTATAAATAAAGCACCTTCATGAGCCGTCCCGATCCCGAACGCGATCATAAATGCGACGATGGTTGAGATCGCTATCGTTCCGCACGCCACCAAGCCGCTGAACGTCTCGTTCTTCAGCCGCCCGCCGATCAGCCAATTGATGACGGCTCCGGCCAGCGGGGCAAAAATTATTAGACTTAAAAGATTGTTTTCAGTCATTATCAAACCATTTCAGACGAGTTCCCTAGAGACTCTTCGGTTCCGGAATCTTGATTTTCTCTGCAACTTTTGGAAATAACTTTTCCAATTCCGACTGACTGACGCCCGTAATAAAACTCCATGTGACACCATCATCTTCAGAAACTGCAATCATCGAATCAGTCCCTTTCGACAGGCCATCCGGTGTCTTTACCGTCATAGTCAACGGTACAAGCGAAAATAAATCGTTATCAATTTCGGCAAGTTCATTTGGCATTTCAGCTTTGAGTGATACAATTTGACCGTCTTTGGTCTTAAGGTCATCAAAACCTTTTACAACTAAATCCAAAACTGCCTCGCGCCCACCGAACATTTTGAGATATTTAGAGTAAGTAAGATCGACAATTACCTTTGCATCACTCGACTCGGTAGCTTTTGCCATTTTTTCCGAAGCAATCTTTAAACTAGGGTATTTATTGAGATTTAAATCTCGCTGTTTCTTTTGGCTTTGTGCCGTGTTCACGGGTTCAGAGTATTGACAAAAACTATTTGTCAAAGCTGCAATGAAACTAAAAACTATTACCGCAATAATCGGCTTCATAAAGATACTAGTAAATTTAAATCTGCATCGTCATCTCTAGAGCGAAATTCCTAATTTGATAACGGAAAGCGGTTCGTACGTCATAAACTCTTGAAATGTCAAAACATCGGAGTTCAGCATGAGTACGGGTTCTGAGTTCAAGCTTCAGCTAGTCTTCGCCATAAGCCTAAAGACAAGCTGAAGCTTGAACTCAGAACCTAATTCTTCAAAATACTCGCGTCGTCCACATCGATTGACAACCGGTTGCGGAAAAACGCGATGATAATGCCGAGTCCGACGGCGGCTTCGGCGGCGGCGACACTCATTACCATAAATACAAAAAGCTGCCCTGTGACATCGGCATAATAACGCGAAAACGCGACGAACGTCAGGTTTACTGCGTTGAGCATCAGCTCGATGCACATGAACATTCCCAAAGCGTTACGTTTGAAGATCACGCCGACCGCTCCGATAGTGAACAAAATTCCGGATAAGGCAAGATATGTTTCTAAACTTGGTTCCATTTTCGTTAATCTAAAGTCTAAAGCCAAAATCAAAAAAGGCTATAAGGCAATTTCAAGACCGTCAGTTTCACCTTCTTCATGGCGTGTTTCAAGTTCGTTATCGACGACCAATTTCAGAGACGGCGGTTCCATTCTTCGCACTAAAATCACTCCGCCGATGATCGCCATCAGCAGTAAAACACCTACGATCTCTACCGGCAGCAGATATTGCGTGTACATCGAAGTGCCGATGCTCATTGTTTTGCCGACCGTTTCCGAAGTGTCCACAACATGTTTCGGAGCACGCATGACAGCGTAAAAAATGAAAAAGGTTTGTGCTAATAATATCAATCCAAGTCCGCCGCCGAGGGCGTACAAATACCGGAGGCGGTTAAGCGGCTTGTCTTCGTCCAAATTCAGAAGCATGATGACGAAAACCACCAAAACCATGATCGCACCGGCGTAGATCAAGATCTGCACGGCGGCGATGAATGGAGCGGCAAGCGTCACGTAAATACAGGACAATGAAATAAATACACCGACCAGCGAGATCGCGCTGTACAGCGGATTTTTGTGATAGACCATCGAGATCGCGGAGGCGATGGCAAGTCCGGCAAATATGAAAAACAAAACACTAGAAGCCATAAAAATTAACCGCCGAGACGCAGAGAGTTCGTATTTTGCAAGAGGTGCTCCGTCCTGATTAAAACTAAGCGTCTCTGCGTCTCTCCGGTAAAACCGATCTAACTATTCAAAAAGTAAACAAGCAGGATCGTTACGATAACATTTGCCAATGCCAGCGGCAGCAAAAATTTCCAGCCGAAGTTCATCAATTGGTCAAACCGAAAACGCGGCAGCGTTCCGCGTATCCAAATATACAAAAACAAAAACGCACATATCTTTAACAAAAAACCGATATGGCTCACTAATGCATAGGGGATCGACCCGACTTCGAAAACGTGCCCTAGTCCGGGAATATACCATCCGCCCAGAAAAAGAACCGTACACATTACCGAAACGGTAAACATATTCACGTATTCTGCCATGAAAAACAATGCAAATTTCAAAGCGCTGTACTCCGTGTGGAAACCGGCGACCAGTTCGGTCTCGGCTTCAGGCAGATCGAAAGGCACACGGTTCGTTTCGGCAAAGGCCGCGATCAAAAAGACTATAAAACCGATAAATTGCGGAATAATGTACCATTTAAAAGGCGACCTTATCTGAGCATATATTATACCGTTCAGATCGAGTGTTCCGGCGAGCATCACTACACCGATCACACTTGCACCCATTGCAAGTTCGTACGAGATCATCTGAGCCGATGAGCGAAGGCCGCCCATAAGGCTGTATTTGCTGTTCGACGACCAGCCAGCCAGAGCTATTCCATAAACTCCGACCGATGTTATTCCCAGAACAAACAACACGCCGACGTCGATCTGCGAAATGGTAAGCGGCATGTTCTGGGCCTGCGGAGCGAGCCACGCGATAAGATCACCCAAATATGGTATTCCGCTAACGTATGGAACCGCCCAGCCCAACGGGTCAGCTAACCGAGGCCCGAAAGGATACACAACTATCGGGAGCAATGCACATGTCAATGCCACCAGCGGCGCCAAAAAGTAAACGAACTTTGTCGATTTATCGGGAACAAGGTCTTCCTTAAATATGAACTTGAGCAGATCGGCAAATGGCTGCAAAACACCCCACGGCCCGACGCGGTTCGGCCCGATGCGTCCCTGTATCCAGCCGAGAATTTTTCGTTCCGCCAAAACCGTGTATGCGACGATCATCAGCACGCCCTGAAAGGCGAGAAGGATCGCGACGCTGAACACGATAAAAGGAAATGCGGTTTTTAGAGCAGATTCCATATCAAGCTTATTCGCTGTCTTCTTTTTGGTTCCGATTTAGAACCTAATTTACAGGCCAGTGGCCAACACAACTTCTTTGTTTCTAATATACATAGTTATATCTTTAAGAAGATAAACACCGAAAGCATTCTTAGCTCTGAGACTCAATACACTAACCCAAAATGGTTCACCCTTGACCATTACTTTGTAAGCCGATGTGTAACTGACGTACTCGCTTGAATCATAATCATTTAACCTAGTCTTCAGATAATGGTTAAATGCAACATGTAAATCACCTTTGTCAGGTTTCGGACCTAAGACTATTATTTCTGCCCCAATTCGCGAAGATTTATCAATTAACTTTTTAATTAGTACTTGAGCTTGTTTGAAATCTTTTGACTCTTTAGGTACTTCTCCAAGAGATTTCACTACGTCATCAAATTGAGTTAAGTCAGAAGTCTTATACTGATCCCTTTCAAATTTCACAAGTTCGTCCGTTTTTGACTTCAAGTCTGCAAACAAAATCGGCGTAGGTGAAGGCGTCTGAGTCACGGCTACAATTGAATCTCCACCAGTATTACTATTGTTTTGAGCAATCTTCGGGTTTTTTATTTCATCAATAAGTGCCACAATTCCACTGATTAGTCCACAAATACTACAAAGTGAAGCAACTACAATTAGAATAACAATCGGTGCTGAAATTGAATTCTTCCGTTTGATCGTAGCAAAAGCAAATCCACAGCTTGAGCAAAACGCGCTGTTTGGCGGATTTAAAGTTTTGCATCGTGGACATTTCATGCAATGAGTTTCCTAAATTCTTCAACCGTCAAGCCTGTTTGTCTGATAATCCCTCGAAGCGTTCCTTTGGCAACTTCCTTGTGATCCGGAACGACGATTCGACGAAAGGGATATTCGATTTGACGCAAAATCATATGACTTCCACGCTGCCTATCGAATTCGTAACCTATTTTGCCCAAAGTTTTTACAGTTTCGCGTCCTGAAATGAGCGGAAGTTGACTCAAGCTGCAACCTCCACTATTTCTTCCGTGATGGGCGGCGGCACAGGTTCACCATGATTCTCAAGACTCTCCAAATAAAGCTCTATCGCTTCCTTTACATTTTCGATGGCCTCCGAACGAGTTATTCCTTGCGTGATGCAACCTGGAAGCGACGGTACTTCAACAATATATATGCCGTCTTCGTCCTGTTCTATCGTAACGCGATACTTCATACAAATTACTCCCGGTCTCCCGCACCGACCATTGCAGCTTCCGCGATCTCTCTTGCTTTAGGCGTGCCATCCAAATCAAATTGAGAAAGCGGTGCAAGGAGTAAATTTTCCGGCTTTGGATTACCGTGTGCAAGCAAGTGAAACTGGGCCGTTTTGCTCGTCATCGTCGTCAGGCGGTGCAGCTTATGCCCAACTTTTGGCGAACCGGTAATTTTTTCGCTGGTTTCACTAAATGCTTCGACATTTTCTTTCAAGGCCTTGATCTCGGCCGATAGATCTTTTTTCGCCGATATCGTATGTTTCACCTGCACAGGGTTCGATTCGTCTTTTAATGCCGGATATCGCAATCCTTCATAGGCCGGAATGCCGCCCGCAATTGCACGGAAAACGCCGGAGGCAGAAAAGTCATAACCAAAATCAACGTTCATTTCGCGGGCGATCAGATTTGTGATCACCCAATCGGCCTTTGATTGGTTTACGGGTTCGATAGCTTTGCGGACACGCTGAACAAAACCAGTATTGTTCGTAAATGTGCCGTCCACCTCGGCAAACGATGCAGCGGGCAATATCACATCGGCAAAGGCCGTTGTCGCCGTTTCGAAAAGCTCCTGAACGACGACGAAATCCTTTCCTTCCAAAACGGTCGCATCTTGTAAACTGCCGCCGATCAATAACGCTTTGGAGTTTTTTAACACCTCTTCGAGCGATTTCTTACCGGGCGTCATGTCGTTGGCTCCGACCGAATTGTTGTAAGCGGGAAGCGGATGCAATAAAACCCGGCAATCGCCGGTGACAAAGTTTGCTGCCGAATTTGCTAGTACGGCCTGAGCTTCGATCGACAGATCGCCGCCAAGCAAAATGATAAGGTCACCTTTTGTTTCTTTGATGGTTTTTGTCAACGCATCAAATTCGCCGGTTTCTATACCAAGTTTATTTAGTAGAGTGTCATTTATAGGGCCGGAAAAAGCTAATGCGAACGCATCGTACGAGTCTTTATTGATGTGAATGAACTGCTTTGCCTGTCCAATGAGCCGAATCGGAGTGTCATTGACGATGATCAGATCAGCCCCGCCGTTTCTTACAGCCTGGCGAATTTGCTTGGCGACGTAGCTTTGTTCTTCTTCGGGCTCACCGCCGATCAGCAGGATCGTTTTTGCGAAGCGAATTTGCTTGTGAGTATTTAAAGGAACGCTCAAATTATTGAAGAATGGCGACAGATCGTATCGGTCAGAAATGGCACAATCGCCTGATCTGACAGCTTCTTTTGCAAAACGGCTGAGCGTAAAAACCGATTCGTTGGTCAATCTCGGGCTGGCGATCACCCCAACCGCATTACCGAATTCGGTGTATTTATCAGCGACGTATTTAATTGCTGCGTCCCATGTCGCCGGAATCAATTTTCCACCTTTTGTGTAGCGGATCATCGGCGTCTTGATGCGGTCCTTGTGATTAATGAATTCGTGGGCAAAGCGTGCTTTGACATCCAGAAATTCACCGTTTAAACCGTTCACGTATCTATCACGGGCAACTATCCGATGAACCACGCCGCTACGTGAGCCAATGCTGATCTGCATTCCATCCGAGCCGTAAACGTCCGTCGTGATCGTCTGATCGAGCTCCCATGGACGCGTTTCGTGGCGGTAAACGCCATCAAGCAGTGTTCCGGTCGGGCACACCTCGATACAGTTTCCGCACTGTGAACAGTTCAGCCATCCGCCATATGTGCCGATAACTGTATTTGAGCCGCGATTACCGGCTTCGATGGCGTCTTCGCCCATCCATTCGTCACAAACCCGTGTGCAGCGTTTGCATAAAATGCAGCGCTGCGGATCGTTAGCGACAATTGGCGAGAGATATTTTTCGGGCTGGACGTTTTTCTTTTCAGTAAAACGTTCCTCGACATCGCCCCAATCGAAGATCACTTCCTGCAGCTCGCATTCGCCGCCGCGGTCGCAGACCGGACAATCAAGCGGATGATTCGTCAGTAGAAATTCGCCCATCGCCCGCTGAGCTTTTTCGATCTCCGGGCTTACCGTCGTAACATTCATACCGTCGGTGCAGCGTATCGTACACGAAGTTTGCAGCTTAGGCATTTTTTCGATTCGGACCAGGCACATCCGGCACGAAGCCTGTAATGCAAGGTCCTGATAGTAGCAAAACGACGGGATGCTGAACGCATTCTCACGACAGACGTCGATCAGCAACGCTCCTTTTTCGACGTCAAATTCCTTGCCGTTGATCGTGACTTTTATAAGTTCTGTTGACATTTAAGCTAAATAAAAACCGGCGTTATCAAATTCTACGCTTCTTTCTTCTTTGATTTTGCAGCCTTTTCCGGAACGGCTACGATCGCTTTCTTTTTGTGTCTCGGACGGGTTTTGCCATAACTTCCGGCAAATATCTTTCCTCGTCTGCTTCGTTTATCACCTTTTCCCATTTTGTTACTCCTTATTAATAAAAACGCAATTAAATCTATACTTAGATACAATATTCACTCATGTTCAAATTTTGGCTATACGTTTGCCGCTACGTCGCTACCGTTGGTTTTTTTGGTCAGCCATTTCTTAAAATCTTCCGGAAACTGCTTGACGGCGCTTTGTATTGGCCACGCGGCTGCATCGCCAAGCGGACAAAAACTCTTTCCCTCAATATTATCTGCAATGTCGAGTAGTAGCTGAGCGTCCTCAGGACGTCCGCCGCCGGATGTGATGCGGTCGAAAATTTTAACCAGCCAATCGGTCCCTTCGCGGCAGGGTGTGCACCATCCGCACGATTCGTGTTTGTAGAATTGAGTAAGGTTTTGGGTGGATTCAACTACATCGACAGTTTCGTCCATCACGATAAAACCGCCGGAGCCGACGGCTGAACCGCCCGCTACGAGGCCTTCGTAATCCATCGTTACATTTTTGCCGATGACCTGGCCGGCGTTCATTATATATACGCTCGAACCACCGGGAATGACCGCTTTCAGCTTTTTGTCGTCGCGAAGCATACCGCCGCAATCTTCCATGATGAACTTTTCCATATCGGCATAGCCCATCGGAAGCTCGTAAACACCGGGCTTTTTGACGTGGCCGCTGACCGACCAAAGCTTAGTGCCGCCGCTCTTCTCAGTTCCAAGACTGCGCCATGCATCGCCGCCCATTTCTATAATTTGCGGGACTGCGGTCAAAGTTTCGACATTGTTCACTACGGTCGGTGAAGCATAAACGCCTTCGACAGCGGGAAAAGGCGGTTTCATCCGCGGATGGCCGCGAAAGCCTTCGAGCGAGGATAGCAAAGCGGTTTCCTCGCCGCAGATATATGCTCCGGCACCGGTATGCGTGTAAATGTCGTGATCAAAACCCGAACCGAGAATATTTTTGCCAAGCAATCCGGCTTCGCGGGCCTCGGCAAGGGCGACATCCATAATGTCGATCAAATATTTATATTCTCCGCGCGTGTAGATAAAACCGGTGGCCGATCCCAGCGCATATGCCGCGATCAGCATTCCTTCGATCAGCGCATGAGGGTCGCGTTCCATCAAATATCGGTCTTTAAATGTCCCAGGCTCAGATTCGTCAGCGTTGCAGACGACATATTTGACCTTAGGCGAATCCTTCGGCACGAACGACCATTTCATTCCCGTCGGAAAACCTGCACCGCCTCTCCCTCGCAAAGCGCTCTTTTTGACCTCGTCAATAATATCGGCCGGGGCCATCTTGAGAGCTTTTTCGAGTGCCTTATAGCCGCCGTGATCACGATACACCTTTAGCGCGTGCCCGTTTTTTACGTGCATCATCTTAAGTTGTAATGGCTCACAGCCGATTGCCTTGATTTCCATAAATACCAAATTAGACCACCTACAGATGTTAGGAATTTATTTCAAAAGTTCAGAGCCTGCTTTGTCTTCTAGACTTCGGCTAATAAATTCGACTATCGTGATGTGCCCAGAACTTCCGCCGTATCCACCAGCGATAAGGACAGTCTTTTCGGTTGCCGCGATAAGTTCGAATGTGGCTCCCCAGTACGACGGTTCGGGTCGCGGTCTCGAATCACGAGGCCGCTTAAAATCCGCTAGCGTTCGCACTTCGCTGTCGTCCCGAAATTCCACATTCGAGTAGCTCGCCGTGAAGGCACTAGCGGACATCTGTTTTGGTTCTAAATGAACTGACACGAGTTTTGAATTACTGTCAAATTTAAGCCTGACATCCTTAAATCCTTCGACATTATCGTAATCCAGTGTCCTTAGTTTCTTTCCAATATCTTTAACGAACCACTGGTTCCGCATTAAATGCCAGTGATCGTTTGGCTTGTCTGATTTTGGTTTACCAATTATTTCTATTGCTTGTTCCGGAGTTGATTCGTTAAGAACCAATCCGCGCCATCGATCAAGCGACTGTCCCAAGACCGCGTGACCTAGCATTATGGCTATCAAAAACGTGAGCGTGTACTTCATAAGCTTCGATTCTTCAATACGAGGACTTCCAAATACTCGTGAATAGCGTGCTTTATATTGTCCAAAGCATCTTCTTCGGATTCACCTTGCGACCAGCAGCCGGGTAACGCAGGACACGAGATGCTGTAACCTTCTTCTGAATGTTGTAAAACTACCTTGTAATGCATACTATTTACACTCCGCCAAAATCTTATCCACCTTCTCGACTGTCAGATCCTCGTGATAATCAAACCCGATCTGCATCATCGGTGCGGTGCCGCAGCTCCCCAACCACTCGACCATTGTTACAGTGAATTTACCGTCTTCCGTCGTCTCGCCCGGCTGGATCCCAAGTTTCGAACAAACGTGTTC
>JAYUCO010000029.1:0-28017 GCA_043740295.1 Pyrinomonadaceae bacterium | reverse complement strand
TATACTGACCTCAAACACCTTCACCCCATCCATCCAACAATGGGGCCTCTTCGACGATTACCCCGTCGCTAACGCTAACGAACACTTCTGATCTGTTACATTTACCTTAAACCGAAGCGGGCTGAGATCTTATTCTCAGCCCGCTTTTTGTTAAGATATAAAAATGCTCGCCGCATTTTTTGCGAGTTGTCTAATTACAGTAAATCCGATAATCGATCTCAGCAAATATATTGTCGCGGTTTTCGATCTCAGTCAACAGCTCTTCGATGATCTCACCTGACCCTAAAGCAGATGCAAGAATATTAAAGCGGTGAATATGTGACTGAAATCGCAGTGAAGAATATTCCACAGTGGTTCCCTGATAGATCTGAAACGCCCAGTCACTCGATTGTGCGAGTAGCAATTCTCTTGCGAGCTGATTTAATATCCGCCGTTCATATTCATTTGGTGCAGAATATTTATTTGCCAGATCGGTCATCTTTCTTTCAGCATCATGCTGGTAGGGATACATCCACGAATTCTTGTCGTTGAGCCATACTTTATAATAACCGGCTTCGCCCCATGATGACGCTGACGGCTGCTGTACCTGTATCGGAAGGCCCGAATCAAGAAAGTCGCCGGGGGAAATAGCCTCTATCTCAGATTGGTCAAAATACAGCTTCCGAAAAAAATAATCAATAAACTGGGGGCCTTCAAACCACCAATGTCCATAAAGCTCGGCATCATATGGGGAAACGACCAACGGCGGATGACCCTCAAAGGTTTCACGGAGCTTATAAGCCTGCTTTATTCGCTCACCAATAAAGTGTCCGGCATTTTCGGCGGCTTTTTCTTTGGCTAACGCCGGATTATAGGGCTGCTTATTTTGCTGTGGTACGTCCCGTCCTGTGATGCGGTGATATTTAAGGCCCAAATGCTTGCGTTCGCCGTCGCTGCCTAAATAAGGTTTGAGGTAATCAAGCGGCATGTCCCAACCGATATCGCGGTAAAATTCACGATAGACCGGACTGCCCGGATAACCGCTTTCAGCGCTCCAAACCTGTTGGCTGGTTTCGACATCACGGGCAAAAACCGCAGTTCCGTTAGGACAAACTACAGGAGCATGAACACCATACCTTGGACGCGGGTCGCCATAAAGTATCGCGTGTGTATCGCTGATAAAATATTCTATTCCGGCGTCTTTCAGGAGATTTTCAAGGCCAGGCTCATAGGCACATTCCGGCAGCCAAATACCACGCGGGCTGCGGCCAAAATGTTTGCGGTAGTTATTTACCGCAATCTGAATTTGGGCCCGGCGGGATTCAGGCGTGGAGATGAGCGGCAAAAATCCGTGCGTCGCTCCGCAAGTAATGATCTCTAAAACACCTTCTTCCTGCAGTTCCCGGAATGCGTTTACAAGATTTCGCTTATACCTATTGTTCCAAAGATCAAGCGAAGCAGTTAGATTTTCAACATACATCCGGGCAACGTCATAAAATTCCAAGGCTTCGTTCTCTGTTCGGTGAAGTTCTTTGGAAGCGAGTTCAAGAAGCTTTTCGAGATGGTTGGTGTAGCGTGTTTGAAGCATCTCATCGGCCAGCATTTCGCAAAGCGGCGGAGACACATTTATTGCCAGCCGCGGCTTTACGCCGGCTTCGTGCAGATTCTGTAGAATAAACACGATCGGCAAATAAACCTCGGTTATTGCTTCGTAAAGCCAATCTTCCTCAAGAAATGCGGGATATTCGGGATGCCTTACAAAAGGCAGATGAGCGTGAAGTATAAGACTGAAATAACCAACAGGCATAAGGCAGTTGTCAGTGGCCTGTCGTCAGTTGTCGGTGTCGAAATCTGCGCATTTAAACGCTTTTTACTGACCACGGAGCACTGATCGCTGCCTACTGTTATTTATTTAATCCAATGCTAAATGAACTGACCGGATTGAATTTGGTCAAATCCCGTTCCAGTCTGCGTTTTAGGACACGAGGAAAATTTATAAGGCTTGCCCCGAAAACCGCAGGCGAGCATTCCTCTTCAACAAATTCGTCAGCATCGAAAGTGAATTGTTCCTGCAAAACAGCAAGTGCAGCATCACTGTTCAATTTCGAGGAGTTTTCATGAAGAATGTCAAAAAGAGTTGGGCTGAGCCGCCATCGCAAGTACTCCAAAGGAACGCCCGAGGCAAGGGCAAGTAAAGCAAAACGCACCTCCTCAGATTCGATGCCGGTCAGATCGATCTCAATTCCGCCGATAAACCGAGAAAATGCAGTTCCAGTTGCCTTCTCTGAGGCATTCCAATCGTCTCCGGCGAGAGCGACATCAAAAGCATCTTGGGAAAACCCCGCGACGTCCAAAACCTGAGCAAATTTATCAGCGGAAACCTTCCATTCGGCAGCGGAAGCGGGGCGTGGAGATGGACTTTTCCTCGGTGTATCAACCTGGTTGGAAAACATTACCCGGATGAACGGACGGTTTGTTGCAAAAAAACCGACCTCGGCCTGGTAACTTGAATTTGCGTCAACATTAAACCAAAAAGATCCTTCAGTTTCAATAGAATGGATTTCTTCGCGATCGTTTCGAAGGTTTATCAGTTTTACTACCAGCGTATAACTGTTTGGTTTACCACCGGTCGCACGATCAAGCGTCTGAAAAGGATTGTTTTTTACGGACCAGTAAAAAAAAAGCTGGTTGGGAGACTGCATCAGTAATTTTGCTCGATTTTCTCCGGATAATTCAGGCAGTTTCGGGGCGGCAAGTTCTTTAAAGACCGGGGAAATGCTCTCATCTTCAATATCGGCAGCAATCTTGGTCAAAGCTATCTCATTTGAATTTTTAATGACTGCCGGAAATTCTTCATCGCGCAGTATTGTTGACGAAGAAACAGGAGAAAATTCGTCCAAAACTAACTCGATCACGTTCTCGCTTTGTTCTTGAAGGTTTTTCGTATCTTTATCATTCATAAGCTTTCGGCAAAATGCTGAAATAATACGAAATTATGATGTCTTTTGGTGGAAGTTACAAGGCAGGGATTAAATTTAGCTGTATTGTCCGAAATAACTATTTAAGATTCTTTGCGGCTTTAAGCTTTATCTCGACCTTGCCGATCGGCGAATTGACCTGCGAACGGACCGGTAATTTGCGAGCATCGTCTGTAATCCAAATGATCATGCTGCCGTCCTTCTCGATCAGGCGGCCGGGGCCGAAAAGTTCGGGTTCAACCCGCAGGCACCAAACATACCCAAAGATGGATTTTTGCTTTTCACGGGCTGTGACCTTTACGGGTATATCATAAACTAGGCCGGAATCGCTGACCTTTATATTAAAAGCATTTCCGACTGCGAGCGGCATTAAGCGAATGCTGTATAGGCCTGACACCATATCATGCGTTTGATTTTCGATCTCCGAGGCAATAGTTCGCGGCGGCCGCATTGGTTCCAGTGGGTCGGTTTCAACGTATGTGACCCGTTTATTCTTATAGTCGAAAAGAGCTTCACTGTCGCGGATACGGTCTTTTTGAACATCATGTTTAACTGTCTTCAGAATTCGAAAATTCCCACTACTTATGATCGAATCGAATTCCTGTAAAAAACTGTATCTAAACAGTTTAAGAAGCGTGCCTTTGGACTTCGCTGATGCCTTTATAAGATAATTGCCGCTATTTTGCTCATTTGCTACGGTAAACGTTAGATCTGCTACCGCGATACCCTTTATGATCTTGCTGATCTTTCCTTCGTAGGTCAGGGTCTCACCAACCGCAAATGGAACTTGTGAGGTCGCCGCAATTGCTCCATTTGTCTGAGCGAGATTAGTCGCCGAGAACGCAGTAAGTAATAGGCAAAATACTAAAAAACAACGTAATGAAGATCTCATAATGCCGGTAAAATAATGTTAAAGCGATGAAGTTGGACTGATCTTGTCAGTATATTGGTGCCAATTATTATAACCTAATTTATAACTTTCGATCAGATATTTTTGACTGTGGCGTTGCTCCCAAAATCTTGATCTATGATGCATGTTTGGGCTTAGATTTTGCCAAGTCTTTTTGATACTGCCGCGAGAACTGTTTCGACATTTATATCCATGCATATCCATTTCGAACACGTCCGGCGATGACAATCCACGCGGCAGCCGATGTCTGTCCGCTCAACACAGATATCATCGGGATTCGTACTCCCGTTTCGCCACCATTCGGTCGGTCCGAAAATTCCGACGACCGGTGATCTAGCTGCAATTGCCAGATGCGTCGGGCCAGTGTCGCCTCCGATATAGACTTTTGCTTGTTTTGACAACTCGAAAAAACCTTTTAATGTCGGCTGTACCGCCAATATTTTTGCAGATTGGCTATTTTGTAAAACACGGTCCGCGAGCTCTACTTCATTTGGCCCTGTCGCTATCAATGAAACCAAGCCGAGCTCTTCCCATATTCTATCGGCCAGGTGACCGAATTTTTTTGCATCCCATAATTTTGTTACCCATCCGCCTGCCGGATTTAAGATGACAAAGTCGCCGCCGGCCATTTCCGCGATCCGGTCGGCCTCGCGTATATGTTCGTCATCCGTAAATATTGGAAATTCAAATTCGTTATCCGGAACCGGGATTTTTAGTGACTGTTCTATAAGTTTGAGATTTTTGCGGATCACGTGGATTTTTGGCGGTACTTTGACGGCCCGGTTTAAAAAGATGCGGCTTGCGGGTTCACGCAAACCGTTCTTCGAAAACCCATAACGCAGCTTCGTCCCGGATAGTTTGGATATGACCGCTGATTTTATAAGTCCCTGAAGGTCGATGGCGATATCGGATCTAAATTTCCGCAGATTACGAAATTGTCCGCTCAGAGCCGGAAGGAGCTGTTCCGTTACTTTATCACTACGGAACGAACGTGTATCAACTTCGATCAAATTGTCGATCAGGGAATTGCCGCGTAATATTTCGGCGGAACGCTTTTCAGCTACCCAATTGATCTCGGCATCCGGCATTGCTGAACGGATCGCATGTAATGAAGGCAGCGAATGTATAATGTCTCCGATAGCACCGAGTTTTACGATTAGAATTTTCATCCAAATCAATGTTAAATGTTAAACCCGAAAGTGGAAAGTCTGACATGTTGTAAGAAAAGTCTGGAATTTTTAGGATGATTTAGGATATTCTATAATATAGAGTCATTTGGCTCCCGCTGGTTGTCTCACCTTTCCTTCTATTATTTATGCAAAAAGTTATGCGCCAGCAACGTGACCTGCGGCCAGCACTCGTTTTCTTAAGCGGGGAACTTATAGCCGTTCCGATCCCCCTCGAGCGGGAAAAGGTCATATTGGGGCGGTCTCTCGGAGCAGACGTGCGCATAAATGATACAAAAGTTTCACGTAAACACGCCACGATAACAACTGTGGTCAACCAGAAAACACAAACAACAGAATATGTGTTAACGGATTTCGGGGCAAAAAACGGGACCTATTTGAACGGACAAAAGATCGCGCAGGAAATACTTCAAAATGGAGATAAGATAACCATCGGCGATCATATTTTGCGTTTTGATCTGCTTGATGAGATCGACCGCGAATATCAGCGCCAGATCCATCGTCTAATATCACATGACGACCTGACAGGATTGCTGTCGAGCCGCTCTTTTTTCTCCGAGTTAAGACTTGAAGCTGCAAGGGCAAAACGGGATAACAGGTCTTTTTGCGTACTAATGATGGACATCGACTATTTCAAACTTGTTAACGATACTTACGGGCATCTAACAGGCAGCAAAACGCTGGAAGAGATAGGCGGGTTGATAATCAACCGCATGCGGAGCGGCGATGCGGCCGCGAGGTTCGGTGGCGAAGAATTTGCAGCTTTTTTGCTCGATGCCGAAGTTGCCCAGGCCATAGTCGCGGCCGAGCGTATTCGCTGCGAGATAGACGCCCATTCTTTTAGCGTTATTAAACAAGGTAAGGCTTCCGAGAAACACCATGTGACGATAAGTATTGGTATTGCTTCGTTTCCCGCTGATTCGACCGACCCTATCGAACTTGTTGAAATGGCTGATTCGGCTTTATACCGGGCGAAGCGAGAAGGCAGAAATCGCGTATGTGTTTATCGCGAACTTACTCAGGCGGAATTGAAAAAAGACCTGCCGCCCCGCCGCGATTAAAAAATTGCAACTTTTTGATCAATCATCCCGTGAAAGACTTGGAAAATATTTAGTGATAATATCAGGTTTTATTCGTGGTATTATATTCTTCGCATCGGGAGATTTTAGGTTTTTTCAAAGGCTCTCTTAATTTGTTGTGATTACTAAACTCAATCTTGCCAGCAAACCCTTTCGTAATAGAACGACGCCTTACTTGCTGTCCATTCTGCTTTTGGCACTCGCCGTTTCCGGGGCGGCTTTGTGTTTTTCACAGTTGAATTCGAACGGGAAACTGAACGAAATAGCCACTAGCCAGATCAGGACGATGGATGATGATCTAAAACAGCTTAAGGGCGAAGGCGATAAAGTGCAGCAGCAGTTGACACCTTCGCAGCGTGAACTGCTTATTGCATCGCATAAGCTGGTTGCAAATAAATCATTTGGATGGTCGCGTCTTTTTGCCGATCTTGAATCCGTGTTGCCAGGTAACGTAAGCGCTTCACGGGTCTCGGTAGAAAATATAAATAAAGAAGGTGAACGCGTCAGGGCGGAGTTGGATTTCGGTGTTTTGAGCCGTGATTACAATGCCGTAATGGCTATGATCGAGAATATGAATAATTCCGGTCTGTTTCAAGCCGAGCTTCGCGGACAGGACCTGCAAAATAATGATCGGGGGACATTTACCGAATACACTCTTCGTTTGATATATACGCCTGCTTATGGTGTTCCCACGTCCCAATCCGCCGATATTGCTCAAACTGGTCAAGGGGGGGCGAAGTAATGGACGAGAACAAACCTGATCCTGAAATAATTGTCAACGATTACGGTTCGACCAATGATTCTGCGGTCATTGTTGAAGAAGCTGACCGTACGGTCTTGCTGACTGATACCGAAACTATAGTTTTCCCAAAAGAAACTCTTGTCGATATTGCTCCGAAGAACCGGCCGCGAAAAGTTTATCGTGGAATGTGGGGGCCGGCTGAAACGGCGACTGCAGGGCTCGCTCTTCTCGCAATTATTGCCGTGGGTTTGCTGTATATTTTCTTTGTCGTGCCTTCCAATCGGGAATTGGAAAAAAACAGGGCTGAACGCGATCGTTTAGAAAAAGAAGTGACATCTGCGAAAGCCAAGTACGGCGATATTACCAGTACGGAAAACCAGGTTGCCAAACTTATCACAAGCGTCGAAGATTTTGAATCAACTTTTCTTCCAGTTGCCGCGACCGGCAAATCTGCGTTATACCAAAGAATAAACGGGTTAATAGCAGACTACGATCTTGTTAATACTTCAGGCCCTGATTATTTACCGCTTGAGATCGCTGATCGGGACCAACGCAATAGATCAGACGAGGAAAAAGGCCGTTCGAAATATCAAAGCCTTTTTCCAGGCGTTTATGTGACCACTACCGTTGAGGGTTCGTACCAAAACTTACGCAGTTTTATCAGCAAGATCGAAACAGGAAGGGAATTTGTCGTTATCAGCGCTGTAGAACTTGAACCGTCCGATTCAGAACAGAAAATCACCAACGGAGCATCAACCGCCAAGTCTTCCGATCCTGTTAACCCGGCGGTCGGAAATCCGAACTTACCGCCCGGATTCAATGCTCCTTTCATAAACCAGCAGATCGCTCAACCAGCGATCCCCTCGCGGAACCGAGGGAAAACCCGTGGTGAAACTGTAAGATTAAGACTGGAGATGGCCGCTTATTTTCGCCGGCCAGATTCAAGCCCGTTGGTGTCTGTGCCGGCTGCATCGCCAAGTTTTTGATTTGTTTGGGTAAATTCAGATGAAACTTTTTGAGGGAAAATCGCCAACCGAGAGAAATAAGATAATCGCCGCAGCCGTTTTGGGCGTGCTTAGTCTTGGCGTTCTCTATTATACCTTCGTAAGGCCATTGATCGGCGGCAGTTCTGCGACGACAACTGTAAAAGTTACTGCAACTCCAAAATCTTCACCTAAGACAGATGCGGGCGAGTTCGGACTGCCAACGAAAAGTGAGCAGGATTTTGAATATACGACCACTGCTATAGATTACAGGCCGGGAAACTTTGTCGCGCCCGATCCGGGACGCAATATTTTTGCTTTTTACGAACCGCCGCCGCCGTGTCCAACATGTCCGACACCGCTTCCTCCGCCGGTAATACCAAAGACGCCTTCGCCAACGCCGATGCCGCCGATCCTCATTGCGTTTGTGACGCCGCAAAGTATTTACGCCGGCTCGAAATCATTCCGTCTCGAGGTCAACGGAGATAAATTCACTTCTGACGCTCACATTTATTTTAGCCAAAGCGAGCTTCCGACAACTTTTATCAACGCTCAGAAAATAGTTGCCGACGTGCCGGCTAATTTCATTGCGGGTGAAGGGCCGAGACAGATCATTGTTCAAACTCCGGACGGGAAAGCCTATTCCAACCCGATCATTCTGAATATTCAAGCTCCACCGAGGCCGCAATTTACTTATGTAGGAATGATCGCCCGTAAACGGGCCAACAACGATACCGCATATTTTATGGAATCCGGAAAACCGGAACCATTGACCGCACGGTTAAATGATGTTGTTGGCGGACGTTTTCGCCTGATGAGCATTTCAGAGACGGAAACTATACTTGAAGATGTGAATTTAGGTTTTCGTCACAGGCTGCCGTTGGTCCGAACGCCAGCCACAGTTTCTTCACAGCCTTCGAGGCCGGGTTTTCCTAATGGCGATACCTTCATTCCATTTAACCAGGGTTTTCCTCCGAATGTGAATACACCGCAAAGTGTTCCGGGTATCCCAGAAAACATTCCACGCTATGTGCCGCCAAACGGTGCTAGGCCAACTCCGACAGTGCCTCAAAAGAAAGATGTTGATGATGACAGCGATGACGGTGATGGATAAGCGAAAAGTGAAAGCTGAAAGCGGAATGACCTTGCTGGCTGTAATGGCGGTAATGACTCTTTTTGCGATCGCTTTGTTGGCGGTTGCTCCCGCCGTTCAGCAGGATGTTCAACGTGAAAAAGAGCTTGAATCCATTCGCCGCGGCGAAGAGATCGCTAACGCAATTAATCAATACATCACTTTCTACAACGGCACAAAACTGCCTGAATCGATAGACGACCTGCTTGAAGGCTTGCCGCGTGGCACGAAGAAGATTCAAATACTTCGGCCATCGGCGGCGACCGATCCGCTCAGCGAGGATGGAAAATGGCGGCTTATCAAGCCTGAGCCGAAAATCATCTCCGCCTTTGCAAAACATGTCCAGGATTACAACAACGGAGTACTTCCGCCAAATCAGAACCGTTTGCTTGACCGCTTTACGGTTGCTGCCCTCAGTTCTGTAAATGTCGACAGCGAGGGCGAAATTTTACAGCCCGAAGATGAAGATTTTGAAGTATTTACAAGCAATACACCATTCATAGGCGTTGCAAGCCAAAGCCGGAGCAAATCCGTTATCGCCTATTACGGCATAGAAAACCATTCAAAATGGATATTTACACCGCTCTTTCGAGGGTCGGACAGCAATACACTGATACTTAACCCAAATACTATCAATCGATAATATCTGCAAATATTGATAATGCTGAAAGTTGTCAGGTGACTAGATTATTTGTTCACCATGGCTTTTTCCTGCAAAATTTCTTCATCCGGCCGCTGCACTATCATTGAACCTGGAGGGAACATTTCTATCTTCGCATTGCTTAATGAACGAATTATTTCTATCGCCGCTCGGTCAAAAACTTCCAGCGGCTTGCTCTCATTGGTGTTTATCCAGAAATTGATCGTTAAGGCAACTCCGTCAGTTGTTAGGTCGGATATAAGTACACGCGGCTTTGGGTCATGTGCAACGCCTTCGGACTGAAGCAATGCTTCCAAGGTCAGTCTCTTTGCATCTTCGATCCTTTCCTCGTATCCAAGACTAAATTTAAGAGTCATCCGCCGTTTTGTACCAGCACCACGGATAACTAACGGACTGGAATACATATCTCCGTTCGGGATCAGGATCATTTCACCGTCGTCCTTTCGAAGGGAAGTTGCCCTGACCCCAATATATTCGACCTTTCCTGAATTGTTTCCGACGAAGATATGATCACCTATATGAAAAGGCTGGTGCCACAGGATCAAAACACCCGATATAAAATTGTTCAGAATATCCTTCGTGGCAAAACCCACGGCTAAGGATGTAAATCCTATTCCGCCAATCAATGTTGCAAAGTCGAAAGATGGTATGACGACCGTCAGAGCGGTAAAAATGCCCAATGTGATACAAACGAAAACGATCAGCCGGCTTATCAGAATGCGTAGGCGTTTATCGAGATTGGTGCGCCTGGTTGCGGAGATAAATGCTTTCTTGATAATTTTTGACAGTAGCCAGAATAAAGCCAGGACAAGCATTCCTGCTGCTATGTAAGGCAGGCGCTCTATTATCGAAGTTGCTAAATTATTGATCGATTGCCATGCAACATCTTTTATTTGCGATGCGTTTTCGACTATTCGAGTGCCGGTATTCGTGTTTTGCAGGACGATAAGAACGAAATACATATATTCAATATGATACAAAATGCCAATTTTTAGTTGGAAATTATTAGCTGTAGGTTGACATTATAATATTTTAGAATTAGAATAATTCTAAAATAAGAAAAAAAATATGTTACATAATACAAAAATTGATTTGGCTAAGGGAAAACGTGAAAAGTTGATCGCAATTTTAAATCAGCGGCTTGCGGATGCAGCCGACCTAAAATCACAGGCTAAACAGGCCCATTGGAACGTGAAAGGAATGAATTTTATTGCCTTACATAAGCTTTTCGATCAGGTTTCGACAGAGGTTGATGTTTTTGTCGATGATATTGCCGAGCGTATAACCACATTTGGCGGCACGGCGATGGGTACGGTGAGACTTGCGGCGGGGAAATCTTCCTTGAGTGAATATCCGCATGAGATCACCGATGGTGCGGACCATGTAGATGCTCTTTCCGGCGTCTTGGCAGATTTTGGCAAGAAGGTCCGGGCCGATATCGATACGACAGACGAACTGGGAGATAAAGACACCGCCGATCTGTTCACTGGAATTTCCCGAGGTACTGATAAACTCCTATGGTTTGTCGAAGCTCATATTCAATCGTAAAGGGTGTTCGTAAAGCCATCGAAATTCGTCATTTTCAGCGACAAGGTCCAGCTTTTCAGACAGCCTCTTACCGGTAATCAAAAACGAGGTTGCAGAACGCTTTAATTCCGACATCCAAACGGCTGTCGTCGATAAAAAAATCGGGTGTGTGATGTGCGGCGGCTTCTTTTGGATTTTTACCCAAAGGCATTCCGCCGACAAAAAAGAAAAATGACGGGGCTTTTGTTCCGTAAAAAGAAAAATCCTCGGCCCCGGTCGTCCATTCGTTTTCTATAACGTTTTCTTTTCCAATGGCTTTCTCAAGCGACGGCAGCATTTTTTTGACAAGGTCGGGCGTGTTGTAGGTCACAAGCGTTTTAGTTTCAATTAAAACTTCAGCGGTTGCACCCATGCTTTCGGCGATCTTGGTCGCCGTCAATCTTATTTTGTCGTGAACGTCCTTTTGCATATCTGAATCAAGTGTACGGATCGTACCGGCCATCGTCATTTCTTCAGGGATTATATTTTCCCGCACACCGCCATTTATTTTACCGACAGTGATCACGACGGGAGCTTTTGTCAATTCTGATTGACGTGAGACAATAGTCTGCAAACCATTGATTATCTGCGCCGAAACGGCGATCGGATCGATACCCGACCATGGCTGCGAACCATGCGTCTGCTTACCCTTGACCTTTATCGAAAACCAATCGCTGGAAGCCATAGCGGCACCGGCTTTATATTTAATTTTGCCGATCTCTGTCTGAGAATTGATATGAAGGCCGAATATCACATCGATCTTCGGATTATCCATGACACCTTCCTTGACCATCAAAGCGGCCCCGCCTTCTTCGCCTGCCGGAGCGCCTTCTTCAGCTGGTTGAAAAATAAAAACGACCGTGCCTTTGATCTTGTCCCTCATTCCAGCGAGGACCTCCGCTGTTCCCATCAACATCGCAACGTGTGAATCATGTCCGCAGGCGTGCATTACGCCAACACTTTGGCCGTTATAATCGGCTTTTTCCTTAGAAGCAAATGGCAAAGAGTTTCTTTCAGTGACAGGTAGAGCGTCCATATCAGCCCTGAGTCCGATCACCGGCCCTGGTTGCCCGCCTTTTAAAATTCCGACGACACCGGTTTTTGCAATTCCCGTCCGCACTTCGATTCCCAGGGTTTTAAGATAATCTGAAATAAGTTTAGACGTATTGAATTCACGGTTCGATAATTCGGGGTGTTGGTGGATATAACGTCGCCACTCAATAACCTGCGGCATTACCCTCGCCGTAGCTGTATCGATCTCGCTGCCAAAACCATTGGCAAAACCGACATTAAAAATTGAAGAAATTAACAAAAGGGCAAGAAAACATCGTTTCATTATTTGTCTCCGGAAGAACAGAATGAGTGTAATTGTAACGCGGGTTTTTGAGAAAGCAAGCCGCAGGATATGTGAGGCAAAATTTGGCTTAACTTTTTGGGGCCGGCGGCAGATTTATAGCTGGTTTTGTTTCGCCGCGGTGACATGTTGTGCAATTGACGATAGGCGATTCGCTTTTCAGGTTTTTAATGGTTTTTAGCAATGTCCCGTTTATTGTTGCGGACATGGCGACCATATCGCGGGCGATCTGCTTTTGTGGCTTGTCCTCTGATTCCCATTTATCGGGCGTGTGGCAATGAGTGCAGTTCACACCTAGTGAACGAGCATACCCAAATTCCATGATCGCAAGCATACGGCCCGCCGGAACGCCTTTTAGCGTTTGAATATTCTTGAAAACGTTTTCAGCCGGTTCTTTTTCTTTGCCTTTGATCTGTTCCCGGAGTTTAGCCAAAGCTGCCGTTTGATCGAATTCTTCTGGTACAGACGGTTTTGGTACTGTTTGCGCGATAGCCACCTTTTCATAATTTGCAAGCGAAAAGATCAAGTTAAAACAAAATAGTGCAAATATAGAAAGCACCGCTGTTGAAGCTATTTGTTGCCATTTGTATTTCATAGGTTTTGTTTCAGTTTTATTTCTTTTTTGAATAAATCAGGTCGAAGGCTGTCGTCCATGTCTTGCCTTCGTCCGTCGAGTTTTCACCAAATTGCCGGACATCACCGTTCGGCATCTTAGAAAAGGTCATTTTTGCAAAAGTTTTCTTGCCGCTAAAGATCGTGTCCGCAACTATTACCATGTTTCCGTCAGTGATCCCGCCGATGTAGTGTGTGAAGGTCCCTTTATCATCGACCCACGTCTGGTGCCATTTCTTGTCATTCGTATCGAAGATGTTGAAGCTTTTTCCGCTTGTCCCGCTTACCCCGGTCCAGTTCTCCAAAATTATGCATTGGCCCAAGACCAACTGAATGTTGCTCGAACCAGCTGGCAGCCCTTGCGGTGTCTTAACCTCCCAATCGCCGATCCAGAAATCAAATTGGCGGAATTCCGGGCTTGCTTTGCATGGATTTGCAGCAAGATCAGACTTACGAATTAGATCCTTGAACTGTGGATCTTCCTTCCATGCCGAAAAATCTTTTTCCATCATCAGTGTCTCGGGTGCGATGCCGCCGAAGGCATTACTCTTTTCAATTACCTCAAAAGCTTTTACCCTATTTTTGACGCGGGCGTATGCTCGGGCCAAAGCAAGGGCAAAAATTGGATTTGGGGATACTGTAAATGCAGTTTCCAAAGGCGGTTGTGCGTCGCTGTTCCGGTTAAGATTCAATAGGGAGAGTCCGTATCGATAATTGGCTCCGGCATTTTTTTCTTCGAGTTGTACGATCTTCTCGTAACTTGCAGCGGCGGACTTCCAATCCTGTCTTTGATAGGCCTCGTTTGCCATTGAGCGCATTTCGGCTGTGATGGGTTGATCTTGCATGGTTTGAGTAAACACAGCAGAAGAAAGAAACAGGATCGATAATAAAATTCTGAAATCCCTATACATTTCTCGCACCTCCCGGAAAGTGATCTATTTGGCAGCTTTCATTGCTTTTTCCTTGCTGGTACACCCCGCCGGTTCGATCGTCGATGCTCCGTTGGCTAGTTTCCAGCCGTTTTCCGTACGAACAAGATTGAATGTGTCAACGCCGCAATGGGTAAGTTTTTCGCCGTCAAAAAACACATATCTCCCCCAGACCATTGCAAGATCGCCGTTTATCTCAACCTTTGGTGCGTACATCGTTTCTCTCAAAATCTTTGTTTTGTCGGTGAAAAATTTTGAAAACGTCTCGCCGTTAATTACCTGGATCCTTGATTTGCCATCCTTTTGCTTAAAAATTGCGACAAGCTGAAAGTCCGGCCTGCCGACGGCCAAAATACCTTCCGGGTTGGCCGCTGCCATTTCGGCAAACAATTGATTCACAACGGCAACTGCGGCCTTGGAGTCATCTGTTTTGATTTGCACTGTAAAATTTTTGTCCGGGGTTTGTCCTATTACTACTACATAACTTTTCCAAGTGATAAGTATTGAAGCCGTGATAACAAACAGATACTTGGCAATAATTCTTTTCGACATATTTTCTCCGAATTATAATTCTGACTGGGCCATCATCATAGTCACTTCCGTCTGCATTTTCAAATGATTTGTGACAAGATGCAAACAGAGGTGATGAAAGGTTTTGAAATTATGTTTGATTTTCAAAAAGTTCCAGGAACCGCTCTCTGTAATTTCGGCTAAGAGCAAGCTCTGTTCCGTTGTGTAATAACACAGAATAGTCGCCGCTAAACATAGGATGAAGTTCTTTTATACGGTCGATATGCACGACCGTTGAACGATGAATCCGCAGGAATTTATCGGGATCGAGCTTGGTTTCCATGCTGTTCATCGTTTCGCGTATCATATGCGATTCCCGTCCGACATGGAGCTTGACATAATTTCCGGATGCCTCGATCCAATCGATCTCATCTATCTTCAGAAAGAAAACTCGCCCGACGGATTTCACGACCAGCCGTTCGAGATATTTCTTTTCAGATTTGAGTCCGGCGAGCAGCGACGACAGGCGTGCGTCTAGGTTTCCCAGACTCTTATGTTCAACGGCCTGACGGGCGCGTACAACGGCACGGTTAAGGCGTTCGCGATTGAAAGGTTTGAGCAGATAATCGATCGCATGGACATCGAAAGCCTGCAATGCATACTGATCGTATGCGGTAACGAAAACTATTGTCGGCAGCGTCTCGGGGTTGAGTGATCTGATTACATCAAAGCCGTTTTTTTCGGGCATCTGGATATCGAGAAAAACAAGATCTGGCTTTTCATTTTGGATGACCACGACCGCTTCCTCACCATTCCCGCATTCGCCGATGATCGAAATGCCAGATTCATCGCGCAAAAAACGTTTTATACGGTCGCGTGCAAGTGGTTCGTCATCGACTATTAAGGTTCTGATCTTCATTCTAAATGCCTTCGGGTGGCGTTACATCTTTCCAAATTCCTTGAACGGTATGGTCAAATGCACTTTCAATCCGTTCTTGTTCAAATTTTCCAGATCGAACGTATGTTTTTCGCCATATAAATGCTTTAGCCGCCGCCTCGTATTTGAAAGCCCGACACCTTCATTCAAATTCTCGAGGTCGCCAAAAGGTACGCCAATGCCATTGTCAATAACAGATAAAAGCAAATTTCCATTATCCTTCACGGCACGGATATCGATCTGCCCGCCTTCGGAACGCGGGCCGATGCCGTGTTTGATGGCGTTTTCAACGAGTGGCTGAAGGATCATATTAGGTACTGACGCATCTAATGTATCCGGCGAAATCGTTATTTCTACCTTCAAACGATCATTGAACCGCATTTGTTCAATTTCTAAATATTTCTCAAGAAATTCGAGCTCCTGCTTTAGCGCGATTTCCTGGACCTCAAGATTTTCAAAAGACATCCGCAGCAGGTCGCTGAGGTCGGTGATCATTCTTTCCGCTGACTCTGAATCTTTGTAAATCAATTCGGATATAGCGTTTAGTGTATTAAAAAGAAAATGCGGATGGAGCTGCATTTTCAAAACCTGCAGACGCGATGTCGCCAATCTAGCTTCGAGTTGGGAAGTCAGCAGTTCGCGTTCGCGGTATTTGCGGTAATATTTTATTCCCTGCTGAATACCAAGAACCGCCCAATAGATCGCTACGCTGAAATGGAGATTAACAAAAAATATGATCTTGTAGATCTCAAAATACGACGCTGTTTGATATCTGCGAAGATAGCCTAGTTTTGGCAAAACAAAAGCATCTATCGCCAGTTCACAAATTGCGACTAGGAAGCTTGCGCCGATGTGAACCGGCAGGCTGGTTTTCCATTTGCCATTGTCAAAAGTGAATTTGCGTCCGAGCCAGAGGATCAGAGGGCTAAGGACAAACCAGACGTAACCGGAAAAAAGCTGCCACGAAAGAACCCGCCAAAATGGCACAGGATTTTCGGACAGTTGGTTTTGCAAAGCAAATTGGCTGGCAAAGACCAAACCAAATAACGTCCAAATACCCCAAATGGCAACCCATTTTTGAAACTTCTTTTTTAAAACCGGCTCGGAATGCATAAACTGTATTTTTACCACTAACGCCAAGTTTTCAACAACAAAGCTGTGATGAACCGCTAATTATCGCTGACCACAGGTTTGGGCCCGGACAAGTTCTCATTTCTTTTGCGTGTTGGCGTTACCATAAAAAGACCATCGACCTGATCCTATTATTTCGTATATGGTTTCCGTTGGGGCTATACTGATTTCTATATGATGGTGACCGATGACATTCTAACCGGCACGGTGAAAGGTCCGGGCCTGCTCCCTCACGAATATCTTTTCATAACAAAAGATAATAAGAAAAACCGTATCGGCGAGTTTGTTTATTACGAAGCTCCGGTAGGGGATGAAATGCGTAAAATTGTCGGTACGATCAGCGGCAGAAAGCTTGTGCGAAATCTGCCGGATGCATTTCTTGCCGATCCGGGCACTCCGCCTTCGGCTATTTCTTCGCTTATCGGCCTGGTAGATAACGCTTTGGAAATTTATGAGATCGCTGTCGAAACGATAGGTTATTTTAGCCATAAATTGAACGATTTTGTGAATCCGCGCATTCCGCCGGCACCAGGTGACAGCATCTTCCTCGCTTCGTCGGAAACACTGTCGGAAATGCTTAGTCCGAAACGTGCGGGCAACCACGGTTCGGCGCATATCGGCAGCCTTTTGACACGGGAGCCGGGCGAAGTTCCGGTGGTTCTTTCGGTTAAGGATATCGTCTCAACGCACCTTGCCATTCTGGCTTCGACGGGATCGGGAAAATCATACACAGCCGGGGTGTTGGTCGAAGAATTGATGAGTCCTTTCAACCGTGCCTCGGTGGTGATCGTCGATCCGCACGGCGAATATCACACGATGCAGTCGATCCACGGCGATCCGCAATTTGCCGGAGAAGATGGTTATAAGCCTGAAGTAAAGATCTTCACGCCTGACAAGATCAAGGTACGGTTTTCGACCTTGACCGAAGCCGACGTGAAATATCTCTTGCCCGAAGGCACGTCCGAAAAAATGCTTCATTTTCTCGGTCAGGCCTTTCGCAGTATGAATGACATGTTAAAGGCCGAGGGCAGACGCGATTATCTTTATAGCTATTACGATCTGCGTGACGCCGTGCAAAAACAGCAATACGGGAAAGACGACAGCGGTTCGGGCGATGGCGGAAACGTGTCGTCGATACAGGGGTTGCTTTGGCGGCTTGATGCTCGTTTCGACCGGCCCGATGGCATTTTCTCCGCCACCGACCATATTCCGCTCCAGGGTCTTTTTCGTCCTGGACGATGCACGATCCTGCAGCTTTCCGATATCGAACAGCACGAACAGCAGGTCATCGTCGGTACGCTTTTGCGGCGAGTGAATAAGGCCCGCGTGATGACCGTGCGAAAAGAGGTCGATAAAGGCGAGAATTTTCTGGATTACCCTGTGTTCACGCTGCTCGAAGAAGCTCACAGGTTTGCTCCTGCCGGCGCGAGCGTCGTTTCGACGAACGTACTCAAACAGATACTGTCCGAAGGCCGTAAATTTGGTGTCGGCATCGGCCTGATTACCCAAAGGCCGGGCAAGCTCGACCAGGATGTCTTGTCACAATGCATGACGCAGATCATCATGAGGATCGTAAACCCGATCGATCAACAAACGGTTGCCCAATCCGTCGAAGGCGCGGGCCGCTCGATGCTTGCCGAACTCCCGGCTCTCACCAAAGGGCAGGCCATAATTTCCGGCGTGGGCATAAATACACCCGTAATGTGCCGCATTCGTCCACGCCTCACCGTCCACGGCGGAACCGACCTCGACGCTCCGACCGAATGGATGAAATGGCACTCGTCCGGTGACCGTGAAAAACGCGAGCAGGACGAGGCTCCGTATCTAAAATCTACTTCTGATAAAAAACCAGAAAAGATCGGAAATATAAGAATTTGATGAAAAAAAGTCTAAATTACATTGTTTTGCTAGTCTTTGCTCCTCTGCTTATATTGGTGGGAATTTTAGGTTTTATCATTCCGGCAGAAAGCGCGCTGACGAGCGGAGCCGCTCCGTACAACATTTTTCACATCATTTTTGGCTTATTTGGGTTGGTCCTGTTGTTTTCAAAAAACGAAGGGTATGTTCGCGGGTTCAATATCGGGTTCGGACTCATTGATCTTTACCAGGCGTTTGCCGGTTTTTTGCACGTTTTTCCCGAAAGATATTTTCAATGGACGCGTGTCGATGACCTTTTGCATATTGTGATCGGTACCGCTCTGGTGTTGGTTGGATTATTAGGAACAAAAAAACGAGGTTAATTATCGCGATCTTCTCTTATTCGATAAAGTTCCTTTGCATTGCTATCCGCTAAATCCTTTCTGACAAGTAAAACCAGGTCAACTCCCGGACGAAGCCCGTATGTTCCCACGTATCGATAATCAGCTGAGTATTTCTCAATTACCTTATCATCCTGATCGGTCTTTTTTGCGACGATCATTTCAGAATTCGCGGAATCGGCAATAGACCCATGAAAGACAGCTTTGGGATAATCCTTGACGTACCAGACCATCGGCCAATAATCGGGCGATACGATCTGTACGGCCGCATCTTTTCCCTTACCGCTTTTTTCCGCATAGCGGTCGATCTCCGTTATCATATCTAGAAATTCACGCCGCGTATGAGCATAAACGTAAGGCAGATCGTTATCATCATAACGAACAAAATTAAGATCATAGGTTTGATAAGCCAGAACACATACAGCGGCCACGGCAAATACAGCTCCGCTAATTTTTAACTTGATATTTTCCGAAGCGAGGAGTTCATTTATTGCATAACCGCCAACGATACACATCGGCAGCAGAAATGATAAGGCGAGCCATGGCGTTTTATACGGAATTATCGAATATGCAGCAAAAAGCCCAAAAGCCCAAAATCCGGCGAATATGGCAAAGCGGTGCCGGGCCTTCAGCAAGGCGATAATTGTTCCGGCGGCAGAAAGTAAAAAGATCGGGGCTTCTATCCGCTTTCCCCATTTCAGATAGCCCCAGAAACCGTTTTGTGTATGATCCTTGCTGCCCGTTTTGGTCCAGACAGTGTATGCATCGAATGCTTTCTGAACGCCTTCGGGATAGGTAAAAAAAGAAGAGAAAAATAGCACGCTAAGATAAATAAATACCAATGAAGCGGCAACGATGATCAATATCAGATCGGTTCTGCTTCCGATTCTTGAGCGAAATATAGCCCAATTGAGGCCGTTGCTTGATAGTTCATCGATGCCGTATGTGTCCGGCGATATGCCGCGTATTTTTTGCCACAGCCAGACACAGATGCAAGCGATCAGCAAGGTGCCGATCGTAATGAAAGCAGTTTCCTTTGTCGCAAACATTAATGCAGCCGAAGCAGAAGCGAGTAAAATGTATATTGGGCGCCCGTCGTTCCAGAGTATCAGCATCCGTATGACCAAAAAGATCAGTACGGCTTCCAGAAAAAATGATCCGATGCGATAGGCCCAGAGGGCGTCTTGATTTTCTCCGGCCCACACGTATCCCAGCTTCAACGCAGACGGTAGGAAACAAACCAGCAGGATCAGAGCCATCCAAATGATCGCGAAGATCCCTGCCTTTCGCTTTTCAAGAAAAAACAGGACCGAAACCACAATTGCTAAACTAAGAAAGACAAAGAATATCTCATGGATAAAATATCGCGAGATAAAGACCATGCCTGGCGAAAGGGCCAGAAATAGCGCGGCAAAAAGGCTTCCGATTCGGCCAATGTACCTTTTTAGAAAAAGCACAAGAATTACGGTCAGAACACCAAAGATCGCCACGCTTGAGCGAACCGGTATTGTTTCAAGCCCAAAAACTTTCGCAAATGCCAAAGCGATGTAATAAAGCGTCGGGCCGTGATAATTTGCCGGGTCGTACTTATAAATATCGCTGCGAAAAAGCGTCGTTAAAAAGAATCCGTTAACCCCTTCGTCATGATGAAACGGTTTCAGGCCGAGCCAGAAAAACCTGAGAAACGCAGCGGTTGCTGTGACAAGAGCAGCGCTGATGAGCCATGGCCAATCGCGCTCTTTCGCGCTTTCCTGATTGTTTGATTCTGTGTCAGTCATTGCTTATTTGATTTTATAGACCTTATATTGACCAGCTTCCGCAACTACCGGAAATTGGCTGAAGAACGCTTCATTTGCACCGGCGGCATTCTTCTCTTCCGGTGATATTAAAACATAATCGATACCATATTTTTGCAGCAGCATGGAAGCTGCTGTACCGCCGGAGTAGATTATTTTAACGTCTCTTTCGCGGTCCGAGTAATCGATACCATGAGAAAAAAGGTGGCCGGTATATCGCATCAAGGAAAGCCTGCCGGATAAAACGACGGCTGAATTATACGTCGGAGCATTAAGAAACAGCGAATTTGGCGGGGTACGCTGTTTAATCCTTTCGGCCAGCGTGACAGCATCGGCCTCAAAGACCTTCATATTTATCTGAGCCGAAGCGGTCCGCCAAACATCTAGTACACCTGAAAATATTAAGATGCCAAAGCACAGTGCCATCAATACTTTTAAAGAACCACTGCGTCGCCACATCCATGTCAGGACAATCACGACGAAAGGCAGCGATCCGACATACCAAAAGATCAAAACCTTGATATTATCCCATTCCCAAGGTGCCAGTTTTGTGGCATTCGCCAAAAGAAATAGAAAACCAAAAGGAATGTAGAACAAAAGTATAGATGAAGGATCTGGAACTATTGATGAATCGACTGTGTGTTTATCTTTTTTGACTTTTTGACCTTTAGCCGCTTCTACTATTGCATCATTGTCTTCGGGCCGTGAATAGACCAGATAAATTCCTGTTGCGATCATCGCGAACAAGATCCCCGTATTCTTTATCCAGAACCATATGAAATTCGTTTCGCCTGAGTCCCAGCCAAAATGAAAGCCGAAAAACTTACTTGTTTCCGTTGCACTTCCCGACAATGACCAAATTAGCTGTGGAATTGCGATGACACCAACCCCGAAGCCAAAAGCGATCCATTCACGCCATTTTGACGGCTTGGTGGCAAATAGGAATAGCGTGACAACGAATAAAACCGCGAGGCTGTGCAGGTGTATGAGTGGAAGTGATCCGGCGATCAAACCGACGATGAAAGTGGAAAGTGGAAAATGGAAAGTGGAAAGTATTGATTTTAAGTCTTTGTGTGTTTGCGTTTTTTCGGTGAAAATCTTCCATAAGTAGCTCAGAACAATCATCGTTAGCGGCATACCAACCAAAAAGCTTCGCTGCGTCATAAACAGCGTGACCATCGAATTTCCCCATCGAAAGTCCTGGCCGATCGAATAATCTTTAGGAAGCGACCAAATAAAATCAAAAAAGCTTTTTCCTTGGGCCCAATAGTCACCGAAAAACCATATAAACCCGAGTCCGCCGCTGAAAAATAACAGGGCCGGAGCGATCTTCGAAGCCAAACGATCATTAGTGAGTTTATAAACGAATCGTTCAAAAATTATCAGCAGCGAAAATGCCCATGAAATATTTTGCACCAGCATTGAATCACGTAACCCGAACCCGATCTTCACAAAACAGGCAGTGATAAAATCCACGATAAACGGATATGAAAATCTGGCACCAGCAAACGACGGATTTTGCGGCGGAAAATTATTCCCATCGGTAAAGCTGAAGATAGCTCCAAGATGAAACGGAAGATCGCCAAGATTATTTGATCCGCCGGTAAAAATTCCCTGAGCGGTTTCGAACATCGCCCGCTCAAAAAAAGCGATGAAAAGCACTAAAAAGAAAACGTAATATAAAAAACGAGTGGCCTTCTTCAGGTTCGCACCCTGTAACTTTCCTTTGGCCTTTGCCCAGTCATGGATGAATGTTCTTCGGCGGTCAGTATCAAGAAGCAAAAAGCAAGGCAGCATCGTGACGGCCATCGCTATCAGAATTGATGCAATATTAAACCCGAACAACAGTGCCAAAATAAACCCGGCCGTTCCAAAGATCGCCGAGCCGATAATATTACCGGCAGCCAACCGCCATAAAAACGACGATTCGTCATCAAATATGTAGGTCAGCGCCAAGCCGCCGAAAGAAATAAAAGAAATAAAGATAAGGATAGCCAAAGGCATATAATAACTTTCACCGTGAAATATCCCAATTTAGGAGCATGAAAAATTGCCAGCATGCTTCACTATCTTTTGAAGCTCATAAATCTCACAAACAGCATATATTAACGAGTAAGCTTAAATCTTTGTAATTTCAAATGTTAATTAAATGTTTTTTCTTTTACTAACTATAATTCAGCAGTCCGTCAATTTACAAAACCCCGTAATTATTGATAGTGATAAACTTACACCTTGACTAGTTAATAAGGTCAATTAATTGACGTTAAACACTTTTTACTATAATCTTTAGTAAAATTACGAACGCAATGCAGCAGATATCAAAAGAACAAGTAATACGCCGTATACAAGCAGAAAACATCTGGTGGGTATCTCCACACGAAATAGATAAGACATATAATAATCTGCGCCGACGAGCATATTTCAACCTGCTATTACCATTAGTTGAAGCTATTGAACCTAAAAGAGCCGTTCTCCTCATGGGCCCACGTCGGGTCGGTAAGACGGTGATGATGCACCAAGTGGTGCAGGAATTGATTAGCCATGACGTTAAGTCCAAACATTGTTGTTATTTTTCAGTGGATCATCCTATTTTTAATGGACTTGGCCTTCAGAATTTGCTTGATCTTTACGCTCAAGCAAGCAACATAGATGTTACTAAAGAGACGGTTTTTATTTTTTTTGATGAAATTCAATATTTGAAAGATTGGGAAGTACATTTAAAGAGTTTGGTCGACCGCTATTCTAACATTAAGTTCATTGCATCTGGTTCTTCCGCCGCGGCTCTAAAAATAAAGAGTGCTGAGTCAGGGGCCGGTCGTTTTACGGATTTTCTTCTGCCACCCTTAACGTTTCATGAATATCTTGATTTGCTTGATCGAAATGAACTCATTGAAATCAGCAATGGTGAAGATGGATTTAATAAAGAAACGAATATTGACGAACTGAATCGATGTTTTATTCAATATTTAAATTTTGGTGGATATCCTGAAGTGGTGTTCTCGGAGACAATTCAATCAAATCCTGGGCGATTTATAAAGTCTGACATTATAGACAGAGTTTTATTGCGCGATTTACCTAGTCTTTACGGCATTCAAGACATTCAGGAACTAAATTATCTTTTTACGACCTTGGCATTTAACACCGCCAATGAGGTATCTCTTGAGAATTTGTCACAAAGCTCTGGGGTCGCAAAAAACACTATAAAAAAATACATCGAATATCTCGAAGCGGCCTTTCTTATTAAACTGGTTCACCGTATTGATCGGAACGCACGACATTTTCAAAGAGCAAATTTCTTTAAAGTCTATCTTACAAATCCGTCAATGTGGAGCGCATTGTTTGAAGTTTTAACGAGTGAAGACCGTTCAATAGGACAATTAGCGGAAACAGCTATTTTTTCGCAATGGTTTCATGCTTCCGAACCTAGATATTATGCTCGGTGGAATGATGGTGAAGTTGATATTGTCGGACTAAATGCTCAACAGAAAGCAACTTGGGCTATAGAAGTAAAATGGAGCGATAGATTTGTTGAGAGACCTCAAGAATTGAAAAGCTTGTTGAAATTTTGCACAGCAAATAAGATAGAACAAGCCGTAGTAACCACTTTGACTCGGCATGAAACAATCAGACACGGTGATTTAGACATTAAATTTATACCTGCAAGTCTTTATTGTTGGACACTAGGCTACAACATAGTAAAAGGCCATATAAAGAGATTTCAGACGATCTCTACACCTAACCAGACTTAAAATTATGCTGCAAGCAGGAATCGTTGGTTTGCCCAACGTCGGAAAATCTACCCTTTTTAATGCCCTTACCGCGCAGGAATCCGCTCTTGCCGCCAATTATCCGTTCGCCACCATCGAACCGAATGTAGGCGTGGTTGAAGTACCTGACGAACGCCTTCCGGTTCTTGAAAAGATGAACAAGGCACAGAAAACGATACCTGCGACTGTGGAGTTCGTTGATATCGCCGGCCTTGTCCGCGGAGCGTCAAAGGGCGAAGGGCTAGGCAACCAGTTTCTAGCGACGATCAGGGAAACCGACGCCGTGATACAGGTAGTTCGCTGTTTTGATGACGATAACATTATTCACGTCGAAGGTTCAGTAGATCCTGTCCGCGATATCGAAACGATCCAGATCGAATTAGCTTTGGCCGATCTCGCGTCGGTTGAAAAGCGGCGTGATAAAGCTGTGCGTGCGGTCAAAGCGAACGGAGACAAGGACGCAAAACGCGACATCGAAATTCTAGACAAGATCCAGCCCGTACTTGAGGAAGGCCGTCCCGCACGTGCCGCCGATCTGTCGGACGATGAAAAAGCGATAGTTAAAAGCTGGTTTTTGCTTTCGAGCAAACCTACGATATACGCGGCGAATGTCGATGAAGAAACGCTGGCGAATCCGGCAGCCAAACCTCATGTTCAGAAGGTGATGGAACATGCGAAATCAGAAAATGCCGAAGTAGTTACCATCTGTGCAAAGCTCGAATCAGAGCTTGTGGCTCTCGAAATTGGCGAGCGAAACGAATATCTCAAAGACCTCGGCCTAGACTCCAGCGGCGTCGATGGATTGATCAAATCGGCATATAAAATGCTCGGCCTTATGTCGTTCCTGACCGCCGGTGAAAAGGAGGTCCGCGCTTGGACGATCCCGATCGGGACAAAAGCACCGAAGGCGGCGGGTGAGATCCATACCGACATCGAGCGCGGCTTTATCCGGGCAGAAATTATTTCCTATGATGATCTGGTCGCATGTGGCAGTCGAAAAGCCGCCAGCGAAAAAGGCCTCGCACGCCTCGAAGGCAAAGAATATGTCATGCAGGACGGCGATGTCGTTGATTTTCGGTTTAATGTTTGAAAGCTGTGAGATTGTTGCTATAATCGCCAAACTGAATTCGGCGCGTTCGTCTATCGGTTAGGACACGAGGTTCTCAACCTTGAAAGAGGGGTTCAACTCCCCTACGCGCTACCAAATGCAATTCAGTTCAACGCGGCGGGAAAACCGGCATTTGGTAAACCGCTCCGGTCGACCTATTTCGGCAGGTCACCACTTTAAAACCTACATACGCGGCAGCGGACCCATAGTCGCCATTTGCAAATAAAGAACAAAGGCCATTGTCCATAAAATTTGAGGTGATAAAGAGAATTTCCGAGTTCTCGCCTTCAGCGGTGTACACTGGATTTTCCGTTGATCTTGATGCGTCTGGATGCTCGTTGGCAGTCAACTGCAAGCCAAGGATCCACTTTCGTCGCTTCTCCGCAGCGGCGTTCTTCACAGCGTTCTCCGCAGCCTTTTCCGCATTTCCGTACGTTATCGAGTTCGTAGTGCTGGCCGCTTTTTGGGCAACTGGTACTCCAACAGCCCGTTGTCGCGTCAAATAGGTTATGTAGCAAAGAATCACTACAACAGTAGCAAGAAGGACTAATACTTTCATAAAGATTTACTCCGAATCATGGATTGCTGGCATTATAAATCACTTCTAGTATTTCGATTGAAATATTTTTATGCGCTGGAGATTTAAGCTGCTTCGACGGTTGAGGCGGCACTGATTGAAGTAAACCCATCGGCAGGATTCGAGGTTCTCAACCTTGAAAGAGGGGGGTTCAACTCCCTTACGCGCTAACAATTAAGGTTTTGAGTTCAAGCATCAGCTTGTCTTGGGTTAAGTCCGAAGACAAGCTAAAGCTTGAACTAAGAACTTTTTTATTTTTGAGGCATGCCCTCGGAAGGATTCGAACCTACAACCTAGCGATTATGAGCCGCGCGCTCTACCGTTGAGCTACAAGGGCATGAAAAGCTAGTTTAATCGAAAGAGGTTTTTCTGGCAAATCACAGAATACGGACATCGGTGTCCGCTTCTGAATATGCGAACAACTATGTCCGCGTTCCAGCAAGTAGCGAGCGAAAGATCGTTGCTTCAGTTATTTTCGTCAGTCTCGCATCTAATTCCTGCAGAATGTTTTCCAGCTTTTCAGCCGGATATTCTTTCCGCAAATCCGCTTTTATTTCATCAACAGTTTTGTCACCCAAAAGCTTTTCCAGTACAAGAATATCGAGATCATCAAATACCTCGACGCCAAGCGCATTCTGCTTGTCTGTTCCGGCCACTCTCGTTTGCGACAGGTTGAATGTCCAATCCAAAACCTTTTCGAGCGGAACGGATTCTGGAAAACGCTCCGTTACGAGCTGAAATATCTGCTCCTTCCCTTCAATATTTAAAAGTAAGGCGAAAAAGAATCTGTGCTCAGGGTCGGTTATATAACTTCGTTTTCGGATAATATCGTTCTGCATTGTCCGATGGGCAAAGATTACTGAAAATACCTCGGCTTTTTCTCCGTGCCGGTGGCAGGCTATTTCAAGGAAACCGTCAAAACGCTGCTGCGGCGAAGCGAGGTTGAACATTTGTTCGAGCTGATTTGATTGAACGCTTCCGTGAAGCAGCGAGAGAATGGAGAACGTTGTTTGAAAATCACTTCTTTTAAGTAATTCCGTGATCAAACGGTCGGCATCCGGGTGCTTTAACCGGGGCAGTGCAGAAATAGTTTGCAGTTTTTTTGTCGTCGTTTCATCTTCAAAAAACGGATCTATCGCCAAATATGGCTTATGGTAAGAATATTGCGGCAGAAACAGAGGGCTTTTATCCGTACGGACAACGATCGTTACTGATGGCTGGTCAAGATGAAACAGGGAATGTATATACTGTCTTCCTGCTTTGATCTCCTGGACATCACCAACCTGTAATAGGCTGCACATCTTTACCTTCATAACGCCGAGTTCGGTAAAAGAATTTATTACCTCGCTCATCTCAAATTCGTACCAACTGTGGATGCTTGAACCAAGCAAGACTTAAAACGCGCCGCAGAAACCGTGCTGGTGGATCGCCGTAGTTCCATCGATCCAGAAATAGGCGTCGATATAAAATCGCGGCGCAACAAAAAGTGTGATCGGCGGATCACCGAAGTTTGCATGCACGTCTTTTTGACGCGGAAGTTCGTCCTGCAGCAGTGTCCATTCGACAATTTCCCAGGCAGAAACTTTGGCGGGCAGCCCGGCCTTTCTTAATGCGTCGGCTGCAATTGCCGGGAAAAGCTCCTCGTTGTAATTTGCATCTCGCCAGATGTCTTCGATCTCTTTACCGAGTTTAGTGAATAATTCCATAATTCTTAAGAAAAATTCGGAGGAGGGGGCGGTGCCATCAGAACTGGATCATCGTCTTTGACCTTCGAAACGTGCTTCATTATCTGTGCCATCCCAACGATGCTGATCACTAGGG
>JAYUCO010000028.1:0-11292 GCA_043740295.1 Pyrinomonadaceae bacterium | reverse complement strand
CTTGGGCGGTCTGATCTTTGTTACATCGATCCGCCGTTCAATTCGCGGGCGCACGCCTACAACCAGATATACAACAACATCGGCACCGAAGACCGTGCCCTGGGACTGCTCGTTACCGACACATGGACATGGGACGACCACGCGAATCTTTGTTACGAAGAGATTCTGTCAAACAAGAACGGCGTGCAGACGCAGCAGTCAATCGCTCTCATCAACGGTCTGGAAAAAGTCCTCAGCAAAGGCTCGCTGTTCGGATAAGTGTCGTTGATAATACCGCGGGTAAGGGCATTATCAATGGCGTCGCTGTTAATAAGTAGTTATACGTCTGATTCTCGCATGGATACTTATGAATAAATGGAAGAAAGCAGTAATTCATTTGGAATGTGCTACTGACAGTGAACATTTTTACGACCGGATGAAACGAATAGACGTTTTACGGGCGGAGTTGAGTGACGGTAAAATCACTGAAGATCAATTTACCGAAGCTATGAGTGGCGGTTCAAGAGATTTACGTTATCACGGAACTGCAATCTTTCTTGAACACGACGGCGGTCGTTACTTATTAACTGCAAGACATGTCCTTTGGAATGAACATTCGGCAAAGCGAGAGTGTCAAGAGGAAATTCAAAGATGTAACCAGTATCCAGAACACATGAGACAAAGCATGCTGGAATCTGCTAAAGATCGAGCTTTAAATCAGATTTTCAACATAATATTTCGAGTGCCATCTTTTGATGAACTATTGCATAATAATTTATCAACTGACAGAGCATTTTTAATGAATTTGGGCGCGGGTGTTTCTTGGATGACTCCATATACTTTTTCCTCGCCTGATTTAGATATTGCCGTTATTTCTCTTGACCATCGAAACGGCGATTCTAGATTTGCAGATGAGCTTATTGCTAAAGGTTATGAGCCGATACTATCAAGCGATATTGCTGATGCTCCTTCTGGTGAAGGCGTTGAAGTATTTACAGTAGGATTTCCGAGTTCAACGGCACTTTTAGGTCAGGTCAGTCAACATCCGGCCTTGACAAATTGGTCATCTACTTATTTTTCTTTGCCAACCTATTCGTTTGGTAGAGTGTCAATGCTTCATGAAGCCTTACCCTTCTATTGGACAGATATGAGTATCTATCCCGGAAATAGTGGAGGACCAATTATTGAAGATGATAAATTAGTCGGAATTGTTAGCGGACAACCTACAATCCAAGTTGAAAATTCCAAAGACCTAAAGATTCGAATTCCATTTGGAAAGATTATTAAAACTCAATTTTTACTTGACCTAATACAAATTCAAGTGCAAAAAGGTAAAAGGGACGTATAACAAATCAGTGGACGTGAGGGCGAAACAGCGACTTTCTTGTTTCGCCAAACAGCAAGGCAAGTTCAAACCCGATATGTTCCAGCCGTTCGATAAATTGGAGATCTTCACGATTCAACAAATCCTCGACAGCGAGCGTATGAATCTCCCTCTGATGGAAGAAGTAACTAAGAAAGCCCAAAAGACGAAGAAGGACGATCAGCAGAGTTTGTTGGCGTAAAGCGGTGAACATTAGCCGCTGACGGATATCTTCCGACCGGCTGACATTGGCGATTGTCAGTGTGACATGAGCGAATGTTCGATCAAAACCGCCCTTTTTTTGCAAAATTGGCAAAAGTTCCCTCTTTCGACAAGTATAAAATGCCCCGCCAATAATATATATCGGCGAGGCATTTTTTTTGTGTTCAGTATGACAAGGCTAGAATGGACGCGGGATCCTCGGAACTTTGGTGTCGATCGCGTTCTTGATCTTGCCGCTGAGCACGTTGCCGAGGCGGTTGGCGAATTCAGGATTGAGCTTCTTCAATTTGTCCTGAGCCTTTTTCGCCTCTTTTTTGTTGCCGCTGGCGTTGTAGGCTTCGCCAAGATTGTAGAGACCGAAAACGTTGTTTGAATCGAGGTTGGTCACCAATTTGAACTGTTCGAGTGCCGCCGCCAGATCGTTCAGCCCGCGATAGCCCAGGCCAAGCTGATTGATGGCGATCACCCAATCCTTTCGCAAACTGACCGCCGTTTTCAGTGCCGCAACCGCCGCGTTGTAATCGCCGAGCCCGTTATTTGTCGAACCAAGATTCATATAGGCCGCATCGAGTTTAGGATCAAGTTCGACCGCCTTTTGCAGCGAGTTTTTGGCCAAACCGTATTTTGCTGCCGCTTCCGCGTCGTTTTTGTTCTGCTTGTCGATCTGTGCCTGGTTGTAATATGCCCAACCGACATTCGTGTAATCGACGGCGTTTGGGCTCAGGCTGCGGGCGGTCTCCAGACGTGCGGCAGCCTTGTCCCATTCCTTCGTTTTGCCAAGACAAAATCCCCATTCGCTGTATAGATCGGCGTTGTCCTTGTATCCAGGCTCCGCCAGTTTGTACTCCGCATTCGCCTCCGGGTATCGTTCCAACTGCCGATAGGTGCTGGCAAGATTGGCGTGTGCCCGGTAATTATTTTCGTCTTTTCGAAGAGCTTCTTTGTAAGCGTTGAGGGCGTCGTTGTATTCGCCGTTGTTGTAATAGATCACGCCCAGATCGAACCACGCCCGCGAATACACAGGGTCGATGCGCAATGCGTCCTTGTAGGCGTCGATCGCCTTGTTTCTTTGGCCAAGCCGGTCAAATATCACGCCACGCTGGTAATGCGCCTCGGCATTTAACGGCTGCTCGGATGCGATCTTTTCAAAAACCGCGAGGGCTTCGTCATTTTTGTTTAGTTTATACAGCAACATCCCGCGGGCGAACCTTGCGTCCGAAATGTCGGCACCGGCGGCTTCCGCTTTTTTCATGTAGCTGTCGGCTTTGGCTTCGTTGCCTGCCTCGGCATACCCCAATCCGACCGGCATATAAAGCGACGAGAACGCCGGATCGATGGCCAGTGCCTTTTCATAATTTACGAGGGCCAGATCGCTGCGGCCTTTGGCGTCGTAGAGTTCGCCAAGCTTGGCATAAGCGATCTCATTGTTCGGGTCAAGCTTGACTGCTTCGGTAAAATACCCGGCGGCAGCGTCGTTATTATCGCTCGCGGCGATTTCGATCCCGCGAACCGTCAACGCCTCGCTCAAGCCCGAAATAGCATCGGCATTTTTTGCGTTAAGCTTTATCGATTCCCTGAAAGCAGTCGCCGCTCCCACCGCGTCACCTTTTTCCATCAGCTCTTCGCCGCGCGCGGCAAATGTGTTGGAAAGCTTGATCTTCGCGTTCCGTTCACGCCGCCGTGCCGCCGCAAGCTGCGCACGCCTAGCCTTTGCCGCATCAGTTTTCTTCTTTCGTGCGGCGGCGATCTGGGCATTGACCTTATCGCGGTCCGAACGCACTCTGCCGACACCAAAATTTACGGCGCCGCCAGCTCTTTCCTGCGGCTTTTTACGCGATTCGCGAAATACAAAAACGCTTGCACCTCCGGCAAGATCGTCGTCACCGACCAGATCCGTTGCATAGACCGGAACGCTCTGAAAACACATCGAAAAAAGCACCAGAATGGCGAAAGATTTAACGATTGGCATGCTGCGATTCATAACCTACCTCACAAAATTTTATCGGGTTTAAGAAATATCGATCCTAACTATACTCCATTTGGACGAAGAAGTTTAGAAGTTTTTGCCAGACCGTGCTTCCGATGCATCGGGCAAATTGCAACTAAAAAGCTGCCATCCGAAGACAGCAGCTTTTTAGTCATATCAAACGAAATTAAATAGTTATGGAGGTACCGTCGAATTTCGTAAACGTAAAGCCATTGAAGACTTCGTTATACGTCTCTCTTTGGTCGCGCAGGACGTTGATCGCAACCGCTTCGCCGAGTTTGAGCGATTCCGCTGCATCAGAACGCCAATGGACACCTGCTATGTTGCGTCCGTTAGCTATATTGGAAGCGATCTTGTTCAATTCGCCCCGGACCGTCAAAGGCGGCCCGACATATGGAACTAAAGCCGTTCCAGATGCATTAGGCACTATCGGGTCCGGGATCGTAAATGATGCATCGAACCAGGCTTTCAGGATGGTCACACATGCACCCGCCACCGTAGCATGGCCGGCACCGTAAGCCGGGTGTGTCGGCGAGCCTTCGGGGAAAGCCATAGGCAGAAGTGCGTTGCCCGGCGTCATATAACCGCCAAGCCTGGCCGCACTTGCAACCGAGTTTAAAATTTCAGGATGAACGGGATATGGCCTGCCCATATTCATCGTCTGATGGACACGCGCCGCAAACACTTCGGGCCGCAGCCTACGGTGGACCTGCCATTTTTGATACCAGACCGCGTGAAGGGCACGGGTCGCAACCTCACAAAGGATAGTCGCTATATGCGGGCCGCCAAAGGTTGCAAAACCGGCTTGGTTTACCGAACTCGGATTTCCTGTGCTGTACGGATTTCCCGCATCAAGCTGGGCGTTGACCCCAGCAAGACATAAAAACGCCTGGAAATATCCCTGGAACAAAACATCGACATGGACCCATTGACCCAAGTCGCGTCCATTTCGCATATATCGAGAAACAGGGTCAAAAATATCGCTGCCTGCAGGCGCCGCACCTCTTTGAATATTGAGCCATGTTCCAAAATTCGTCATATAATTTTGGCCGCCGCTGCCAACGCCCAAAACCGTGCGTGTCCGTTGGTTTATTTCGTTGGCACCAAAAAAACAGGGCAGATACCAAAACTGCGACATAAAAGGACCGACCCGGTCACCATCTGTCAAGCCGCGAAATAATAGGTCAGGCGTAACATTCCCGTTGCCGTCTTTCGGCCCTTTGAAATCGTTACCAAAGAGATTCAGATCGGCCGCAGCGGCATTGGCTATCGGATTACTTGAATAATCGAGAAATGGCACATCGCGAAGCAAGGCCATCCAATAGTTTTCTGCGATCTCCGCAGCTTCTTCACGGCTGGCAAAGCTTGGTGCCGGTTTCTGGACAAAACTGTGCGAATCGGAGCCTTCAAGCTCAAATGCCAGACCTGCCTGCGGACTGGTAAATTTACGGACGCCGCCGAGCGGTATCGCATCATAATCCGCTGAATTTCCGCTATCAACCGCAGCTAAAAATGCATTGTAAGCAGCTGGTACGACCTCTCCGTTTGCGTCGTGCGGCATGCCTTTCGAGTAATTACCGATCCTGGTTTCGTAAAGCTGTTCGTCACCATTGTTCGGGTGCTGAAGGTTTTGCGGAGATGTGTCAAAGTCGTTTTGTGCCGCTTGCAGTCGAATGGCCCTCGCCCTCGTTCTGCGTGTTCCACCGCCAGGAATGCTGTTGCCGGGGGCAGCGTTAATTTCTATTGGTTTTAAGCCAGTCGCTCCAACTGCTGCAACAACTATGGCCCCTTTGGTCAAATGTCCCAGGAATTTCCTTCTCCCGGGATTTGCCGTTTTTTCAGTATTCGGTCCGTTTTGTAAATTCTCGTTCATTTGGTTACTCCTAAAGTAAGTCTGAACGTGAGGAATGATGTTTAAGGTCGCAAATATCTCGATTCTTAAACACGGAAATTAAAACCCCGCCCGCTTGAAAAATTTGGAAGATCCATTCCCTAAAGAGGGTTTCAGAGAATGAAGAAGAAAACGCGACAATTAAAATTTATTTCTCTTTATATAAAAATGCTATGTAAAAGCTTTTTCCCAAAAAACAAATTTAGCTCAGCTTATCGAATAGATCTCAATTCTAATTTGAGAAACAATTCTTTTTTGACTGATATGATATTTGAATCTCACTTTATAATAGAAACTAGATACTGGCAAATAGACCTCTCTTAAGTTTTCCTTACAAACCACTTTCAGATAAGTAAAGGTTAAAATAGCCATTCTCACCAGTCTAAAAACCAATAAATATCGGCTCCGGTTTTAGTTCGATATCGAAATCGTTTTTTACCTTTAGCTGCAATTCCGTCATAAGGTCGAGAATATTTGCGGCCGTGGCCCCGCCTAAATTAACTATGGCCAATGCGTGTTTAGTGGAAAGCCCGGCTCTGCCTTTTGAAAAACCTTTTTGGAAACCGGCGTTCTCGATCAGCCAGGCAGCCGGCACTTTCACGAGATGTTCATCGACTATGTAATAAGGAACGCTGCCAATGGACTTTTTTGCGCTAATTTCCGCAATTTTTTCTTTTTTGACGATCGGGTTCTTAAAGAACGATCCCGCGCTCCGCGAATTTGGATCGTCTGCGTCAATAACCATTGATTTTGCACGTCTTATCCGTAAAACGGCGGCCCTGGTTTCAATAAGGGATGGTGTCGTCCCGCCAAAAATGCTGATAAGGTCTTTATAAACAATCTTTGGTTCGCCACCTTTCTTTAATTGATATGTAACGGAAAGAACAATAAACCTGTCGCGCATATTCGAATTAAAAATGCTCGTCCGGTAGCTGAAGCAGCAGTCTGCATTTGTGAGTTCCGCGACATCGCCGGTGGATCGGTCCAGACATCTGACCGACACGATCGTCTCGGAAACTTCCTGTCCGTATGCCCCGACATTCTGCACAGGTGTCCCGCCGACAAAACCGGGAATACCACTCAAACATTCAATCCCGGCAAGATCACGTTCGACGCAGTATGCGACAAACGAATCCCAGTCTTCCCCTGCCTGAGCAGTTATAAGGACAGGATCGGCGGATGGAAAGGTATTATCTGCGGCCTGTAGAGACACTAAGCCATTGCCGGTTTCCGGCGTGATGCCTTTCAGCGCGATCTGGAGCACAACCCCATCAAAACCCATGTCTGAAACCAAAATATTGCTCCCGCCTCCCAGGATAAATAGTTTTAGTTCATTTTCTTTTGCAAAATTGACAGCTTCGCGAACTTGCTGTTCATTTTCCGTTTTGACAAAAAAGCGCGCCTTTCCCCCGATCTTAAAAGTCGTAAAAGGCGCTAGACTAATATTTGTTTGGATTTCGATGGTTGTTGAATTTTACAAATTGCAGTTCAGGCGTCCCATTTAAAGGACGCCTGATTTCGGACCCGCAATTACTTAATAACGGCACCTGCCGTTTCGACCTCTAGCCGCTGAGCTAAACCCGTCTGACCCATTTTTTTGAGCCTCAAATATGCTTTCTTTGATTCACCGAGATTGCCGTTGCGAAATTCCGCTTCACCCAAATTATAATAGGCAGCCGCAAAATTATTGTCCTTATCGACCGCTTTTCTAAACTGGACAGCGGCTTCCTTCAGATTATTCTGTTTGCGATAGGCGATGCCGAGTTCGTTAAGTGCAAACGCCCATTTGGGCTCTTTCTGAACAACGCGTGTAAGGGCATCGACCGCTCCGGCATAATCGCCCATATCGGTCAATGCCATACCCAGATTCAGTAACGGGCCTTCGATAAATTTAGGATTCGATGCAGCGGCTTTTTGCAGATTTTCCTTTGCCTTCAGAAGCTTCGGCCTGGCCGCTTCAGTGTTTTTGCGATCTGTGTCCTGTTTCGCCCAGTTGTAATAGGCCCAGCCGAGATTTGCATAATCCACGCTTCCCTGGCTAAGACCGGTCGCTTTTTCCAAATGAGAAACCGCTGTTTCCCATCTGCATGGGGCTCCGCGTTTCTTATCTATCTCACATTGTTTTGCGATCATAAAGGCAGCTTTACTATATATATCCGCCAGGTCCTGTTTGTTATAATCCGGATTCTTAACTATAAAAATAGTCGCCAGATTATAATTTGATTCTGCGTCATTATAGTTATTAAGCTGCCGGTAAGCGTCCGCCAAATTTTCATATGCGGCGGCATTATTATTCTTCAAACGAACTGCTTGCTTATATGCAGCGGCCGCATCCGTATAATTTCCGGTCTCATAGTTTGCCGACCCGAGTCCGAGCCATGCCTCGAAATAAGTCGGCTTTAGTAAGGTCGCCTTTTGGAAATCCGCAACCGCATCGCGGGGATTATTTAATCGTGTGAGCGTCTCGCCGGATTGGTAAAAAGCCTCCGCATATTTCGGATCAGCAGTCTTGGCTTTTGTAAATGCTGTCAAAGCTTCCTGATTTCTGTTCTGGGCAAATCTTACCAAACCAAGGAAATATTGGGTTTCAGCGTCTTCGGGTGAAACGGCAAGGGCTTTTGTCAGCAAAGTATCGGCCTTAGCTATCTCTCCCTGCTGATAGTACAAAACACCGAGCGGGACATATATTTCGGTCAGGGCCGTGTCATTGGACAAAGCCGCTTCATAATTCTTGACCGCGTCGGCCTGTTGCTCCGTGCCAGAGAATATTTCGCCTAAACCAAAGTAAGCAGGTGAGTTTTTCGGATTATATTTTAGCGCTTCTTCAAAGAATTTTCTGGCGGATTCACCATTGTCTTTAGCAAGAAGTTCATTACCCTTGAGTGCCAGGGCTTCGCTTAATCCGAATGACGCGCGGGTATTTTTCTTGTCAAGATCGACGGCCTCACGGAAAAAATCAATGGCGTTATTATAATCTTCATGGTCCATGTAATACTCGCCAACGCCCGCAAAAAGCGTTGCGGCTTCACCAGGAGGGAGTTGCTTTACCGCCGCCGGGAGATTAAATGGATCGACAGAAGCGGTTCGCACACGTCTCGGTGCTACCTTCGCTAAGGCCACGAATTGGGTGCTGAACTTTTTGGCACTCTCCAGCCGTTGTGTCTTGGTCCGTCCCTGTCTTTCCCTCGATACAAACTTCCTCGGTGCTGATTTAGCACTGCTTCGGAAAACAAATACACTTGACCCGCCGGTAATATCACTTACAGGAATGAGATCCTGTGCTGCCGTCGGCATGGCAGAGATCAAGAGCGTGAAAATAACGGTTAATACAAAAAAACTCTTCGTCAGCCCCAATATCTTTTTCATCTTATTCCTCTTTATTAACTTAGCCGCTAAGCTGTCCCGACATGAAATCCGCATTTATGATGCGTTAATCTTTGAAAGACGTTTGCCGTGCCAATATTTTGCTTTACAAGTCTGACACTTCATCAGATCGTGCAGCTTTTGATGATTAAAACTTGAGCAAATAATACAATAAAAGCATTCGATTGTCAGCACTTAAAATTAAGCAACATATAGAATATTCGATGACTTAAAAATTATTCTATTTTATAACAATTGACAACTACCCAATTTATTCTTGCCCTTTTACTTGTACTCGTATAAATTAACTATTAATTAACATTACAGGCTAAGCGTTTGGGTTTCACGGTTAAATCCTCCCGATTATTCCTCAATTCCCGAGACTTGAACCAAAAGCTCAGAATTTTTGACTCTTAATTTGGACTCTTGAAGAGAAGGAGATCTTGCCGAAAATGAAAGCATTCACGACGGAAAATATCAGAAATCTGGCTGTCATTGGACACGGCGACGCGGGTAAAACCCAACTTGTCGCATCACTGCTGCAGCTTGCCGGAGCCACCACCCGGTGGGGAAAAGTTGACGAAGGTACAACAATTACCGACTACGACGAAGATTCCATCGAACGAAAAGTCTCGCTCAACAACAATTTCGCCCATCTCGAATACAAAGACACCAAATTCAATTTTATAGATACACCAGGTTATGCGGCCTTTGTTTCGCACGCCCGGCCGGCTCTTCGCGTTGCTGATTGCGCACTAGTCGTCGTTGACGGCGTACAAGGCATCGAGGTTCAAACCGAAAAAACGTGGCAGTACGCCAACGAATTTCTGCTCCCGCGTTTTATGGTCATCAACAAGCTCGAAAAGGAACATGCCGATTTCGGCCATGCACTCGATACTGCCGCTAATTCGTTCGCCCGTTCGATTGTGCCGTTTACGCTGCCAATAGGAAAAGAGGCAAATTTTCGCGGTGTCGTCGATGTCGTCCATCAAAAAGCCTACGAATTCGACGCAAACGGCAAAGCGACCGGCATCGCGATCCCCAGCGAAGGCAAAGCTCTGCTTGATTCGACGCGCGAAAGATTGATCGAACTTGTTGCCGAATCGGATGACGCTTTGATGGAAAAATATTTTGAGAACGGAACTCTTCCTGAAGAAGATATCGTCCCGAATCTCGCCCGTGCGATCGCAAACAGCAAACTCTGCCCTGTTTACGCAATTTCGGCCAGCACTATGGCCGGACTTTCGATCCTGCTCGATCACATCGTCGAATTCGCCCCAAATCCCGCAACTCACGAATCCGAGTACGGCTTCACCGACAATGAAATGATTGGCGAACGCATCACCCGCAAATACAATAATTCCGAGCCATTTTCAGCTTATGTTTTCCGCACGATCGCAGATCCTTTTGCCGGTCGGATCAACGTAATGAAGGTTGTCTCGGGTAAGGTGTCTTCCGACGCAACCGTCCATAATACGACACGCGATACCGCGGAACGACTCGGGGCCCTTCATGTGATTCAAGGAAAAACACTCGATAAAGTTAATGAAGCCGCGACCGGCGACATAATTGCCGTAGTAAAATTAAAGGAAACACAGACCGGCGATACACTTTCCGACAAAGCTAAACCTATCGTTTATCCGCCCGTCGAATATCCTGAAGCAGCAATCGCGTTTGCGATCGAACCGAAATCGCGCGCCGACGAAGATAAGATATCCGGTGCTCTGCACAAAATACTTGAAGAGGACCCGTCACTTCATTTCCAGCGCGATCCGCAGACCAAGGAGTTCATCCTTTCCGGGTCCGGCCAACTTCACATCGAAACCGTCGTCGCGAAACTAATGAATCGCTACCACGTCGAGGTTGCTTTGCATCCGCCTAAAGTGCCGTATAAAGAAACCATCACGCAGCAGGCCGAAGTGCAGGGGCGCCACAAAAAACAGTCAGGCGGTCGCGGCCAGTTCGGGGACTGCAAGGTCATTTTCGAACCGCTCGAACGCGGCGAAGGTTTCGTTTGGGTCGATAAAATTTTTGGCGGCTCGGTACCTGCCAATTTTCGCCCGGCGATAGAAAAAGGCATTATCGAGGCGGCTCAAGGTGGTGCGGTCGCAGGATATCCGCTCGTCGATTTCAAGGTCACACTGATCGACGGCAGCTTTCACGCGGTCGATTCTGACGAACATTCCTTTCGTGCCGCCGGCCGGAAAGCATACCGTGCTGCTATGGAAAAAGCCCGTCCAACCTTGCTTGAACCGGTGATGGATGTTGAGGTTTTCACCCCACAGGAAGTTGCCGGCGATATTATGGGCGACCTCAATTCCCGCCGCGGCCGTGTCGCCGGTATGGAAGTGCGTGGTAAACAACAAGTGATAAAAGCAAAGGTGCCGCTTTCTGAAATGCTGGATTATCAGTCAAAACTAAACAGCGTGACCCAAGCCAGAGGAAGCTATCATATGCAATTCTCACATTACGATCCGCTGCCCGGAA
>JAYUCO010000027.1:0-11319 GCA_043740295.1 Pyrinomonadaceae bacterium | reverse complement strand
TACACTTTCGATTGGATGCCGCTCAAAGGGTATTCGTAACGCGTGTATGCCCCGCCGTAGTTGTCCACCTTGTCCTTCAGCAATCTGCCTAGAGAATCGTATTCGCGTTCGCTTGTCTTCCCCTGCGTGTTCCCCGCCGGTGCGGGACTTTGCGCCCAGACGTTCGCCCCGATGTCGTAGCGGTACTTCACCGTCGATGAATTATTCGCTGGATCGGTCAGAACGGTCGGATATGCAAATGTATTTGCCGGCAGGCCGCTAGCGTTCCAGTTGTCCGCGTACCCGATCTTCACCGTCCTTCCCAACGCATCGGTCTGCGAAACCGCCGCTCCAGCCGTGTTGTATTTCACGCTCGATGTCACCGAGGCCGTCTGGCCGAGAACATCATACCTCGTCACCGATGTCGCATTTCCCCTGCCGATAACAAAGCCCGCCCCGTAATTCGCGTTGTCGTGCTGCACCGGCGAAATGTTCTGGCCCAAAGACGCGTCGCTGAGATCGCCCTCGTCATACGCATAACTCACTCTGGAGACCAGCGCCAGCTGCGAGTTCTCATATCCAAAGGCGCGGCTCTCCGATGGCAACCCGATGATCCGTCTGTTTGTGTAAACCGCATTCAGGTTGTAATCCGTCTCCGAACGCTTGAGCACCGTCGTCCGGTCCGCGTCGTAAACATTCACCGCGCTGACCAGCCCGTATTCGGCGACCGTCGTATTCGGCAGCAGTCTGTATTCGACCGTCGTTCGTTTGATGTTGGTCGTGTCGCCAACCTTCGATTCTATCGTTCGCGGATTTAGGATGTAGGCAAGGCTTATGTCGTCCTGTGTGTAATTCGTCCACGTCCACCGTTTCCGCTCGGTGCCGCTCGTTCCGTCCGCCCAATCTTCCGTCGCTACCGGCAAACCTTCCTTCCAGCCTGATTCGCCGACGAATGTCTTCGATACCGCATTATTCGGATGCCCGGCCAGCGAGACCTCGATCTTCGCCGCCGTACCGCTGTGGCCGTCCGGCAATGAATATGCCGATCCCGCCGTCAGCGAATTCGTCACGACCGTCTCATTTCCGGCGTTAAAATTCTCCACCCATGAACGCGTTTCCGTAAATCGCGGACAATCCGTCTGATTCGCCGCCGGTGTTTCCAGATTCGTCCGCACATAATTGAGAATGTGCGACGCGGAATCAGCCGCGACATTCTTCACCTTGTAAACCTGTCCGTAGGGATTGTAATCGAACTGCGTAAAGCTGCCATCCGGGTACGCCACCTTATCAAGCACCTTGAGGATCGTTCCCGAAGGCGGGCCGACAACCGTCACACCCGAAAAATTTGTCGTGATCGTCTTTGACGTATATGAAAGAGAGGCCCACGTATGCGTCACATCGGAACCGGAGCCGTTGCTGTTTTTCCAGGTTTGGGTGACCGATACCGGATAAAGCCCCGCATCGTAATTGACCGTGAGGACCCGGCCCAATGTATCCGTCACGGTGCGCAAGGTTCCCTGCTCATCGTGATTGACCGTAATTATATTGCCGTTCCGGTCGGTTATCTGCTGACAACGGTATGCCCCGCCCCGCCATTTATAGCTCAGCTGCGTACCATCGGTCCCACGTACCGTGATTAAAACCCCTTCCACCGGATCGTTCGGGCTCCCCTCACCTCTGGTTAACAGCTGCGTATAGCTCGAATCCGCCGTCTCGTATGTGCCGCTGACGGCCGACTGGCGAAATTCGACCCTGCCGCCCGATGGCGTGACCATCATATAATTGAATTTCTGCGTCGCGCTGTCGTAATAGACCGGTTCGATGACCGGAAAACCGAACCGGAAACCTGGACTGACATTGTCCGTGTTGGTATCAAAATAGACGGCATTATTAACCGTGTCCTTTGTCCAGACAAGCGAATTGTAGCTCAAACCGAATCCGGCGCTCAGCCCGGCTCGTCCCGGCAAACCGGCCAGCGATGTTCCCCACGAAAAGTTCCGCGAATAAAGGTCCGTCCCGCCGGTCGCGTTCTTTGGGCTGAGCCGTGCCCTCGCCAGATCATAACCGAACACCTGTCCGCCAACCTGTTTTACATAAGCGGACGGCACGGCGACATCTCCGGCCACACCGAGCGTTTGATAATCGTATGCCGAATCGGAGCTTCTGATCGTGTGCCAGACACCGGTCGTCGGTCGCCAGACAGCATAATCGGCCTTGCCGTCGCCGTCATAGTCCGCGGCTGCCGGCTGGTCGCCGTAGTTTCCCCAGACCTGCGTCACCCAGCTTGTAAAACCGGTCGAGCTTTTTGTCAGATACCAGATGCCTTCCGAGGGCCGGTAAACGGTCAGATCGGTCAACCCGTCACCGTCGAAATCAGCCGCCACCGGAATATCGCCCGGCAGCCCCCATTGCTGGTCAAGATAAGCCCCGCCGCTGCAGAAACGGTACCAGTGGCCGTTTGACGGACGAAAGACGGCGATGTCGGCCTTCACGTCGGTGTCATAAAAGCCCGCAACCGGAATATCATCGGTTAGGCCAAACGCCTGACTGGAATAACCTGCCGTGCTGCCCAGGATATACCAAGTCGCATTTGACGGACGGAATACGGCCCGGTCGGCCTTTCCGTCACCGTCGTAATCGGCCGCCACCGGAATATCTCCGGCGATCCCGAACTGCCCGGTCACTGGTGCCCCGCCGCCGCTGTTGACGATGTACCACGTTCCGTCCGCATTGAAGACTGCCGCATCCGTCTTGCCGTCCCCGTCAAAATCGCCCGGCGAAATGCGTGATGTCGCGGAACCTATCGTATAAGTTGAATAATTGCTGCCGCTGCTGCTTTTCTTAACCTTAAATTCTGTTGTCCCCGGATGCCACCGGCCCAGATCGGCCTTGCCGTCCCCGTCGAAATCAAATGCCGCGTTCCACGCTGCTGGAGGCGGTAACGGAACAGCCGGGGCGCTTATTGACGAAGTGGCAAAGCCCGGCAGCGATCTCAAAAAAGAAGCGATACTCCCGCCGAATGAAGATTTTTTTACCGTATCGAATCCATCGGAGAAGATCAGGGCAAGGTTTGCAGCCTGTAAAGTTTGGATACCGGACTTTGGGCCATTGACCATAAATGGTTCCGGCGGTGCGGATACCGGCACTGCAAGTTGCGGAGAGATACTTTTTGCTTCCGATCTGCTTGTGCCGCCGATAAATGTCCAGGGCGTCATAAAAGCCAGAATAAGTAAGATCGCCGTCAATCGCAGCGTCAGTAGTCGCCTTGATCGTGCGGCACGGGCTACAACGGAAGGCACGGAAATACGAGCAAAATGCTTCAAAAGCTTTTCGGGCGACATGGAAGACGACAGGGACATAGGAGTTACTCCTTTCGGGAAAATTAAATTGTAAAAGTTATGAGGAAACCTGCGATGAACGTAATCTACGCCCTTAATTTTTATATGTCAAGCAGTTTTATTTGAGATTTAACAAGTAAGGTTATCTAAAAAACCATTTACCACCGGTTCCTGGAATGATTTCTCTTATTCATCTTATTCGGGTTGGTTCCTCTTTTTCGGTGGTAAAAAAACGCAACCACGGAAAAAGATGAACAAGAAAGAACAAACATCCGATCAGCTTTGCCGGACATTTATTTCGAACTTTAAAGACTTTTAAGTTAGCCGGTTTCCAGTTTTAGATATTCGGTATATAAAATGTGCGGCCGCCGTCAGATATCTTTTTTAGGCCCAGACCTTCAAGTTCATTTTCCGCAACGCCGAGATATGTAAAATGCGGGAGGTCGGAGACGACCGTTTGATACCAATTGTGCCGTGCGAGGATCTCGCGAACCTTTGGATCTTCGAATTCCTTGACGTCGAGAGCGAGCATTGCCAGATGCTGGGAAGTTCCGGGCGGGGCGACGGAATAAATGATGGATTTGGAAAGGTCTTTTGCAAAAAACAGACCTTTTTCTTCGAGCTTAAGAACTTCGGAAACCTGTTCGAAAGGCGAAAGGCCTTTTATCCGGTCCGCTTCCGCCTGCGTGATCTTCCCTTTTCCAGCCCAATATTTTAATGCCGGATCGACGCGGCTCGCCCACAGGCCGACAGTCTCGTTATAGGTCCGCCTGGCCGAATCTGCACCGCGCGGTGAAATTGTCAGGCCGTCTTTTTTGGCCTCGTCTATCGCTTTCTTTAGATCGTTCATCGCGGCGGTCTGCAATTCCAAAGAAAATCCCCCAATATTTTCGGTCGATCTTTGAAGTCCGGACTGAAAAGCCGACACTTCCGATTCGTCCTTAAATACAACGGTTTGCGGGGCGACGGCACTGCCTTTCGCAACGAAGACCGCACCATATTCCTTCAAAAGTTTTTTTCCGACATCGTCCGTTGGCTGTTTGAATCCGGCGGGCAAGTTTGCGGAAAAACCTGTCTTTTTAGTTTCCGTCATCTTGTTTGAATTGGCCTCCGATCTTGAATTCGCGTTTGCATCCGGCTTGGCCGCAGCCGTATTTGAATAATCTGTCTGCCTGCTTTCAGAACTGATGCTTTTGGATGGCTGACCGCCAGGCCAGCATCCGGTAAGACTAAGAACCGAGACCGCAAACAGTAATTTTGGTAAATTTTTGTATTTCATTTTGTTAATGCAATATCCGGGACCCAAAATTTATAGCCGCCGGACAAAACCATCTTCAAACCGCGCCCAGACAGTTCGCTTTCCTTAAAACCAAGATAAGTAAAGTGCGGCGTGTCATTCGCAACTGTTTGAAACCACCCGTGTTTATTAAGTATGGAGCGAACTTCAGCGTTCTCAAATTGCTCGACATCCAGAGCAAGCCCCGAAAGGTGCTGCGACGTGCCGGGAGCGGCAACGGACGAAAAAATAGTCCTTGAAAAATCCGTCGCAAAAAAATACCCGTGCGATTCCCATTCAATCACTTGTTCGACCTGCTTCTGGGTCGTCATTTGCCGGGCGGCTTCTGCATCTTCGTCTGAGATTTTTCCAAGTTTTCCCCAATGAATCAGCGCAGGTTGAAAACGTGAATCCCAGATGCGGGCTGTATCTGTGTAAGAACGTTTTGCGGCGGACGATCCGCCACGCGGCGTGATCCGGGTGTTTTTAGCTTCCGCGTCCTTGCGTGCTTCCAGCAGGGCATCCATGGCGGCGGATTGTAATTCTATCGTCACGCCATTAATATTGGCGGACCTAAGGAACAGATTATTTTGAAATGCCTGGACTTCGACATCGTTCTCGAAAATACATTTCGTCGGGAATGATACATTTTCCGTCGCGACAAAGACAGCGCCGTATTCGGCAAAAACACGCTTTGCAACTGAATTTGTCTCAACCGGGCAAACATCTTCAAGGCTTAATTTTCTAACTCCCCGGCCGGAAATATCCTTGATCTTTATCAAAGACAAGCGAGTTTTTACTAGTTCAGTAAAAGTATTTGCCGCAACGGCACCTTTTTGCGCGATTACAGGCCAAGCGAATATCATCAAAATACAAAGTAAACATATTTGAATCACAGATCTCATAAATTTCCACGGCATTATACGATACTTTATTTCTTCCCTTCACGGCTTTCTTCTGCAAGTCCGACATACTCTTTCCTGATCTCATCAAGCTCTTTTTCGTCCATATCTTCGAGGTCGAGCATCTCGTTTCTCGCACCCTTGATAGATCTGATAATTTCGTCAAGCTTTATCTGCAATGCTTCCGTATCACGGTTCTGTGTGTTTTGTATGAGAAAAACCATCAGAAATGTGATTATCGTGGTGCCAGTGTTTATCACAAGCTGCCAAGTATCGCTAAAACCAAAAAACGGGCCGAGAAATGCCCATATAACTATTACTGTAGCAGCTAAAATAAATGTCGCGGGCTTGCCCGTAACATGAGATGCCAGACGTGCAAATTTAGTAAAGGCCGAATTATTATTTGCCATATTTTGTTTTAGCTAATGCTTCAGAGTGTTTTAAATAACTTGAAATTGGAGCGTTATGAGACCCGGAAATTTCTAACGATCTCGATCACGCTGTCCATATGGACCTTCATATATTCATCCTTTTCGATGAACGGAACGCGGTTGCGGATGGCCTTGTATATCTTACGCGTTCCCTTGCCCAGAACCTTGTCGCTGCCGATCTGTTTTTTTCGAAAGTCTATTCCCTGGGCCGCACAAAACAGTTCTAATGAGAGGATTATCTCCAGATTTTCGGCAACCTGACGTAATTTTAATGCCGCGGTCGCTCCCATCGAAACGTGATCTTCGACATTTGCGGAACTAGGGATCGTATCAACGCTCGCCGGGTGCGAAAGAATCTTATTTTCAGTACAAAGCGAAGCAGCCGTATATTGAACGATCATAAAACCGGAATTTAGGCCGCCGTTTTCGGTCAGAAAAGCAGGCAGGACATGAGCATTCGACGCTTCGTCCGTAAGCCGCATTATCCGGCGTTCGGAAATGTTCCCAAGCTCTGAAAGGGCAATCGCCAGATAATCAAAGGCCAACGCCAGCGGTTCGCCGTGGAAGTTCCCGCCGCTAATCACCTCAATTGAGTCAAGTTCATTAAGTGTAGGATCGATAGACGAATCCGCCGACTCGCGACTAACAAATATCAGCGGATTATCCGTTACCGAATTTAATTCAAGTTTCAGAAGCCATTCGGCATACGCCACAGCGTCGCGGCAAGCTCCGTGGACCTGCGGCATACATCGGAGCGTATAAGCATCCTGAACATTTGCCGGATCGAAATCACGAACGAAATCGCTATCGCTAAGAATTTCACGCAGATTTCTTGCACATTCAATCTGTCGCGGATGCGGACGGAGAGCGTGAATACGCTCATCGAATGCCGATACAGTCCCGTGCAAGGCTTCGAGGCTTAAACTGCCGGAAATATCAGCCAGTTCGGCAAGCTTTATCGCTCTGCAAGTTTCGAGCAAGCCAACGGCGGTCATTACAGTTGTGCCGTTTGTCAGCGCCAGCCCTTCTTTGGCGGCCAAAGTCACAGGTTTAAGTCCGGACCTTTTTAATGCTTCCGCTCCGCTGAGAATTTCACCGCTGAATTCCGCTTCGCCCTCGCCGATCAGAACACATGCGAAATGAGCGAGCGGAGCAAGGTCACCGCTTGCACCAAGACTTCCCTTTTCCGGTATTAAGGGATGGACTCCGCGATTGAGGAATTCCAGAATAAGCTCAAGAGTTGCGAGCCTGATGCCCGAATATCCGCGGGCCAATGTGTTCGCACGGATGAGCATTATCGCCCGCACCGCTGGAATATCAAATGGTTTGCCAACACCGACCGCGTGGCTGACAACGATATTACGCTGTAGCAGCTCGACCTCTTCGCGGGTTATTATCTTGTTCTTAAAAGCCCCAAAACCAGTTGTAATGCCATACGCTATTTCACCGCGTTCGAGCAGGGTATCGACTGCTTCTGCGCAAGCATTCACCTTTTGTTTTGCGCCCTCAGCCAAAGAAACGCGCGGTTCGTCAGGCTTGCCATAAGCAACAGCAATAACCTCTTCGAATGTAAGGCTTTCGCCGTCTAAAACTATCTCATTCATAAATAGCAAAATCCGCCATTCTTGATAACTTTTTCAACTAAATTCCCGCCAAATTCATAGGCTATCTGCCGGTAATCTTTCGTATCAAGGATCAAAAAATCTGCTTGCTTCCCTACCTCAATCGAGCCAACGCTGTCTCCCAAACCTATGGCAAATGCTGCGTTTATTGTTCCTGCATTCAATGCTTCGACCGGGAGCAGTTTCTGATAGCGACAAGCGATAGCCATTGCCATCGGCAGTGACGGGCATGGGGCCGAACCAGGATTGTAATCGGTAGCTATAGCAACAGCGCACCCAGCGTCGATCAGTTTTCTTGCATTGGCAAATTCACTGCTTCCAAAATTAAAGTTCACGGCCGGTGTAACGATCCCAATCGTATCGGATTTTGAAAGTTGTTTGATCTCTTTTTTAGATATCGCGTCCAAATGGTCTATTGAGACTGCTCCTAATTCAACAGCAAGGCTTGACCCGCCTAGATTTGTAAATTCATCCACGTGAGCTTTAAGACCGAACCATAAAGCCTTTGCCGTTATGAGAATTCTCTCGGATTGTTCGCGATTGAAAGCATTTTTTTCACAAAAAACATCGGCAAAAAAAGGCGTCTTTTTACCGAAAAAGTGCGACGAAATGTACCAGTCCCAGGCTTTTGGAAGCATTTCACCGCAGATAAGATCGACGTAAGCGTCCGCATTATTTTTGAATTCGGGCGGAACCGCATGGGCCGCGAGGAATGTCGGAACTATATCGATAGCGTGAATTTTATCAAGCTCGGCAATCGCTGCAAGCATTTTCATCTCAGCAGCGGTTTCAAGGCCGTAACCGGTTTTTACCTCAACGGTCGTCGTTCCGCAGATGAACATCTTGTCCAAACGGCTTCTGCTTTGCTCAACCAGATCTTCAAAATGTGCTTCGCGTGTTCGTTTGACGGTTGAAATAATTCCGCCGCCACCAGCCAAGATCTCAAGATAATCAGCTCCCTTGATCTTAAGCTCAAACTCATTTAACCGGTCTCCTGCAAAAACAATATGCGTATGCGGGTCGACAAAGCCCGGACAGACCACTTTGGAATTTGCGTCAATAATATTTTCCGATGAATATTCGCTGAGAATCTCGTCTGATTTCCCAACCGCCGCGATCTTTCCACCGATTACCGCGACCGCTCCGTCCTCTATTGTCCCGACATCACGCATTTCAGCTCCGCGCTTTGGCTTTCCGTCCGAAGCGCATGTCACGAGCTGTCCAATATTGGAAATTATTAGATCGGCTTTCATACGAGCAAATTTAAAATCACAGAGTTTGATTAATCATATTTTTACAGCCAAATATTAACATGGCAGTTACTGTAAGCTAAATTCGCGCAAAATGCCTCATATTCATCAAAAAATTTGCGATTATATAAAAACAGTATTAAATTGAATTAAAATTATTTACAGGAGATCTTTATGCAGCAAAGCTCACATGTAACCCCGGAATTATTTTGGAATACACTTACCGGCTATCAGCATTCGGCAGCGATAAAAACGGCGATCGAACTTGAGATCTTTACAAAGATAGGTGCGGGGGCAAATACCGCAGAGAAAATTGCTGCTGCTTCGGATTCACCTGAGCGCGGCTTTAGAATACTCTGCGATGTTTTGACGGTCATCGGGTTTTTAACAAAAACAGGCGACGAATATGCTCTAAATGATGTGTCGGCAGCCTTTCTTGATAAAAAATCGCCTACGTACCTCGGCAGTGTCACGGATTTTATTTTATCTGCCCAGCAAAAAGCAGGTTTCGATAATCTGACCGAAACTGTCAAACGCGGCGGTGCTCCAGTATCAGATAACGCGGCTCTCGACCCTGACAGTCCGATGTGGGTCACTTTTGCAAAGGCGATGATGCCGATGATGTTCCCTGCGGCCCAAAAGATCGCAGAAAATATTGAATTTGAACCGGACCGCAAACTCAAAGTTCTGGACATAGCCGCCGGACACGGTATATTCGGAATCATGGTTGCCAAACACTTTCCTAACGCTGAGATCTATGCGGTCGATTGGGCAAATGTTCTGACCGTCGCGACGGAGAATGCAGATCGTATGGGCGTCAGTGACCGCCATCATTTGATCGAAGGCAGCGCATTTGATGTAGATTTCGGCGATGGTTACGACGTCGTGCTGGTGACGAATTTCCTTCATCATTTCGACGCGGAAACGTGTACGAATTTTATGCGAAAGGTTTATGCCTGTCTGAATGAAGGCGGTAAAGCAATAACACTCGAATTTATCCCCAACGATGACCGGGTGTCGCCGCCATCGGAAGCTTTGTTCAGCTTGATCATGCTCGCCTCGACACCGGGAGGAGACGCATACACCTTCGCAGAGTTAAAGAAAATGTGCGAGGATGCCGGATTTTCTCAAAACAAACATATTCCGATGCCGCCGATGCCGCAACATTTGGTAATTTCGACAAAATAGACGCCTAAGGATTTGTTCTCGATATTTTTTTATGGATCTCGGGAGTTGCCATCAGTGAGGCTGAGCCATACCAAAGTGTCAGGTCGGGGACAAAAACTCCAGCTTTTACGGCCGGGTCGAGAATAACGAGCTTTTCTGCTTCTTCAATAGTCGGCACATTAAAAATGTAAAGACCGCGAAAAGCCTTATCGTTCTTTTCAAAAGGCCCGGCAACTGCCAACTTGCCTTCGTCGGCAAGCCGCGTGATATTGGCAAAATGTCCGGCAAAAATCGTGTCGCGTTCCTTTCCTTTGATCTCGCCGTCCTTCGGGCCGGTTTTGAGAATGCACATCACATACATCTTCATCCCGCGCTCGTCAGCACCAAGCTGTTTGGCGAGAGCAGAGTCAAACTTGGGTTTTTTCACAACTTTCGGCTTTTGGGCATTAATTGAAAGGGCTAAAACAGCAGTGACGAAGATTAAAATTAAATACCTCATTAAGTTAAATACCTCATAAATCAAAATTGCGGTTTGATTTTGAAACGAGTCTATCACAGGCATTTAGATTTTGAGCATTTGCCGTTACGGTGATTTTCCAGACGCCGGATTTCGGTTATTATTAACTTCAAATTCTATGAAAAGAGAGATACACGCCCCGACAGGTACGGAACTTAGCTGCAAAAACTGGCTTATCGAAGCTGCTTACCGGATGATCCAGAATAATCTTGATCCTGATGTGGCATTCGATCCGGATAACCTGATCGTTTACGGCGGACGGGGAAAAGCGGCCAGAAATTGGGAGTGTTTTGATGCAATATTAGAATCTCTGCGCAATTTGGACGAAGACGAGACTTTGCTTGTGCAATCCGGCAAACCAGTCGGCATTTTCAAAAGTCATACGGATGCCCCGCGCGTTTTGATCGCTAATACGAATATAGTTCCGCATTGGGCGACACAGGAACAATTCGACAAATATGAGACCGAAGGTTTGATGATGTATGGGCAGATGACCGCCGGGTCGTGGATCTACATCGGGACACAGGGAATTTTGCAGGGCACATATGAAACCTTTGGTTCTCTTGCACGGCTAAACGGCTGGCCTGATCTCGCCGGAAAATTCGTGCTGACGGCTGGCCTCGGCGAAATGGGCGGCGCCCAGGCACAGGCGATCACGTTCAACGGCGGTGTCGGTTTGCTTGTCGATGTCGATCCCTGGCGGATCAAAAGACGTTTGCAGTTAAAACAGGTCGATGTTGCCGCTGATAGTTTAGATGAGGCTTTAGCATTAGTGATTGAAGCTGTCGATAAAAAAGAAGCTAAGTCTATTGCACTTCACGGTAACGCCGCTGAAAT
>JAYUCO010000026.1:0-4764 GCA_043740295.1 Pyrinomonadaceae bacterium | reverse complement strand
GCCGGTATTCATCCCCTGTTCGAAGGCTGGCGAGCCGGCCAGGATAAGGCGGACGGTCAATTTACCGTTTTCCTCGGCAAGGTCGACGCCCATAGCCGGGACCGACCGGATGGTGAGGCTGCCGTCAGCGGAATCGGAGCCGATGTATGCCTTGCCCGTGCTGGTTTCCTTGGCATTTAACTGCAAACCGATCCCTTTGACGATCCCCGCATAATCGATGTCGGCGCGTCCGCGGACATATTTAGAAAAGAAATCGTCGAGGCTCTTTCCGGCCATCATTTCGGCGGCTTTTTGAAAATCCTCGGGCGTGTAGTTCTTGCCTTTCTTAAAATATTCGGTGTAGAGATAACGCAGCACGTCGTCATACGATTTGGCACCGCCCGAGGCCGTGCGAACGGTGATGTCGAGCATCATATTGACGATCTCGCCTTTATCATAATAGGAGATCTGATTATTGATCGCGTTCTCATCCGGCCGGTAGTATTTGATCCAGGCGTCAAAGCTGGCTTCCTCGAGGCTCGTTTCAAAGCGGCCGGGCCGGGCCTGCAGTTGTTCGATGGTCGATGCTTTTCCTTCGAGCAGATCGTCGGCGCTGATGAGTCCGGCACGCTGAAGCAATATTCCGGAGTAATATTCGGTCCCGCCCTCGGCTAACCACAGCAATTTGGTGTAGTTTTCATTTTCGTAATCGAACGGCCCAAGGGCATCGGGTCGAAGGCGCTTGACGTTCCAGGCGTGGAAATATTCGTGAGCGACGAGGCCCAGAAAGTCCTTATAGCGGGCACGCGGCTGAAAGCCGAAACGGTTCCATTGCAAAGCGGTCGAATTAAGATGCTCAAGGCCGCCGCCGCCGCGTAAGTTAAGGATGAACGTATAGTCGTTATAGGGAAGTTCGCCAAATATCTTATACGCTTCCTCGACGATCTTCGAGGCGTCTTTTGCCATTTGATCGAGATCAAAATTCCCGTCACCCGACACCACGAAGCGGTGCGGCTTGCCCTTAACATTAAACGAAATTTCCTTGAAATCGCTTGTTTCAAAAGGCGAGTCGTAAAGGATGTCGAAATTTTCAGCCCGAAACGTATTCATCTGACCTGCTATTTTTGGCAGGCCCGTCGCAATCTTCCAATTTCCATAAGGATTTACGGTAACGGTTGACGGTGCTTTTAGCTGGTCCTTCGGAAACATTAAAAGAGCGGCGTTGTTCCAAAATCCGTGAGCGTCATTCAGCTCGTTAGTCCTGACGGTCAGTTCGTTCGCATAAACGCGGTATGTCGCGACGATCTCGCCTGCACCTTTGGTATCTATCTGCCAGGTATTTTTACTGATCTTTCGCCACGCCAGGTCGCGGCCTTTTGCATCTTTAACACTAAAATCCTGCACGTGCCGAGCGTATTCGCGGATTAGGTAGCTGCCGGGCGTCCAAACCGGCATTTTCAGCTCGGCCTGTTCGGGCATTCGCGATGATCTCAAATGCATTTCGACTTCCAGAAGATGCGTCCATGGCCGCGGCATTGAGACGGTGTAGGCGATCTCAGGCATAAGTGACTGTACTCCGGCGGTTTCCGGCTGTGTGGTTTTGGACGGGGTTTTTTGCGCGTTCGTCTCTTGATACATAAAAAATAAAATTGCGGCAAATAAGACTAAGACAAAGTTTGATTTGAACATTCGGTGCTTTTCTCCTGGAAACTATCTGACTGACTATCTGACTGTGCTATGTTGTTGTGACTATTCTACTATGAAACAAATTTTTGCTAAAATTTGATTATGGGTTTGCCGAAGTTAAAAACAAAGATCAGCGTCGAGGATTATCTCGAAGGCGAAACCATAAGTCCTGTCAAGCATGAATACATCGAGGGTGAAGTTTATGCAATGGCCGGGACAAGCGATGATCACAATCGAATTGTCGGCGAATTAATTACTTTGCTAACCGCCCACCTTCGAGATTCAAAATGTGAGCCATTTTTTGGTGACATTAAGGTTCGTGTAACTAAAAAGGTTTATTATTATCCGGACGTGTTGGTTTCGTGTGAAGAAAATCCCGAAGACCCTTACTTCCGCAATCAACCTATCCTGATTATAGAGGTAACTTCGCCGTCAACCGAAAATATCGACCGCCGCGAAAAACTTCTGTTTTATCAGCAAATGCCGAGTGTTCAGGAATACGCCGTCGTTGACCAGCATAAAATGAACGTCGAGGTCCATCGCCGGCAGCCTAGCGGCGGCTGGATCACGTATTACTTTAATGAGAGAAGTGAGGTCGTCGAACTCGCCTCGGTCGAACTTTTCATTCCACTGCCCGATCTTTACCGCCGCGTCCAGTTTCAAAAAAATGCAATCCGAGAAAACTAACGAAAAATTTTTCACAACACCGCTCATCATAATTTTCGTTACCGTTTTCATAGACCTGATCGGATTTGGAATGGTCATTCCGATCCTGCCGTATTACGCGAACACGCCGCCATTTAACGCGACGCCGTTTCAGATCGGGATACTGGTCGGCGTTTATTCGCTGATGCAGTTTTTCTTTTCGCCTATTTTAGGACGAATGTCCGATAAATACGGGCGGCGTCCGATATTGTTCATCAGCATAGTCGGCTCAGCGCTCGGATATTTCGTGATCGGATTTGCGGATACGCTGGTGCTGGTATTTGCCGGACGGATAATCGGCGGAATAACGGGCGCGAATATTTCGACCGCTCAGGCATATATTGCCGACATAACCACCAGGGAAAACCGGGCCAAAGGCATGGGCCTGTTCGGCGCGGCTTTCGGTATCGGTTTTATTTTAGGCCCGGCGATCGCCGGTGTTTTGAGTAAATACGGCGTGCATGTGCCGTTCTATTTCGCCGCCGCGCTTTCGCTGGTAAATGCCGTCGCGCTTTACTTTATCCTTCCCGAATCGCTTAAGCCGAACGCAAATATCGTGACAGCAGAGCGGAAAAACAGGTTCCTGGAGATCATCGAATCGCTTGGCGAAAAAGAATTCGGCGTCATTAACCTTCTGTATTTTTTGCTCGTCACCGCTTTTTCGATAATGACCTACGCCTTTGTCCTATACACGGCGTACCGCTTTGGTTACGACCCGGAAGATAACGGCTATTTATTTGCGTATATCGGCGTCATGGCAATAATTACGCAGGGTGTTTTATTCGACCGTTTGGTCAGGAGATTCGGCGAATCGGCGTTGATCGCCGTGGGCTGTTTATTGATGGTCGCTAGTTTGTTCGCAGTGCCGCTGGTCGGGCCGCGATCCGGCGGATTGGCCGCTCTGCTTATTGGAATGGCTGTATTATCTATCGGGAATTCGCTGGCGTCACCGGCCCTGACGAGCATGGCGTCAAAGAGCGCGGATGACCACGATCAAGGTAAAACGATGGGAATTTTGCAGTCCGGCGCCAGCCTGGCCCGCGTCGCCGGGCCGCTGATCGGCGGAATATTGCTGAACAATGCTGCGAACGGTATGGACGATTCCACGCTTCGGCGCACATTCTGGACAGCGTCGGCGATCATGTTCGTCGCATTTCTTGTCGCGTTATATTCGCTTAGATTGAAACGCTCGGCTAATGTCAGGCCAGTCTAAAATAAATTTCGTCAATTTAATCTTTCCGCCGCCTGAACAATTTTACCAATCTCTTCACCGGGTCATAATATTCATCGACGACGCGTTCCTTAAGCGGAATGATCGCGTTGTCGGTGATCGTAATTCCTTCGGGGCAGACCTTGGTGCAGCATTTTGTAATGTTGCAAAAACCGATGCCGTGAGCGTCTTTGAGATCGCCAAGACGGTCTTCGGTATCGAGCGGATGCATCTCCAACGCAGCGGCGTAAACCAGAAAACGCGGGCCGATGAATTCATTGTGCTTTTCATGGTCGCGCAGAACGTGGCAGACGTCCTGGCACAAAAAGCACTCGATGCATTTGCGAAATTCCTGTACGCGGTCAACGTCTTCCTGCTGCATCCGCCACGTGCCGTCCTCGGCGTCGGGTGATCGCGGCTTGAATTTCTTGATGCGTTTTTTTACTTCGTAATTCCACGAAACATCAGTTATCAGATCTTTGACCGGCGGAAATGCCCGCATTGGTTCGATGGTGACGGGCTGGTCCAGCGGCAGCGTATCGAGCCGCGTCATGCACATCAGCTTCGGCATCCCGTTAATTTCAGCCGAGCACGAACCGCATTTTCCGGCCTTACAGTTCCAGCGGCAGGCCAGATCGCCGGCCGATTCGGCCTGAATTTGGTGTACCGCATCGAGCACGACCATCCCTTCCGAAACCTCGGTCCGGTAATTGACCATCTCGCCAACTGTGGCATCACCACGTCTAATACTAAATGTTGCTTGTGTCATTTTAGTGCTTTCTTTATTTTTTCTTTTTCGTGTCTCTTCGTGTTTTTTCGTGGTTCCATGCTTCTCACATAACGTATTTCTTCCATTCAAGCTTCGGGCGGCTGCCGAAATTCGCCAAAATACCCACCCGCATCTTAGTGATTTTCAAGTAATTCAACAAGGGTCTATGGTAGTTAAGCTATTATAAAGGAGAATTTCTAAGCAAAGTCAAAAGAAGTTTATAAAAGTTAGTGTTACGTTGATTGAACCTGAACTCACATTCTTTTAGGTGCAGATGAAAAGTCTCTTTTTTAACTCCATTGAATTTTAGTAACCGTCTTTTGGCGAATGACCAAAAGCTTTCGATGCCGTTGATATTTGAAATTTCGTTGGCAAATTCGTTGGCCGAATGGTTGACCCGAAAGTGTTTCGGATA
>JAYUCO010000025.1:0-70131 GCA_043740295.1 Pyrinomonadaceae bacterium | reverse complement strand
GGAAAGACCTTTATCGCCTTTCAGATAGCGTGGAAACTTTTCCAAACACGCTGGAACTTACAACGTGACGGCAGCAGACGCCCGCGAATACTTTTCCTTGCCGACAGGAACATCCTCGCGGATCAAGCGTTTAATGCTTTCTCCTCTTTCTCCGAAGATGCTCTTGTCCGGATACGTCCGGATTCAATCAAGAAGAATGACCGAGTGCCCACGAACGGCAGTATCTTTTTCACGATCTTCCAGACCTTTATGAGCGGCCCCGGCGAATCGCCATACTTTGGCGATTACCCCGAGGATTTCTTTGACCTGATAATCATCGACGAATGCCATCGCGGCGGAGCCAACGACGAAAGCAACTGGCGGGCGATAATGGACTACTTCAAACCCGCCGTTCAGCTTGGCCTGACGGCGACGCCGAAGCGTGACGAGAACGTAGACACCTACCGATATTTCGGCGAACCTGTCTATACATATTCGCTAAAGGAAGGCATCGCCGACGGTTTCCTCACGCCTTTCAAGGTCAGACGCATCCAAACGACGTTAGATAAATACGTATGGACGCCCGACGACATGATCGTTGAAGGCGAGATCGAGGCCGGTAAGGTCTACGAAGAAAAAGACTTTAACCGCACCATCGAGATCGTCGCCCGCGAAAAGAAACGCGTCGAGGTGTTTCTCAGCGAGGCGAACCAAAGCGAGAAATCGCTAGTTTTTGGCGCAACTCAGGCCCACGCCGCTCTGCTTCGCGACCTAATCAATCAAGTCGCCGACAGCGACGATCCGTTTTATTGTGTCCGCGTAACGGCGAATGATGGCAAACAGGGAGAAACATACCTTAAAACGTTTCGGGACAATGATTATTCGATTCCGACTATCCTAACAACGTCGCAAAAGCTTTCGACCGGAGTTGATGCGACAAATGTCAGAAACATCGTGCTGATGCGTCCTGTCAATTCGATGATCGAATTCAAGCAGATAATTGGACGCGGAACGCGGACTTTTGACGGTAAGGACTATTTCACGATCTACGATTTTGTTGACGCCTATCACAACTTCCTCGATCCAGAATGGGACGGCGAACCACTCCTCGAGATATGCGACGAATGCGGAATGTCGCCGTGCGAATGCGAACGAAAGGAAAAGAAACCGTGCCCTGTCTGCGGTGAAAACCCCTGCATTTGTGAGAAAGGTCCGGCGGAAGAATGTGAGAAATGCGGCCAGCGACCGTGCGTGTGCAAGAAAAAGGTTAAGATACGACTCGCAGACGGAAAGGAACGCCAGATACAGCACATGGCATCAACTTCGTTTCTCGACGGTAACGGAAATCCGATCTCTGCCGAGCAATTCCTTGAGAATCTTTTCGGCGTATTGCCGGAACTCTTCCGCGACGAAGAGCATCTTCGCGAGATATGGTCGCTGCCGTCCACCCGCCGCGAACTCCTTCAACGATTGAGCGACGCCGGTTTCGGAAAGGATGAGCTTACCGAAATGCAGAAGTTGATCGACGCAGAACGCAGCGACATCTTCGACGTCCTCGAATATGTCGCCTACGCCGTTGCCCCGATCTCTCGCCAAGAACGAGCCGAAAGCGCAAAGACAAATATTTTCGCATTGCTTCAACGCGAACAGCGCGAGTTTCTCGATTTCGTCTTGTCGAAATACGTCGAATCAGGCGTCGAGGAACTAGACGAAGCTAAACTTCCTCATCTGCTCGAACTGAAATACCATTCAGTCCACGATGGGATAGAAATGCTTGGTGAAGTTCAGCAAATTCGCTCGACGTTTATCGATTTCCAGAAACATCTCTACGACCGACGAGTTGCGTGACAATTGTCGCAGAAGAGTTCCGGACAAGCAACGCGAACTGGCTGCGCAGCAGACAACGAGCCGAGCGGTCACTTAGCTGAAACAACGGTTGACTGGTCTGTTAGAGCCGAAAAAGGCTTCGTCCATGCCGGACGAAGCCTTTTTCGTTTTTATACCTGCGAATGATCGTGAATAAGGAGGTATCCGGTTCTTATCCATTTTCATTAGAGCTATTTGCGGGCAAACATTCTTCACTCTTTTGATTTAAGTGCGGGATATAATGCAAAATAAGTTTCCTTTGAAATGATAGAGCAACCCGAAAAAATTGTGGAACTCGCGAACCGTATCAAAGTATACGGCGGGCGGGCGATGCTTGTTGGCGGTTGCGTGCGTGATGAACTGTTGGGCATCGGGCCGATTGATTGGGATGTCGAGGTTTATGGTATCGGGGCGGAAAAGCTTCGCGAAATTCTCACGTCATTTGCCGAAGGCCTGATCGCGGAAGATGGGGCAAGCGTAATGCTCAATGCCGTTGGCGAAGCATTTACCGTCTATAAGATCGGCAGCGACCTGGACGTTTCGATACCGAGACGTGATAGGAAAATTTCACGCGGGCACAAAGGCTTTGTTATTGAAGGCGATCCGGAAATGTCTTTTGAAGAAGCCTGTAAACGCCGCGACTTCACGATCAACGCGATATTGAAAGATCCGCTGACGGACGAGGTGATCGATCCGTTCAACGGCCTGAACGATCTAAAAAGTAAATTGCTTCGAATGGTTTCGCCGGAGACTTTTGGCGAGGATTCACTGCGGGTTTTGCGTGCGGCACAGTTTGCGGCGAGGTTTGAATTTGATATCGACGTTGCTACTGCTGCCCTTTGCAAAACGATAGACGTTACCGATCTGCCGAAAGAGCGTATTTGGGGCGAGTTTGAAAAATTGCTTTTGAGATCGAATAAACCTTCGATAGGATTAAAATGGCTTTATGATCTCGGTGTTGTCGAACAAATTTTCCCTGAAATGAAGGCTTTGGTCGGAGTTCCGCAGGAAGCAGCTTGGCACCCCGAAGGCGATGTCGATATTCATACGCTGATGGTCGTTGACGAAGCCCGCCAATTGATCGCCGATCTTCCATATGAAAAACAGGTTGCGGTGATGGTCGGAGCTCTCGCTCACGACTTTGGCAAACCGCCGACGACGGTATTCTTTGATGGCCGCTGGCGTTCGCATTCGCACGACGAGGCGGGGATCGAGCCCACGCTGTCTTTTCTCGACACGCTCGGAATTTATACACTTAATGGTTACGATGTCCGTAACCAGATCGTCCAGCTTGTTCGTTACCATCTGAAGCCGGGCGAATATTATAAGGCTAAATCACCGGTCGGGGATGGGGCATTCAGGCGGCTCGCCCAAAAGGTCGAGCCAGACCTGCTTTACCGCGTCGCAAAAGCAGATTCGCTGGGAAGAAACCCTGAATGGCTGCCGAAGGATAAGTGGTTTGGTTCGGAGGCCCAGGAATGGTTTATCGAAAAGGCCAGGGAATTACAGGTCGAGAAAAAAGCTCCCGAACCGATCCTGAAGGGAAGACATTTGATCGAGCTTGGCCTTTTGCCTTCGCCGAAATTCGGTAAGGTCCTCAATGCTGTTTATGAAATGCAGCTCGACGGCAAAATATCAGATCTTGACGATGCGATCGCTGAAGCGAACAAATTGCTGGATCGTTAGAGAGCAAAGCATGTTATAAAAGAACGCCTTGTCACTGCTGATCCAGTATTGGAGTATTTAGTTTCTCTTGCATCAACAATTGCTGTTTACGGTCAATTCCCCAGCGGTAACCGCTCAATTTGCCGTTTGCTGCGATCACACGGTGACATGGTGTCGCCAAAGCGACCGGATTTGTCGCACAGGCCCGTGCAACAGCCCGGACCGCTTTGGGATTGCCAAGATTTTCCGCGACCTGGCTATACGAACGTGTTTCGCCGTATGGAATTTTGCGTAGTTCGGCCCAGACCCGCATCTGAAATGCACTTGCACGCAGATCCAAAGGTAAATTCAGAATAGCTTTTTCTCCGTCCAGGCTTTTGAGGATCGCATTCACCGATCCTTTCAAGGCCGCATCATCCTTTTCAATATTTGCCGCAAAAAATTCCTTGCTCAGCTCATCCTGCAACGAATTTTCATTATCTCCAAAACTTATTGAACAAATTCCTTTTTCAGTGGCCGCGACCATCAGCTTGCCAAGCGGCGAATCAACAATTGTGTAACCGATCTTCATATTTTTACCACCTTTTCTATAAATTGCCGGAGTCATTCCGAGCGTTTCACCAGCTTTTTCGTATAACGAACGACTTGAACCGAATCCACTATCATAAAGTGATGTCGTAACATCTGTTTCTCTCACTTTTTGTTTGAAATTCTCGATCCTTATCATGTCCAATATTTCCTTTGGAGAAAGACCGAGAACTGCCTTAAAAGTCTTTTGTAAATAGCCGGGGCTGACATTCAAATGGCTGCTCAATTCTTCTGTTGTCGGTATATCTATTGCATCAGCCTGTATAAATTCGAAAGCCCGAATGATCAACTCTGCTCCGGCGCCCGGAAAATATTCATTTCTTGGTTTACATCTTAAGCATGCACGAAATCCGGCTTTTTCTGCTTCATCCGGAGAGATGAAAAACGAAACATTTTCCCTCTTCGGGCTTCTTGATGTGCAGGATGGCCGGCAAAATATTCCAGTGGTTTGAACGGCGAAATAAAACACTCCGTCAAACTCGCGGTTTTTAGACCTCACCGCCTGCCATCGCATATCGTTGATCCCATTTTGTTGTGATATATGGTCTCTCATAATGATTACAGTTTACCCGCACAATGGAAGGCATTCTATCCGATATGCGTTGTGTAATTTTTTTTCTTCCGTGAGTTTTTGAATTTATCGGTTTTGTAAGCTAAGACCTATGTGGGAATTGCGGTAGAATTTTATTATGGCAGCAGTCATTTTATTTGACGGCATTTGTAATTTTTGCAACAGTTCGGTGAATTTCGTTATCGAACATGATAATGCTGGATACTTTAAGTTCGCGCCGCTCCAATCAGAGACCGGTAAAGCGTCGATCTTAAAGCTCGGGGCCGGTGAAACTGAAACTGATTCCGTAATTTTGATCGAAGACGACCGCGCTTACACACATTCGACAGCCGCATTGCGGATCGTTCGCAAACTAGACGGTATATGGCCATGGTTATATATTTTTATAATTGTTCCAGGTCCGATCCGTGATCTTTTATACAAATGGTTTGCAAAAAACCGCTATCGGCTATTCGGAAAAATGGACGCGTGCATGATACCAACGGCTGAGATCCGACAACGATTTTTAACTTAAAACCGAGGCTATTTAAGGCGAATAAAATAGGAGTTTTTATGAAAGCAATATGGAATGGACAGGTTCTGGCGGAAAGCGACAATACGACAGTAGTGGAAGGAAATCATTATTTTCCGGCGGATTCGATCAACGGCGAATTTTTCCAGGCGAGCCAGACCAACTCGGTCTGCTTTTGGAAAGGCACGGCTAACTATTACGATATTGTCGTGAATGGAGACAAAAATGCCGATGCTGCGTGGTATTATCCGGATGCCAAAGACGAAGCAAAATATATAGAAAATTATGTGGCATTCTGGAAGGGCGTCGAAGTAACGGAATAGTTTTCCAGTTGGAACATGAACTTTTCGCTTGAAACATTAGAATACGAAAAGCTGCTTGAGCTGGTCAGCAGAAATGCTCAAACGCCGATGGGCGAAGAGCGGTTTGCGATATTGCGCCCAAAAACGAGCAAAATTGAAGTCGAACGCGATCTGGCTGCGATCTCTGAAACTATTGTACTCAAGGAAGAAAAACAGGTTTCGTGGTCGTTCAGCGGATTGCAGGACCCGAGCGATGCGGTCGCGATCCTGAAGATCAAAAATGCGACCCTGGAACCGAATCTGCTGCTCGAAGTTTCACGGGTCTGCAGTCAGGCTTTGTTTGCAAGGTCTTCGATACAGCCTGAAAAAGATCTTGCCCCGACGTTATGGCGGATCGTTGAGAATATTTCGCCGGGATTGCTTGCCGCGATTGAAAAGATCAATAAAAAACTGCTGCCGGGCGGCGAAATTGACGATTCTGCATCCCCGGAATTAGCAAAAATTCGACGAGAGATAAGTTCGCAGCGTGGGCGTTTGACCAAGTCGCTGGAAGCCGTAATGCGAAATTCGGGAAATGCTATCCAGGACGAGATCGTAACCGTTCGCAACGAACGTTTTGTCATTCCTGTAAAATCGGATTTTCGCGGTAAGGTCGGTGGTGTTGCTCATGGTTTTTCTTCATCCGGAGCGACAGTTTTCATCGAGCCGCTCGAAGCCATAGAAGCCAATAACGAACTACAAAACCTCAAAGGCAAGGAAGAACGCGAGATCGCCAGGATCCTGTTTGCACTGACCGAAGAATTGCGTGAGCAGCTTCCCGCCATAGAAGTATCGGTCGAAGCGGTTGCGGAACTTGACTTTATAAAGGCCAAAGTTGAATTCGGCAAAAAGTTTAATGCCATTGTGCCGGAAATATCCGCGGACGAAACGCTCGATCTTGTTGATGCCCGTCACCCATTGCTCGAAGAAAATCTGCGGGATGCTCCACCGCCAAGACGCCGAGACGCGGATGTGAAGAAGGCGGAAACACGACCGGTAGTGAGCGTTTCCCTGCCATCGAACGAAATAGTACCTGTAAGTTTCAAATTAACTAAAGACAATGGCGTGATGATAATTTCGGGTGCAAATGCCGGCGGGAAAACCGTTGTAATGAAAACTGCCGGGCTGCTTTCTTTAATGGCCCTCTCCGGCCTTCCCGTTCCGGCCGCCGCCGCTAAGATTCCCTTTTATAGATCTGTTCTAGCAGACATCGGCGATCATCAATCGCTGGCGGCAAACCTTTCGACATTTTCATCGCACATGTCGAATATTGCCCGGATGATGGAACATTGCCAATCTCCTTCGCTGGTATTGCTTGACGAAGTCGGTACCGGCACCGATCCCGAAGAAGGTTCGGCTCTTGGAGTGGCGATCGTCGATCATTTCAGGCGAAGCTGCGGCGCCCAAGTTATCGCTTCGACACATTACCGCGGGCTTAAAATTTATGCGGCGAATGACGAAAATGTGATTAACGCATCCGTCGAATTCAACGAGAAAACCCTGCAGCCGACATACCGTCTTCTGATCGGGATAGCTGGTGCCTCGTCTGGCATTGAGATCGCACGACGTTTCGGGATTTTACCCGATGTTATCGATAATTCACGCCTCAATCTGGATATCTCCGCTAAGAAAGCTGAGGATTATCTGCGAAAACTGCAAACCGAATCGACACTGGCCGAAGACCTGCGAGTTGCTTTAGAAGAAGAACGCGAAGCAGTAGCGATGAAATACGCCAGCCTGGATATCGAAGCAATAAAGAAAGAAAAAGAACGCCAAAAGCTATTCCAAAACGAACTTGCCCAAACAATTGATGACTTCGAAAGGCAGTCCAAAGCGTTTATCAAATCCATCGAGGACAAGGCCCTGCGAAACAAACTCGACAAGGAACGCGATACCCGTAAAGCCGAACTAAACCGGGCGGTATTGTCCAAAGTCAAAAACCCAAAGTCCAAAGTCGGCGTAATCTGGCAGGGAGAAACACGCCCGTTAGGGACTTTGTCGGATTTGTCTCTAGGAACTACGGCGATTGCAGTTGGCTCAAGAGTCTATACATCCTTCGGCAACATAGGCGTCGTCGAGAAAATGGACAAGGAAGTCGCCGAGGTCCTGGTCGGCGGAATGCGTCTGCGTGAAAAGATCAAAGACCTGCAAACTGTCGCAGAAGAACAAATTTCAGTCGAAGGTAAATTGGAAAAGCTGCAATCTCAATCCCAATCGGCAAATCTACGGCTCGACACCGAAGATATGAACGCCGAGCTAAATCTGATCGGCCAGACAACCGCCGACGCCGAATACGAGATCGACCGCTTTCTCGATGAGGCCTATCTGGCGTCGCTGCCCCGCGTCCGCATAATTCACGGCTTCGGCACCGGTGCGTTAAAGAATTTCGTTCACCATTTCCTAAAAGGCCACCCTCACATCGAAAAGTTCAGCTTCGCCCCCCAAGACCAGGGCGGGCATGGTGCTACAATAGCTGAGTTGAAACAATAATTTCGGAGGTATTCAAATGATATCGCAAAAGCAATTAATTCGTGAGATTTCAAAACTGCCGATACCGCTCCAACGTGAATTGATTGAAAAGGTTTCTCAGAACCTTAATGCGTTTGTGGAGAATGGATATCCAGAAGAGAACAAATTTCAACGAGAGCTTACGAAACAGGAACGGATAGCCCTCGCGAAAAGTCTTTCCGGCACGTTTAAGCCTGAAGAAGACTTTATGCCAATGACTAAAGAGGAAGACCGGGAAATCTATTACGAACACATTATGGAGAAGTATCGCTGATGCGTGTTCTCATTGACACCAACGTAATCCTGGATTATGTACTCGAAAGACAACCCTTTCATGCCGATGCCGAGAAGATCGTATTGCTTGTGGCGGCCGAAGACTTAGTTGGATACCTGTCGAGCATAACACCCATAAACGTCTACTACACCGGCCGAAAACTGAAGGGTAAAGATCATTCGCTAAAAGAAGTTCGCAGACTGGTCCGGCTATTTGAGATCGTTACCACCGATAAACAGGTACTTCAAAACGCGTTCGACCTCGAATTTTCGGACTATGAAGACGCCGTTCAATGTGCTTCCGCAATAATTGCAGGTTTAGACGCAATAGTGACACGGGACACTTCTGATTTCGAAAAATCCCCGAAACCGGTTTACTCGCCCGGAGAATTCCTCGAGAGATTTATAATTGAAGGTGATCTTCCGACTTTGCATGAAACCTAGATACAACATCTTTGTCAGCTCTACTTTCGAAGATCTAAAGAAAGAACGAAAGTATCTTTATGACGCGATCTCACGTTTGAAGTGTGTTCCTACCGGAATGGAACTAATTCCCGCTTCAAATAATACGCAGTGGCATGAAGTTACTGAAGAAATCGATGACTGTGACTTCTATGTGGTTGTGGTCGCTGGACGATACGGCTCTGTCGATAAAGATGGGGTTAGCTTTACGGAGCGAGAGTACGACTACGCTTTATCTAAGAGCAAGCCAATTTTTACCTTTCTTCATAAAAATACAAATAAGCTCAAGGGCGAAAAGTTAGAGGCGTCAGAAGATGGCAAGGCTAAGCTCGCGAGTTTCCGAAAGAAGGTTCAGGAGAGCAAATATTGTGACTATTGGGACAGTAAAGAGGAGCTTGCGACGAAGGTCGTAACGTGCCTAGCTAACGAATTTTCTAGGCAGAATAATCCTAAAAAGGTGGGGGTTTTGCCACCATTCCCAACATCACCCAGTCATTGGATTGACCATGTCGCAGAAGACAGTGGCTTGCAGAACGAAAAGTCGGTCGAACCTGCTGGCATCGGTCATAGCGGGCTTGACCAGTCCTCAATATTAGCTAAACCTATTCGCACCGTAGCCAGGGAGCAAGTCCCGCGAAAGCAATTTAGTAATTCGCGTATCCCTGAGTACTTCATCGACGATCTTAAAAACCGTGCGGACCTTGTGCGGATCATTGAACCGTATGCGCCGCTGAAGAAAAAGGGTTCGAACTGGATGGGCTGCTGTCCGTTTCATCAGGAAAAGACGCCTTCGTTTTCGGTTTCGCCGACGAAAGGTTTTTATAAATGTTTCGGGTGCGGGAAGGGCGGAAATGCTTATACATTTTTGATGGAAATGGAAGGTTTGAATTTTCCCGAGGCAATTCAACGGGTCGCTGAGATCTCCGGCGTTCCGCTGCCGGAACCGATCGACGATCAGCAATACGCTCAAAGCAAAAAGAAAAAGGAAGAAAAGAAAAAGATCGCTGACGAAGTGATCGAATTGAACCGCATCGCGCTCGATTATTGGGAAGCTGAACTGCAATCCAAAGACAAGAAAGCTAAGGCTGCACGCGAATATCTGGAAACACGCGGCATTTCCCAGGAAACGCAAAAAGCGTTTCACATCGGGTTTGCACCAGATACGTGGGATTCGCTGTTAAATCGTCTCAAGGAAATGAGGGCGGGCGAAAAACTAATTGAACAAAGCGGCCTTGTTTCCATTAATGAAGAAAAAGACCGTGTTTTTGACCGTTTTCGGGGACGGATAATGTTTCCGGTGCTTGATGTTAGCGGCAATCCGGTCGCGTTCGGCGCCCGTGCAATGGGTGACGACCAGCCCAAATATCTCAATTCACCCGAAACGCCTGCGTATATCAAAGGCCAGCATCTTTATGGTTTGTTTCAGGCGAAGGAAGAGATCCGAAAAAAGAAATTCGTTATTCTCGTCGAAGGTTATCTCGATCTGATCGCGCTTTACCAATTTGGGATAACCAATACGGCGGCAAGCCTCGGCACGGCATTTACAGCGGAGCAATCCAAACTTCTTGGCCGTTATGCGAAAAAAATCGTTATAAATTACGATGGCGACAACGCTGGTGTAAAGGCCGCACGTAAAGCGGTCGAGGCACTTTTAGCCGAAGATTTTGACGTTAAAGTTCTTGTATTACCGGATGGAAACGACCCCGATGATTTTATTAGGGCAAATGGGGCCGATGGTTATAATGATGCCAGAGGAAAGGCGCAGCCGTATCTTCAGTTCGTTTTAGAAGCGTCAATGTCGGGCCGTAACCTGAACGTTGCCCGGCAAAAAGCCGATGCGATCGAGGATGTGCTGCCCGTTCTGACCATACCTGCAAATCCGGTCCAAAAACGTGAAAGTTTCGATCAGGCGATGAACTTCTTCCGCATCGAAGATTCCGGCCTCAAGCGTGAGCTATGGAATGCGGTGAAGCACGGTAATAAAGTCGAAACTGAAACATTAAAAAAGCAGGTCAAACGTGTGACGCAGGTAAAAATGACCGTCGCCGAGCAGCATCTTTTGGAATTATTGGTTTACGACCCCGAACTTCAGGAAAAAATTCTTGTCCAGCTCGAAGAGACCGATTACGAATCTCTCGCTACCGCTCCGATCTTTCGAGCTCTTTACGAACTTCAGTCAAAGAAGTTAATGGTGTCGAACGATAATTTGATGGAACTTGTGGGCGATGACGAGGCCGCAGGTGATTTTGTGCCATTACTGTTGATGACGGAGCCAAAGCGTGAAGCCGGAGAAGTGATAGATGAAGTCCTGCACGATGCTGAAAACTGCATTTTCACGCTGCGATCAATGGCTATTTCGAACCGGATCATGGAGATCAGCCAGGAATTGATCGCTGCGGAACAGAGCGGCAACACCGATCTTGTAAACCATTTCTCAGCCGAACAGCTTGATCTTGAAAGATTGAAGCGTGCCCTACTTAAAAAAATCGCAGATAACTGATATAATATCTTTTTTTAAACATTCCGGCCGACAGGAAACATTTTCTTGTCGCGGGACGTTAATATAGTTTTTTAAGAACAACGATTTACCCGAAGATTTAATCCAAATCCTGGACAAAATATGGCTGATTACGACGAAAAAGAAGACCTGATGGACCGGTTGGTCGCATTGGGGAAACGAAAGAAATTCATAAGTCTTGACGAACTGCACAGAGAAATCCCGGAAAACATGATGTCTCCCGATGATCTTGAGGACGTTCTCGACCGTCTTGAAGGTGCAAATATCTCGGTAGCGGAGACCGATTCGCAACTTCTCGAGCGGGCATCGCAACTGGCCCTGGATGAAGATCCGACGGCTTCAGAGGAGGAAGAGGATGATATCGACCTTGACCTTTCGGCCGGGGCCTTAGATAAGTCAAATGACCCTGTCCGTCTTTATTTGCGTGAAATGGGCATCGTTCCGCTTCTGACTCGCGAAGGCGAAGTCGTCATCGCAAAACGGATCGAACGGGGTCAGATCAAAACGAGAAAGACAATTTCACGTTCGCCTATCTCGGTCGAACGTTTAATAAAGATCGGTGACGATCTGGCGAGGGGCAAGGCAAGCATTCGCGAGACTGTTGCATTTTCTGAACAAGCTGAAATATCGCTTGAAGAAGACAAGGCGGAAGAATATTTGCGATGGACACTCGACGGCATCGGCAACATTCGTCAGAATTACGAAGCCGCCCTTAAAGTGTGGATCGCTCTTCGCGAAGAACAAAAGACAACCAAAGGGAAAAAATCCAAAAAACTGCTTTCTTTGACCAGGCAAACGGCCCGTCAACGGCTGGAAATTGCGCAGGAGATCAAGAATCTTAATTTAACCGAGAATTCGATGCAGAAGATGATCGCCTCGGTCCGTAAGGTCGTTGAAGAGATACGCAAATTTGAAAGAACGATCAGAAGAGCCGAGGAAAGGCTTGAACAAAAACCTGAAGCAGCCGAGAAAAAAGAACTTAACGCCAAGATCAATGAGGCTAAAAAATCTTTGTCCGAGATAGAGGAAAGTTTTCACCTGCCCACGGTGGAGATCAAGCGTTCGTTCCAGACGATCAGCGTTGGGGAATACGAAACTAACATCGCAAAACGTGAATTGGTGGAAGCCAATCTCCGTCTCGTCGTTTCGATCGCGAAAAAATACACAAATCGCGGTCTGCAATTCCTTGATCTGATCCAGGAAGGCAATATCGGTTTGATGAAGGCCGTAGATAAATTCGAATGGCGGCGCGGCTATAAATTTTCGACCTACGCGACGTGGTGGATTCGGCAGGCGATCACGCGAGCCATAGCCGATCAGGCACGAACTATACGAATCCCAGTCCATATGATCGAGACGATCAATAAACTTATCCGCACATCACGACTGCTTGTGCAGGAACTTGGCCGTGAACCAACGAGTGAAGAGATCGCAAAACGAATGGATATTCCCGTTTCGAAAGTGCGGAAGGTTTTGAAGATCGCTCAGGAACCGATCTCGCTCGAAACGCCGATCGGTGAAGAGGAAGATTCGCATCTCGGAGATTTTATCGAGGATAAATCGATACTTAACCCGGCGGAATCTGTGACGTTCTCAAACCTCCGCGAGATCACGGACGAAGTTTTAGCGACGCTTACACCGCGCGAGGAGAAAGTGATCAAAATGCGGTTTGGCCTTGGAAATACAGGTTCCGAGCACACGCTGGAAGAGGTCGGACAGCATTTTGCGGTTACTCGCGAACGTATCCGGCAGATCGAAGCAAAGGCATTACGCAAACTGCGGCATCCGTCGCGTTCACGCCGTCTCAAGGCATTTCTTGAAGGCAAACAAACATAACCAAAATAAAGCAGGCGACATTGTTCGCCTGCTTTTTTCTTTGACGCTTAGACGATACCAATAAATTCGAAAAGACTTTTTCCTTTTATTGATTTTGTAATCTGAAACTTTTTTATTATTCTCTCCGTAAAAGAATTTTCTATTTAAATCAGTCACTTCAATTCCGACATTACAGTTATGAAACTAAAGCTTTTCTTATTCGCTTTTGCGTGGATTGCTTCGCTTTTTGTCATCTCGTCTTTTGCTCAAACCTATACGATCACGAATGCCCGCATCGTTACCGTCTCCGGTGAAACGATCGAGAATGGAAGCATTGTGATCCGCGACGGCTTGATCGAAGCTGTTGGTGCAGGTGTAAAAGCTCCAGCAGATGCCCAGGTTTTTGATGGTAAAGGACTTACGGTCTATCCGGGCTTCATAGATACATTGACCAATCTCGGTTTGCAGGCTCCACCTGCTCGACCGGCAGGTGGCGGAGGGCCGGGTGGCGGAGCGGCAGCAGCTGCCGCAACGGCAGGTCAATCGAACTCCAATTATCCGGCCGGACTGCGGCCCGAGGAAATTGCAGCGGATGATCTGAAAGCAGGCGAGGCACAATTCGAAACCAACCGTAATGCGGGATTTACCACAGTTCTAACGGTTGGCAGAACTGGTATTTTCAATGGCCAGTCAGCGATCATAAATTTAGCCGGTGAAACGACATCTGCAATGGTGATTAAATCGCCGTTTGCACTGCATATTTCGTTCAATACTATCGGTGGCGGTTATCCCGGCTCATTATTGGGAACGTTTTCCGCACTTCGACAGATGTTTCTTGACGCTCAGCGGCAGCAGGAGATCGAAAAAATATACGCTTCAAATCCGCGTGGCATCAAACGCCCCCCTGCAGATAGATCACTCGATACATTGATACCTTTTCTGAATGGACAAAAGCCGGTCGTATTTAATGCTAACCGCGAGATTGAGATCATCAGAGCACTCGATCTTGCAAAGGAATTTAAATTAAATGCGATCATTGCGGGCGGGCAGGAAGCATGGAAAGTTGCCGACAGGCTAAAGTCGCAGAATGTACCGGTTCTATTGTCATTGAATTTCCCTAAACGAACTACTTCAGCTTCGGCAGACACTGATGCAGAGAGCCTCGATCTACTTCGATTTCGGGCGGAAACACCGAAAACAGCGGCTAAGCTTGCACAGGCCGGGGTTAAATTTGCCTTCCAATCCGGCGGAATGACCAGCATTGGCGACTTTATGTCGAACGCCGCTAAGGCAGTAGAGAATGGTCTGAATAGAGACGCCGCAATTCGTGCGCTGACGCTTAATTCTGCTGAAATTCTGGGTGTAAATGACCGTCTTGGTTCAATAGAAGCAGGGAAGATCGCGAACTTGACCGTTGTTAAGGGCGATCTGTTCGGTAAGGAAAAAGCCATTACACAGGTTTTTGTTGACGGAAAGCTTTTCGAACAAAAACCGCCAGCGAAAAAAGACACACCCGCTCCGTCTGGAGTGCAGCCGGCGATTGCCAGTGTTGGAGGTAATTATTCGGTGACGATCGACGTGCCTGGACAAACTTTGACTGGAACAATGGCTTTGACACAACAGGCTGAAGTGCTCACTGGCACATTGCAAACGCAGCTTGGCACAACCACGATCAAGGACGGAAAGGTTTCAGCTGAAGGATTTACTTTTTCAGGAACAGTAGAATTCGGCGGAAGCACTATCGACCTCATCGTCAAAGGAACTGTTACCGGAAATCAAATTAGCGGAACGATAGACTCACCGCAAGGCACCGTACCTTTTTCTGGTACAAAAAATCCATAAGAAAGGAAATAGGTAAAATGAAGAGAAAAGTTATCGGTTTTATAATATTAAGTATTGTGGTCGCGGTGTCATCGACTCTTGTTCTTGCCCAAACGAAGAATGATGTGCTGATACGAAATGCGACGGTTTTAACCGCGATCCGGGGAACGCTTGAGAATACTGACATTCTCATTCAAAACGGAAAGATCGTTAAGATCGGCAAAAATCTTAACGCTCCGGCAAATGCGCAGATCATTGATGCAACCGGAAAATTCGTATCGCCCGGCATTATTGACTGTCATTCGCATACCATGATGGACGCCGTTAACGAAGGTTCGCTTGCCGTTACTTCGATGACACGCATTCGTGATGTCCTGAATCCTACGGATATTTCTATCTACCGGGCGTTGGCCGGCGGTGTAACGGCTGCTAATCTACTGCACGGCTCGGCAAATCCGATCGGTGGACAGAACACGACCGTTAAATTCAAGTGGGGAAGGCCGGTTGAAGATTTTCCAATTGCCGATGCTCCGCCAGGTATAAAATTCGCTCTTGGAGAAAATGTAAAACGATCAAATTTCCAGCCGCAGCAGGGACAGACCTTCCGGTATCCCCGCACCCGTATGGGAACAATGGAGGTCATCCGTGACGCATTTGTGAGGGCACGTGACTATAAACAGGCGTGGGATGATTTCCGGGCGAAAAAGACCAAAGTGCCGCCGAGAAGAGATCTGGAGTTAGAACCGATCGTCGAGGTACTCGAAGGCAAAAGACTTGTCCACGCCCATGGTTATCGTTCTGACGAACATTTGAATTTGATGCTTTTGGCGGATGAATTCGGCTTTCGCGTTGCGACGCTTCAGCATGGATTAGAAGCTTATAAAATTGCTCCCGAGATCGCCAAACACGGCACCGGCGTCTCGATATTTACGGATAGCTGGAGTTATAAACTCGAGGCTTACGATGCGATACCGTACAACGCATATATTCTGTGGAAGAATGGGGTTAGCGTCTCTATAAATTCGGATTCGGATGAACGGATGCGACGTTTGAATCTGGATGCTGCAAAAGTAATGAAATACGGCGGTGTGCCGGAAGAAGATGCGTTAAAAATGATCACGCTTAATCCGGCAAAACAGCTTGGGATCGACAAACGGACGGGTTCGATCGAGGTTGGGAAGGATGCCGATATTGCTATCTGGTCGGCCCACCCGTTCAGTGCTTATTCTCATGTGGAAATGACGTTGATCGAAGGCGACACTTATTTTGACAGAAACAAGGATATTCAAGCCCGGGCCGGCCTGCAAAAAGAGCGCGAAGCTTTGGAGAAAATGGACATAAATAAAGCACCTGGAAGCGGCGGGACCCAGCCCAAAATACCTGCGGAGAAACGCCGCGGCGATAAGGATGAGGCTGAATACGGAGACAACCAATGAGATTTATAAATATGAGATTTTCAATTAATGGATTGATCAACAATCTGTGTTTATCCGTATTCATTTGCGGTTTGGTTTCTTTCGCTTTTGGACAAAGCGACGGGTCGCAGCAAAATAAAACTGGTCGAGGCGGGACATTCTCAATTGTAAATGCCCGGATCGTGACAGTATCAGGGGCGGTGATCGAGAATGGCACAGTTGTAATTCAGAATGGCAAGATCACCGGTGTCGGGGCAAATATTCCGGTACCTTCGAATGCTGAATCGATAAATGCCAAAGGATTGAGTGTTTATCCTGGAATGATAGATGCCGGAACGACCCTCGGCCTAGCGGAGATCGGACAAGGTGCAAGTGCAACAATAGACGTCGCCGAAACCGGGACGATGAATGCCAACGCCAAGGCAATATTGGGTATTAATCCGAATTCATCGCACGTAAACGTCACTCGTGTCAACGGAATCACAACTGTTTTTTCAGTACCCGCCGGCGGTATAATCGCAGGGCAGGGAACGGTCATTAATCTCAATGGTTCAACGCAGAGCGAGATGGCGGTTGTTTCCACTGCCGGCCTTGTCATTAATTTCCCGCGGATCGCGACATTCGGCGGTTTTGGGCCGGGCGGCCCGCAGGTCGTCGAATTCAGTGAGGCTGTCAAGCGGCGGGACGCACAACTTGACGAATTAAAAAAGATCTTTAAGGATGCTGAAAATTACGCCCGCGCAAAAGATGCTTTTGCGAAAGATAAAACCCTTCCATATCCGGCGACCGATCTGCGGCTTGAGGCTATGGTCCCGTACATCCGCGGCGAAAAACCAATTGTTTTTACGGCGGAACGTGAGCGTGATATTCGAGGTGTCGTTAAATTTGCGGCTGAATTGAAGGTGAAAGGAATAATCCTTGGCGGACAAGAAGCCTGGAAAGTAGCTGACGATCTGAAAAAGAACAACATCGCGGTCATTTATACAAATATTTACAATTTACCGGTACGAGAGGACGATGCATATGATTTCCTTTTCGAAGCTCCGGCGAAATTGCAACAGGCTGGAGTTAAATTTGCGATAAGTACGGGTGATGGCGGAGGAGAGGTCCGGGATCTGCCATATCACGCCGGACTGGCCGGTGCTTTTGGTTTGCCGAAAGATGAAGCACTTAAATCGGTCACACTTTATCCGGCACAAATACTTGGTGTTGCAGATCAACTAGGCTCGATCGAGGTTGGAAAAATGGCCAATATCGTTGTTACTGATGGCGATATTCTGGAACCGAGAACGAATGTAAAGTATGTCTTCATAAACGGAAGATTGATCCCGCTTACGAGCCGCCATACTGAACTGTTCGATAGCTTCAAAGACCGCAAGTAAAATAAAAAGGCACGAATAATTAAAAAAGATTTTAATTGTTCGTGCCTTTTTTACCGCAAACATTTCTTAGGCTTTCTGAATTATTTCCGCTCCTTCGGGATAGAATTCCAGCGACGCCGAATTTAAACAATATCTTTGTCCGGTCGGAGGCGGCCCGTCTGGAAAAACATGTCCCTGATGGCCGTCACACCGGGCGCATCTGATCTCTACACGACGCATTCCATAACTGTTATCTTCGATATTTCGCAGATGTTCATTATCAAAGGGCGAATGGAACGAAGGCCAGCCTGTTCCAGAATGAAATTTATGCTTTGATGTGAACAACGGCAGGCCGCACAAACGGCACGCATAGGTCCCGTCTTCTTTATTATCAAGTAAAGTTCCGCAAAACGCCGCCTCTGTTCCGTGATTTAAGAGGATCCGTTTCTCCTCGTCGGTTAGGTCATGGGCCAATCTTTCGCTTGTTTCGTTTGAGATAGGCGTGATGTCATATCCTGTTTCGGATAATTCTTTCTGTGTTTCGGGTGTCATAAAATTCTCCATTTAATAAATAGCTTGCCAATATAATACATTTATTTTCGATTCATTTTTGTTCCAACTCGTTTACCTTTTTTTCCAAAACGCGAAATCTCTGGGCCATTTCACCCAGCTTCCGGTAGGCTGCTGTCGAACGCAGCCAGTCACGGTTATCAAATGCCGGAACACCGGACATTATTTTTCCAGGATCGATATCGTGGCTGGTTGCCGATTTTGCGGTCAATACAGCATCATCACCGACCTTAAGATGTCCAGCGATCCCGACCTGTCCCGCCAGTATCACGCGTTTTCCAATTACGGAGCTTCCTGCAAGGCCCGTTTGCGAACAAATCAATGCGTCCTCGTCGATCGTGCATGAGTGTCCAATTTGGACCAGATTATCAATTTTTGCACCGCGCTTGATCCGAGTTTCTCCAACCGAGGCACAGTCGATTGCGGTATTTGCTCCGATCTCGACATCGTTTTCGAGTACAACACGCCCCGTTTGAGGAATTTTCAACCACCGCTTTTCTTCTGTTTTTGCATAACCGAAGCCGTCGGAGCCGATGGTCGTATTATTGTGAATAATACAGTTTTCGCCAACTTCGCAATTCTCGCGAATTGAAACACCTGAATGAATTATGGTGTTTTTGCCAATTTTTACACCGTCATAGATCGTGGCGTTCGGCATAATTCTAACGCCACTTTCAATGGTGCAGTATTGTCCGATCACGACATTTGCCTGAATTTCCACATCTTTTGCAATTGACGATGTTTCGTGAATTATCGCGGTCGAATGAATGAAAGGAATAAGTTGAGCAACCGGATGGAAGATCCGCAATGCAAGCGTGTACGCAAGATAAGAATCTTTTGCCCGTAAAACCGCTAGATCGGGCCGGTCAATGCTAACGGTTTCATTGAGAAATATTGCGCTTGCGTTTGTCTCCTTTATTTGCGGAGTGTATTTAGGATTTGCCAAAAAAGTTATCTCGCCAAATTTGGCAATATCCAAACCGGAAGCACCGGCGATCTCCAGATCTTCCGGACCTTGTTCGATCAGGCAAGACGTTTTTTTGGCGAGTTCGGAAAGTTTCATAGAAATATCCTTGAAAAATTATGCGTCGATATGCAACACTATTTTTAGCAGACAATATATACCCAAGCAATGCGCCCGATCTTTGTTGCCCACTTTTTGAATCAACGCAGTAACAAAACCCCAGGAGTAACATAGAATGAACGAAAAAGTCATCAATCAAACCGCAAAGAAAAGTGCGGAAGAATACCTCATGTCAGAGCGTCATAGCGCCACAAAAAACGAATTTCTAAATGGGCGAGTGCTTGCAAGAGCAGGCTCGAACCGTTCGCATAGCATGATCGTCTCAAATGCGGCAATTGCCATTGGCAGCCGTATGCATGGGCATAAATGCGAGATCTACATTGGTAATATGCGTGTGAAATTGCCGAATAATTACATCTGCTATCCCGATGTGGTTATCGTCAATGGCGAACCGAAATTTACCGATCAAAGTTTTGATGTTCTTCAAAATCCAACCTTAATGATCGAGATCTTTTCAAACGAGACCAATTCGGACAAAACAAAAAAACTCGAAAGCTTTCTCGAAATGGAAAGCATTAAAGAATGCTTTTTGGTGAAGGAAGATGAAATGCGTGTAGAGCATTACGCCAAGCAGAATCAAAAGCAATGGATATATCGTATTTATAATGAGCGTGATGACGTGGTCTCGCTTGATTCGATAAATTGTAAGGTTTCTCTGGCGGAAATTTACTCACAGATAAAATTTAAACAAGCCGAATTTACTTCGAAAGCTGTTAATTAAACTTCCAAGAGTTGACTGGTTCTGTTTACTGTCGTTCAGTGGTCCCATCATGGGTTTTTACATTAGATTTGCGGGATCGATCTCGACGTGAACGATCCGCATATCGCAGCCGCGTGTTTCGGCTTCAGCAACACCAAGATCGAGAAGTTCGCGCAGTTTTCGCCGGCTCTCTGACTTGATCAGTATTTGAAGCCGAAATTCGCCCTTCAGACGTGACAGGGAAGCCGGTGCGACACCTAATATCCGGCAGGTTTTTTCGCCATTCGCATTGTCGAGAGAATCCTTCAATAACTGTCCGGTTTCAACTGCGTGTTTGTAATCGGCGTGTTTGATAAGGATCGACGCGAGAACAACAAATGGCGGATAGTTCATTCGCTGGCGGTAACGCATTTCTTCGGTAAAAAAACCTTCGAAATCCTGAGATTTAGCATGTCTCAAAGCATAATGTTCAGGGTAATACGTTTGAATAAGGACGCGGCCCGGCAAACCGCCGCGGCCCGCACGACCGGCAACCTGCGTTAAAAGCTGAAATGTCCTTTCCGCCGAACGGAAATCAGGCAAGCCAAGGCCCGTATCGACTGAAATAACACCGACAAGTGTGACATTGTGAAAGTCGTGCCCTTTTGCAAGCATCTGTGTCCCGACGAGCATATCGATCTCGCCATTGTCGAAACCGATCAGGATTTTTGCCATTTCACCGCGCCGGGCCATCGTGTCGCGGTCGATACGTGCAATCCGAAGATCAGGGAATTTCTTGCCCAGCGTCACTTCCAATTGTTCGGTACCTTCACCAATGAAATATAAATAATCACTTTTACAGAAAGGACATTTATGAGGGACGCCGACATTGTGGTTACAGTAATGGCAAACGAGACGGCCATCGCGTTTATGATAAGTCAGAGTGATGTCGCAATTTTTACAGCGAAGGCTCTCACCGCAGGTCCGGCATAATACAAACTGCGAAAAACCTCGCCGGTTGAGAAGGATAATCGATTGCTCGCCCTTGGAATGAGTTTCCGATATTGCTTCGATAAGTTGCGGCGACAATGTTACGTCTTTACCAGAATGACGAAATACTTCGCGCATATCGATCAATTCCGCCTTTGCAAGCGGGCGGTCGCCGATACGGTTTTGCAGTTGCAGATATTGATACTTGCCGTCTTTTGCGTTCTGAAACGTTTCCAGTGCCGGAGTCGCCGAACCTAAAACTACGGTTGCACCGGCCATATTAGCCCTCATTACGGCAACATCCCGGGCATTGTAATATGGGGCTTCATGCTGACGATAAGATCCGTCATGTTCTTCGTCAACGATAACGAGGCCGATGTTTTGCAGCGGTGCAAAGACGGCGGAACGTGTGCCGATGGCGATTCGGGCGATACCGCTGCGAATGCGGCGCCATTCGTCAAAACGCTCGCCTGGCGAAAGATTTGAGTGAAGTATCGCAACCTCATCACCGAAAATAACGCGTAAACGCCGGGAAAATATCGGCGTAAGAGCAATTTCAGGAACAAGCATTAAGGCCGATTTACCTTGATCCAAAGCTGACCGCATTGCCCGTATATAAACTTCCGTTTTTCCGCTGCCGGTCACACCTCTTAGCAAAAAAGACTTGTATTTATTGTATGCAAGGCCTTTTTGGATCTCGTCGAGAGCAAATGACTGCTCGGCGTTCAATGTTAGCTCATTCAGCAGTGGGAATTCGGCTTTTGCAAGCGGGTCGCGCAAAACCTCTTTGGTAAATACTTCAAGAAGCCCGCGTTTCGCCAGTGTATTTATCGACGACGCACCCACATCTGCTTTTTCCAGGAGTTCGCTGAACAAGATCTCTCCCCCGTTCTCATTTACAACATTAAGTATTTTTTGATGTACCTCGTTAAGTATTTTCTGTGCTTGATCTTGTGCGATATCGGGTACGAAGCGTACGGCTTTACGGAATTTTACTTTGACCTTTGTCGTTACGCTTTGTTGCTGCGTATTTATAAATGCTTTGTTTGTTAATTCGCGAATGTTGCGATTCACGTTGGATTCGCCAAATTCTTTTATCAGATCTCGTCGAGCAGTATCGCCATTATCATTTAAATAGCGAAGGATCTTAATTTTAATTGAAGTTACGTTCGGAGACTTGTGGATCTCGTCGCGTCCGGTTTCGGTGATCTTAACGATCATTTCACTTGCTGCATTTATGCCTGCTGGAAGCGAAGCTTTGAGAATTTCGCCCCATGACGCAGCGTAATAATCTGCTGTCCATCTGGTCAATTCCAGGATCTCATTAGTCAGAAGCGGCTCTTCGTCGAGCAGTTCGGCGGCATTTTTGATAGCCGATTCGTCTAAGCCCAGCTCTTGGTCAAGTTCATCAGAAAGAGAGACGACATAACCGGTTATGCTGCGTTTGCCAAACGGCACCAATAGCCGCGAACCAGGTTTGACCAGATCGCCGAAACCGACAGGAAGCCTATAAGTAAATGTCTGCCGCATTGGCAGGGGAAGTGCCACCTCAGAGAATTTTGCTCCCGGCATGGCTGTGTCATTCCTTTTGATCATTTTAGGTTCGATATTTAAAATGATAACCTATTGGAACTATTTACGAAAATATTTGTCTAAAGTACTGAGGGGAGATCGTTTCTGATGTTGTTCGAACAAACGGTGGAAAAGAAAGGCGTTAATAAGGCTTTGGTCGGTGGTGCGCTGGCTGGGATCGTTCTCATTGCCGTCGCAATTTTCGTTATGTCTTTTCGCCCGTCCATGGAAGACCAAATGGCGGCCATACTGGAAGGTTCGTTTCGTGAAGGCTCGCCCGAATTTAACCAGATAACCAAGGATATTATTATTTCCACCGATCCGCGCACAGTGCAATCACCGAACGGATTCGGTAAGATCTCGATGTTCATTACGGGCAATATCCGTAATAAAGGCACAAATGTTATCAATGGACTTGAGGTGAACGTTGCTGTTGTTGATTCTTTTAATAATGTAGTGAGGGAAAAGCGTGTGCTTGTCGTGCCGACTCAGCGTGAGCAACTCGGGCCGAATGAAACAATCCCGATCACGCTTAGCCTGGATGGTTTTGATAAGAAGGATGACCGGGCTAATATTCGCTGGAAGGTGACAGCTATCAGAGTTCAATAGCCGCTTGATCCTTTTCTTCTTTGGTCCGTTCAACAAACAATTCTTCCAGTGACTGTTTTACAGATTGGACGGAGATAAGCTTTCCGCCGGCGTTCCCAATAATTTGCAGGACCTTTTCAACGTCATTTTCGTTAACTGCTTCGATAGTCGCCCCGGTTCCTTTTGCCGTTATTATCACTTCTGTGACCGTTTTAAGTCCTTGCCTTAACGTTTCAACGGAAATACCTTTAACATTGATCTCAAAAGATGGATCTTCTCCCTGACGGGCGAGTAGGTCCTCAAGATTCCCGGTAGCGGCAAGTTTGCCGTTTCGCAGGATGGCAACTTCGTCGCACAATGCCTCAACGTCGGATAGAATATGCGTTGACATAAATACGGTAGTGCCTTTTTCACGTAAACCGGCGATCAATTCACGTATTTCGCGGCGGCCCATCGGGTCGAGGCCGCTCATAGGCTCATCCAAAAAGACGATCTTGGGATCGTTAACAAGTGATTGTGCAAGGCCGACGCGCTGGAGCATTCCTTTTGAAAATTTCCTAAGCTGTTTGTTCCAATCCTTTTCGGCAAGCCCGACCTTTGTCAATAATTCAGCCGCTTTGTCCTTTCGCGTTGCGGCGTCAATCCCGAATAGCTCGCCAAAGTAGTTCATCAACTCAAGGGCAGTTAAATAATCATAAAAATACGGATTTTCCGGACAGTAGCCGATCGACGAATGCATGCTCGAATCGGAGATCTCGCGGCCGAGAATTTTCGCATTGCCGGCACTTGGAAATAGCAAGCTCATTAATATCTTTATAGTAGTAGTTTTTCCGGCACCATTTCCGCCTAGAAAACCAAATATCTGCCCGCTTTTGACAGTCAATGTAAGATCATCGAGAGCCCGTACTTTTTTCTTGCGCCAAAAACCAGTTTCGTAATCTTTGGTTAAATTATTTATCTCAACTATTGTTTCCATACATCTATTGCCGCGGCAGTTTAGTCAGCTTGTAATCCAACGCAACATCACATCGTTTTACGTCGAGGATATAAGGAGCACCGGTGGGATCGACCAGATCATTCATTTTATCGACGCTAAAATCTTTCCCTTCCGGTAGTCTTACCGATCTTAAGAGAGGCAATACTTCACTCCAGGATTGGGGGCACCGGCCGTTCGATTCATTAGCTTTTTTTAATACAGCCCTGATCGCGTCGCGTTGATCTAGCGAATCAAGTTCCTGCAAACGAAATTCAGCATTACTTTTGGTCTGCTGATCCTGTGCCTCGTCAAACATCTGTTTGTACATGGAACGTGCCGTTTCACGGCTTCCACCCTGGGTCTGCATTGCAGCCGCCATCATTTGCATGAATTGCGCAGCTCCTGCGATCTCGGAACCTTTTTTGTATATCTCCCCTGCCTTCTCGTAGTTTTTCAATCGCCAGTAAATATATCCAAGATTATGGTATAAGCGCCACTCGTTCGGATTATTTGCGATCCCTTTTTCGGTCAGCAAGATTGCTTTTGCCGGGTCGACTGCCGGCAGAATACTCGCGCCATAGGAATAGGCAGCCATGAATTTTGGGTCGAGATCGGTCGCATTATCGAGGTAAGGATATAATAAACGCGGATTCAACGCTGTAAAATCTTCAAGATTTATATTTGCCAGATCGACTTTGACGATCTTGTCACCGACATACTGTAGGGATTGCATCCAATACCAATCGGCTATAAGGCCCTCGGAGCCAAGAGCATAACCTTTTAGATGCTTTCCTTCGAGCGTGAGATCAGAGTCTTCGTATCCTTCAGGCAAGCCTACACGGTGACTTTCCAAAAAGTTGCTCAGTAAAAACTCCGCTCCGAAGCCGAAAGTAATTATCGCAAAGAATAGCAAAAATGTTTTGGCAGAACCTGATCTCATTTGAAATTGCGGCGGCTGAAGATAAGTATGGTAATTGCCAAAAGTATTATGACGTAAATTATGGCATACAGAAACGCTCCGCCAAGCATTTGCGGGGTTGGGGACATGCCGTTCGCGGCTTCGGTGCGAAAGCTGAAATGAGCAAGATTCGGCAGCAGATAATATATTATTTCGAAAAAAATAGTTGCAGAACGCGAACCTAGATTAGCGGCCAGATCGCGCAAAGATCCGCTCATATGACCGATAATAAATACAAAAAATGTAAGCAGTGCCGATAATGACGGAGATGAGAACGACGAAAATAATATAGCGACGGCGGTCAATATCACGAGTTCCAAAAAGATAAGGAAAATGCTGCCCCAAATTGACACCGCCAGAACCGTTCCGCCGACATACAGCAACGCAAGCGACACGCCTAAGCCCATTATGGCGACATTGACCAGGATCGTAAGACAAAGGCCGAGATATTTGCCGATAATAAATTCACCGCGGCCAACCGGTTTTGAAAAGATCGCATAAACGGTCCGTTTTTCGATCTCCTTTGAGACAAGCCCCACGCCAACAAAAATTGCGATGAACGTACCAAACAGCAGCATTGCGTTCAAACCAATGTTTACGATCGTGCGTGCTTCCTGTCCGTCCGTTAGATCGCCTAGAATGATTGCACATGCAATTATCAGCAGGACGAAAACGACCAGATTATAAAGAATCCGGTCGCGAACGGCCTCCCGGAAAGTGTTTCGGGCGATAGCTCTTAATTGCTGCAAAAAATGGATTTGAAAGGAGTCATTGGCCATGTTGGATGTAAATATATTCGGCTAAAAGATATTTCCCGCAATTCCCGCTGTCCCACATGATCTCTTGAGGTTAAAAAGTCGATGTTTCTTTTGCCTTCTGAAACGGGCTGCATACCAGCTATTATAAACAAAATTTTTCTGTTAGTTCAAGAGATTTGATCGGCGACTCAAAACAATTTTAACCGATGATGTTGATCAGAATGGGGCCTTTTGCTTTTCGGCTGGAAATCGCAATTGGCGCTCGGTGATCGTTGCATATATTGCGTCATAAGGTTTTAGGTCCATGATCGGGCGAAGCTCCTTATCGCTAAATGCATTATCAGCGGCTTTTTGGGTTCCGTCGTTCATTATCGTCCACCATGTTTCAACGGCGCTTTTGTCGATGGCACGGGCCCGCTCCAATTCTGCTTGCGATTCAGCATGTTTTTGGTTGATCTCGAGGAAAAATGCGTGGCGTGTCAAAACAAAAGCCGATCGTGGATACAACTTGACCGCTTCGGCAAAAGTGTTTTCGGCGCCTATAGGATCACCCGAAAGTATCTCAGCCGACGCAAGATAAGAAAAGATCAGCGATGTGACATGGCCCATTTTTATCGTCCGTTGATAGTTTGGAATTGCTTCAGCATATCGCCCGGCATCAAAAAGCCGATTTGCGAGATAAAAATACGGATAAGGATTTTCATCGTCAAGCTGTATCGCCGTGTCGTATAAAGGCATCGCCGCGTCTATGTCCTGTATGTAATTGGCTTTTTGGGCATAAGCGACGCTGACGACACGAATGGTCGAATAAACTATAAGCAAAACACAGGCAGTCATGCCAAGAGCGTAGGCGGCTTTTATCTTAAAAGCCGGGAAGTTGTATTGGTCTGCCTCATTTGCTTTTGGCTTCAGCAAATATTTTGCCGCCACCCCCAGCACAAAAAAGAAAACGAAGCCATTTTGAATTAACCTGAAGGAATAAGAACTGACCAACGAACTTGCCAGAAAAAGACCGATCCCGATAACTGCGGCAATTGTCTGAAGCGAAGTCCGTCTGTTGAGCAGCCGAAATCCCAGCAATCCGACCCCGATCAAAATCCACAAAAAGATCAAGCCGCCGACGGTGCCAAGTTCGGCAAGTATTTGAAGATATTCGTTGTGTGAGCGTTCTGGAATTTCGGTTTCGGCATTCGCCAAATTTACGTCGCCGGTATTTTGACTGCCATAAACCGACCGGTAATTATTGACCTGCATTCCGAAATTGTCAGCACCAACGCCGGTTATCGGATGTTCCTCGAACATCGCAAGCGACAGCGTTGTCATAAGTTTGCGAAAATTATTGCTGCTGCTGATTCCGGCATCGTCGCTGACACGCCGAACGATCGGAATATTTGCGTCGTCGGACAATAAGGTAAAAACGTGCATCGGAATCGGGGACAGGATCAAGACAGCGATGACAACGAGCATCTTGCGGCGATGTTTATGAAACTTTTTGAACGCGAAAATTGATGCGGCAACGGCCAACATTCCGCAGACGAAGAGAAATATATTTATTCGTCCCAGACTGCTGAAGATCAAAAGCCACATTGCGGCCAGAGCCGTTAAACCGAGAGCAAAACGCTTGCCTTTAAGGCTTAGGACACCGACTGTGAGCAGCGGAGCGAGGGCGTTTACCTGTTCGCCGTATTTTGCAAACCTGATCCCAATTGATGTGCCGCTGCCGAAAATAAGAAACAAACAATAGTCTATGATCGCCGGAACAGCGAACACAACAAATAGCCCGGCGAACATCGTCATCAATATGCGATAGTTTTTTCCGTGATCTATCAGCCTGCGGACGATTATGTAAAAGATCAGATATTCCGACCAAATGAGTGAATGATGCAAGGCCGATTTCCACGACGGGGCCCATAGCATGGAAAGTGAACTCCAAAGAATAAAAACCAGCATCGGAAGGATCAGGAATCTTTTTTCGTCGAGCGATATGTTGATAGGCTTTATGTTTTTGGCAGCAATATAAAAGAGTGACGCAAGCAGAAATATGGATGCCGCAAGATCGACCCGCCACATGTGGATAAAGGTGTTCCAGTTCGGGATGAAAGGCACCCAAAGTGTAAGCATGACTAAAAAAAAGCCGATTGAGAAAAGGGCGACAGGTTTGGGTTTTGTAAAATTTGGGATTGTCATTTTTCTAAGAAGCGGGGGCAGAGCCGCCCTTCCTGACTTGCAATCTATTTTATATTGAATCTTAAAAGCTCAGCTTGAAAATTTATTAAAGTTTATTTGTAAAAAAGACAGTAACCTTATTTGCAGGTCAGGAAGGGCGGCTCTGCCCCCGCTCTTTTTCTTTAATCCATTCATCGATTGATTTTTCAAGTTTTTGAACATCACCAGGCCACCACCAATCCTTATCCACCTGTAAAAACGGTTCAATTTCATCCTTGTAAAATGCATGAAAGCTTGACCAACGGTAATCACCTGTTGCTTTCACCAAATTTGCCTTTAGAGGATTGGCATGGATGTAGTTAAGTTTCTGCCAGATCATCCAATTGCTCCAGAGTGGCAGTGCCTTAAAGCTTTCCTGCCAAACCTGATGTCCGCCGTCTGCCTGTAAAAACCAGTCTTTGGGGCAAATTTTTACAAGGCTTTTGGCTGACAGGCTTTTTAACGCTCCGGTCCATTCGCGGATATTGCCATCACGCGGATTTACAACCAGGTGGAAATGGTCGGGCATCAGGACAAATGCAATAAGTTTGCATTCCATTTTTACCCTCAGGTTTTGACATTCCTCAAGAAAAGCCTTGCAATTTTGTTCTGTTTTGAAGATAGGCTTTCTGTTCAAGACATTGCCGGTAATAAAGTGCATTGCACCGGGGAGATTTTTGTTTGACCATTTTTGGGACATCCTTGGGTTTTTAAGAGCGGGTGCAGAGCAACCCTTTCTGACCTGTAAATAAGTTTAGCTTGAATTTTTTGATTTGGCTTGTTTTGGAAGGGAAGTTTTTAAGAGCGGGTGCAGAGCAACCCTTTCTGACCTGTAAATCTGGTACAAGTCAATTGTGCTTAATAAATTGATTATTTTTCAAGATTGACTGAATTGTTCAGGCAAACCCTGTTTGCAAGTCAGGAAGGGCTGCTTTGCACCCGCAGTATTTAAAGGCTAAAAAAGGAAGCAATCATTACAATTGCTTCCTTGGTATAGTAATTAAATGTTATAAGAATTGGACTAATTGCCCAAGGCATTGAACACACCGAAGGTAGCTCCGAGAGCTGCAGATCCGCCCGTTGCCATTGTTCCCATACCGCCGGTTGCCGGAAGTACTTCGACACCGATAACTCCATCTGTGGAAATACCGAAGTTGCGTGTTCCAGTTGCAGTCAGTCCTGCGTTGCCAGTCGGTCTCGCAACCACTGCGAACGATGCAGGGTTAGGAACAGTTGTTGATAGGTCGAATGAGTGGTAGGTGAAACCATATCCGCTCTTAGAGCCTGTCGAAAGGGTTTGATCTATCAAACCAACAGCGTTCAAATCAGGAAGGCCCAAGGCCGCCGTATCGCGTGAGTAATTACCGTTACCGGATGTTGCCTGATACGTGGCTTCCGCACCGTGAAGTGTGCGAAGTGAAGAAACTGCAGAACCTTCATTGGCTGAACGACGGGCGGCCAACAGATTCGGAATAGCGATTGCGGCGATGATGCCGATGATAACGACGACGATTAAAAGTTCGATAAGCGAGAAACCTTTTTGATTTTTCATTCTAATTTACAAGCTCCTAAAGTATTAGTAAAGAAATTTTTCTACCTTTCCCAGGTCACGATAGTTAATACAAGACGTGTGCCAAAGTAGGCAAAAGTCGCGTCATCGGTCGTAAGTCTTTAGTTTATAGCAGGTTGGCGGAGAGCGGTGAGGTTTGAAGTTAGGATAATTGAATGATCGGGAGCGTGAAAAATAACAGATTTTGGTAATTTGCTACTGACAAAAATTGTCAATGATATAAAAACGGGTGCAAGCAGCTTACACCAACTCTTTGCTTCACTCCCCACTGCGCATTTGGGCTGACAAATTTCTAATGCTGTGTTTATCCAGGAGATGACGGAGAGAGCGGACCTGCATTTGTAATAGATCGGCGGCTTTTGTTTGGTTTCCGGCGGTCATCCGAAGCGCTTCGACGACATAGGTCTTTTCGAGGTTCTCGAGGTGGGCGGTGAGATTTAAACCGTCATCAGGCAATTCGAATTCGGCTTTGATGCGTTCGGGATTGTAATTGGTGATATGGTCGGGCAGGCGTTCGGGCTGTATCTGATCTTCGCGTTCGAGGGCAACGGCACGTTCAATTGTGTGTTCGAGCTCGCGGACGTTGCCGCCCCACATATAATTTTCCAGCAAATACATTGCTTTCGGCGAAATGCCGACCTCACGGCCTGACTGGATACAAAATTTTACGATGAAGTGACGGACAAGTTCGGAAATATCCTCGCGGCGGTCACGGAGCGGCGGAAGATGTATCGGTATGACCGAAATACGGTAAAAAAGGTCCTCGCGGAATGATCCTTCAATGGACATTTGCTTTAGGTCGCGATTGGTAGCTGCGATAACGCGGGCGTCTATCGGCAGCTCGTCGTGGGCACCGACAGGGCGAACCTTTCTCTCCTGTAGGACCCGTAGAAGCTTGACCTGCATTGCGGGCGACATTTCGCCGATCTCGTCAAGAAATATAGTTCCGCGATGGGCGGCCTCGAAAAGCCCTTTGCGGTTGGCATTGGCACCGGTGAACGATCCTTTTATGTAGCCGAAGAGTTCGGATTCGAGCAGAGTTTCGGTAAATGCTCCGCAGTTTATTGAAATAAAAGGTTTTTCGGCACGCGGGCTTAGATCATGGATGGCGCGGGCAACGAGTTCTTTACCTGTTCCGCTTTCGCCGGTTACTAAAACTGTCGATTGCACCTCGGCGACCGTTTCTATCATCTGGAATATGGCGTGCATTTTACCCGAATTCCCGACAATATTTTTTATGCTTCCGCGGTCACGCTGGGCCCGTTTGAATGCGCGGTTTTCATCTATCAAGACCTGTCGGTCCAGCGTTTTTCTGACAATTAATTTCAGCTCCTCGACATCGAATGGTTTTTGGATGAAATCGTCGGCGCCGAGTTTGAAAGCTTCGCGGGCTGTTTCAACCGAGGCAAATGCGGTCATTAGGATCACCCCGAGATCGGGAAGTTTTTCACGCACTGCACGAAGCATTTCAATGCCGTCCATATCGGGCATTTTTACATCGGAGATAATAACATCCGCCGGTTCGGTCTGAAGGAGATCGAGTGCCTCCCGCCCGTTTGAAGCCGTGCGGATACTATGCCCTTCGCCATCAAATACAAGGCTCAGAAGCTGTCTGTAACTTTGCTCGTCATCAACAATTAAAATGTTTGACATTATGTATGATCTTTGCTGAAAGGGCTTGGGTGCTGACCGCAAAGAAAGCCCTTCGTGACGGTCAGGCATACGCCCATGTATCCGTGTTGCGGATGATCCGCTAACTTATTGTCACAGAAAGGAGCTATTTAATTCAAGAAGAAACATCTGATTCGTCATTTTTGACCGTCAAATAATTTGTCAGCGGTGCAGCTTCAATGTCCCGGACGACATCGGGAACTATGGTTCTCGCAATGTTTCGTTGATTGCACGGGAGTTCCACGGTGATAACGGTGCCGGAGCCTTCGATGCTGCGGACATTTATAGTTCCGTTATGATCCCGGATTATCTGATAGACGATCGAAAGGCCAAGTCCGGTGCCGCCTGACGTTGAATTCGCAAAAGGCTCGAACAATCGCTCCACTGCCTCCTGCGACATTCCTTGTCCCGTATCCGTGAATACGATCTTGATACGGTCGCTAGGCATCGATTCCAGCTCTATCGACAATGTTCCGCCATCATTCATCGCCTGGATTGCATTACGGGCCAGATTCCAAAATATCTGTTTCAGTTGTGTGATATCGGCGGAGATCAGTATCGGATATGAGGGCAATATCTCAACGAGTTTATGATCTGTCCGGACATCAGGGCTGTGCCGCAGAAGCGTGAGCGTGTCACGAATTGCTTCGCCAACATCTATTTCGGAATAATTCCCGACCTTTGGCTTTGCGTAGCTAAGGAAATTAGTGATGATCGCGTTTAGCCGGTCGGATTCGCGAAGGATTATGTCCATCAGGCTTGCCTGCATAGATTCTGGCGGCGTGCTGGACTGCAAGACCTGGATCGCCCCGCGCATTGCCCCAAGCGGATTGCGGATCTCATGGGCAAGCCCGGCCCCAACACGGCCGACGGCGGCTAGCCGGTCCTTACGTCTGGCATTTTCCTCCATTGAACGGATCTCCGTCAGGTCCTGAAAGGTAATAATAAGGCCAGTTGCTTTGTTTTCTTCCGAAAATAACTGCGAAATACTGTAACCAATACGCAACGCGAATCCGTCCGGACTACTGAGATCGGCTTCGAATCTGGGCAATGGTTCGCCCTTTGCGACCGCTGAAAATGTCAGATCGATCTGCTGCTGAATGTTGCCGAACAATGAAAATAGCTGTTTGCCACGCATTTCATCTGATCTGAGACCCGTAATTTCGGTGGCCGCCGCATTAAATGTGTAAATATTTCCGGCGAGGTCGGTGGTTATAAGCCCTGAACGGATGGATTCGATGATCCGTTCATGAAGAGCGCGGAGGCTTGCCAGGCTTTTTGTTGCCTCAGCAAGCTCCTCGCCGGAAAAACGCCGGTCCGAAAGCCTGGCGGCCAAAAGTCCGACAACTAGAAACGCCACAGTATGAAAGCTGACGATCTGGATCACCTTAGAAGTTATTTGGACGCTTCCCGTCGGCTCAATATAGGAAAGCGAGGTCATAACAGCCAGAGCCGTAAACATTAAAACGCAGACAAACGCCATAAAAAGCGTTGACAGCGGTTTTAAGTAAAGACTCGAGACGCTAATTAAAACTATATATAATGTGATGTAAGGAGATGTTAGATCACCGGTTAACCAAACGAGAGACGTTATTAAAAAGGCGTCCAAGACAAATTGCAGCCATATCTGCCATTCCACACGCTTGCTCAGGCGCGCAAACAAAAAATAAACTATCGTCAGGCCGATCGAAATACTGAAGATCAGAAAAGGCCCTTGCAGAAGGCTTTCGAATGAAAGGTCCAAACGGCTGCTGTACCATATCCATGTAGTTGCAAAAATTAGACAAATTACGATGAGACGGCCAATTATGAGGTTTTGCACTCTTCGCATTTGGCTGAAATTGGCTGAAAGTTCTTTTTCGTCTAAACTATGCATGTTCGGTCAAAAAGATATGGAATCGCTTGATACACTAAACATTGAACCGGCATTTGAAGAACGTCCGTGGGGCAGTTTCAAGGTGTTGGACAAAGGTGAAAATTTTAAGGTGAAACGGATCGAAGTTCTGCCTGGAAAACGCCTTAGCTATCAAGTACACACACGCCGTTCGGAACATTGGTTCATAGTAGGCGGTATTGCTAAAGTAACATTAAACGGAGTTGAGATTCTAGTTAAAACAGGTGAAACCGTTGACATATTGAAAGGAGATGCACACCGGGTCGAGAATTCAGGAACGGAATTGCTTGTATTTATTGAAACACAGACGGGTGATTATTTTGGCGAGGATGATATAGAAAGATTGCAAGATGATTTCGGACGCGGACGGACCTAGAATTTGTCTTTCTCTCGCAACTCCGGCTTACACAAATGCTTTTGAATTTTGAGCGAAAACTACCAATAATCCTGTTTTTTGTCTTCTTAATGCTGACAACGATCGGTTTTCTTTTCTATCAAAATACGGTGTCGATCCAGGAGGCGATCAAGTGGGAAAAAAGTTCGCAGGAAGTGCTCTCGAAACTGGATGAAACGCTCACACTCTCGTTCGATATTGAAAGCAGTACAAGTAATTTTGTGATCCTTGGGAATGAGACCTATCTGGCCCCTTATAACCGTGCAAAACAAAAAATCACGCAGAATATAGCGCGTCTTCGACAAGCCATGGCAAATAACCCCGGGCAGATCAGCGAGCTCGACCGGGTTGAGTTGTGGATCGGGAAAATTGAGAGCGAAGCGGAAAGGATGATCGATTTGCGTAAAAGTGAAGGCTTTGCGAGCGCTGTGCAGGAATTACCGAAACAAAAAGGCGATGTTCCATTAGACGGTATCAGGGCTTCGATTGATCGTCTGAAAGGGCAGGAAATACTAATGCTGCAGCAACGTGAGCAGGGCTTGGACAAAGGCCTTAATCGAACGATCTGGATCTTGATCGTTAGCAGTATCGCGGGGATCGTTTTTTTGGGGTTGGCAAATTTAGTCGTGCTGATCGAAAACCGTAAACGGCGTTTTGCCGAAAGTGCTTTGACGGAAGCGAATTACGGACTAGAGCAGAAGATAGAAAAACGGACAGTGGAGCTTAAAAAAGCGAATGAAACTCTGAACGAGATCGCCATTGAACGTGAATCTTTATTTATAAAAGAGCAAAAAGCACGACAGGAAGCCGAGATCGCAAACCGGTTGCGTGATGAATTTATGGCGACCGTGTCCCACGAATTGCGGACGCCTTTGAATTCGATACTCGGATGGGCTCGGTTGATGAAAGGCGGCACGCTGGATGACGACCAGGCCACTAAAGCCGTAACAACGATCATCAAAAATTCGGAAACACAAAATCGCCTGATCGAGGATCTGTTGGACGTTGCACGCATTATCTCCGGGAAATCAGAGCTGGAAATTGTGAAGCTCCATATTGCGGAAATTGTCACTCACTCGGTTGAGAGCTCCAAGCCATCAGCTGATAATAAAAATATATCTATAAACCTAAAGATCAGTGATCAAATGAACGGCCTGATAATAAGAGGTGACAAAGACCGGCTTCGACAGGTTTTTTCAAATTTACTGAACAATGCGATCAAATTCAGCTCGGAACAAGCCCTTATAAATGTTGGAATAGACACCAAAAACGGCTTTGCCGAGATAACTGTAAGCGACGCAGGAATGGGTATTAGCCGTGAATTTTTACCGCTTGTTTTTGAACGCTTTCGACAGGACACATCGGTTTCTGGTAAGAATGGCGGTCTTGGACTTGGCCTGGCTATCGTCAGAAATTTGGTGGAAATGCACGGCGGTTCTGTCAGTGCCGTAAGCGAAGGTGAAGGCAAAGGAGCAACTTTCATGGTCAGGCTTCCGATTGAGGACAGTTCCGCCGATGATTTAAGTCAGTAATAGCCGGTTTACAGCGTCAAGCAGATTTTCCTCGATAATGTCAGGCTGCCGCACCAATTCGTCCATATGTTCACGGCCGTAGCCTGTCTTTACAAGGGCTGTTTTGATCCCGGCGTTAAAACCCGTTTCGACATCTATTTTCTTATCACCGATGATCCAGGACCTATTCATATCCAACATGAAATCGGCATTGGCAGCTTCTATCATTCCTAAATTCGGTTTTCTGCACAGACATCCTTCATCGGGCAGATGGGGACAATAATAAAAAGCGTCTATTGAGTCAGAAAGCTGGCGTTGAATTTCATCGTGTATGGCCTGCATTGCCGTTACATCGTAGATCTCGCGCCCGATACCGGATTGGTTGGTGACCACTATGACCAAATAGCCGTGCTTTTTTAGGAGGTCAATTGCTTCGGCAGTGTAGTCGAACAACTTCAAATCGCGAATGTTCGAAAGAAAGTTTACTTCCTCGATCAATGTGCCGTCACGGTCCATGAATACGGCTGGTTTTATTTTTGCGTTTTCTGTCATTGTCCCGAATCAATAGTTAACATTTTCGCGGCCATTTCAAAAACGGTATTTACAGATATTCGGGTCATGCAGCGATGGTCTATCGGACAATCCCGAAGCATGCAAGGCGAGCATTCGACATTTTCGCGAATAATGGCCGTATGATCCGAAAAAGGACGGGTTGTTTCCGGGTTCGTCGGGCCAAAGATGACGATTGTTTTTGTGCCAACGGCGGGGGCAAGATGTGCGAGCCCCATATCGTTTGAGATAATGAGGTCAACCTCACTCAAAATCGCGGCCGCACTTTCGAGGTCCGTAGTTCCGGTAATGATAATGGGCTTTTTGTTTGAAAGCTCCGATACTTTGTTGGATATGTCGATCTCATCCATTGAGCCGACCAAGATCACGTTGGCGTTCAATTCGTTTTGCAGCCTATCGTTAAGATCTGCATAAAGTTCGGCCGGCCATCGTTTTGCGCGGGAGTTGGTCGATCCAACACCGAGGGCCACAACGCTTTTAGAATTGTCCACTCCGGCAGTAGCTAAAATTTGCCTGGCCCCGCCTTTGCGGGCTGACGATACCTCGAGCGTGATATCAGGGCCGCTTTGTAAAACGGTCTCAGTTCCGAGAATTCGTTTTTCAACTTCGGCAATTAAATTCAAATAGTAAAAAACTTCGTGACGCCGATTTTTCCACTCTGGAACGGCAACCGGATCAGTCAAAAGCAATCCTCTAAGGTCTTTATTGTATCCGATCCTACGGGGAATACTGGATAACAGTGCTGTCAGTGCCGAACCAAAGGAATTCGGCAATATGACAGCCATATCAAAACGTTGTTCACGGAGGAATGCGGACAGATCAAAAAAATCTTTGATTCGTGATCTTGGCTTTTCGAAAGCGACTATATCATTGATAAAAGAGGCGTTGGTAAAGATACCTTCCGCCCATGATCGCGTGAGTAGTGAGATCGATGCATCGGGGAAAATTCGCCGCAGTTCTCGAAGCGCCGGAATACTCATTACTGCATCGCCAACCCAATTTGTGCCGAACACCGCTATCTTCATAGAGACTTGAACACAAGCACTGAGCTTGCAAACACAGGTGTTAATTCTAAGTTTTTCCTATTGAAATAATGTTTTTAAGCCTTCGTCCAAGCCAATGACGGGTTTCCAGTCAAGTTCCTGTTTTATCAAACTTAAGTCCGAAATATAATTTAGAGGCACTGGATTCGGCAGCATTGATTCGCGATCGATCACTGCCTGCAAACCTGAGACTTCCTCAAGTTTTGTGACCAGATCTCCAACGGTTATCGTATTTTCAATGCCGCCGCCGAGATTGTATAATCCATGCCGAATGACTGAATCTATAAAAGCCTTACAGGCAGATGCGACGTCGTCAACGTGTAAAAGGTCGCGTCTCAGTGTGCGATTGGCCGAAACTCTTAACTGCTCGCCTTTATTTATAGCATCCGCATAGTACCCGACAAAATTTGGCGAATTGCCGTCGCTTAAAGGTGCGTAAATCGTCGAAAGCCTGAAAATACATGACCGGAAATTTTTTTTATTCGCGTAATACTCAACGTATCGCTCGGCAATAAGTTTTGACCATTCGAGGGCGGTCTGGCCGGAATAAAGGGTTTGGCAAGTTTCCGCGACCTGATCACAGTTATCCGCAAAACGTCCGTAAACATCTTTCGTCGATGCAAAAATAAACACAGAATCCTTCTTCATTTGTCTAAGGATATTCACGGTGCCTTCAACATTGGTCAAAAATACCTGTTCGGCAGCATTCGGGGATTTGTCGAGATGGGCCGCGAGATGGATCACAACATCATATTCTTCAATTCTTTGAGTATCCTGTATCCTAAGAACATCTAGACCGGAACGACGTGAAAAATCGTCCGCATCGAAAAATTTGCGAATATGAGTGCCCAAATAACCACTTCCACCAGTAACAATTATCTTCATTTGTATAAATTGATAGACATCAAGACCTATAACCTTATAGAATTTTACAGGGCAACCGCTAAAAACAAAAACCGCACTAATCCTTAAATATTTAACTGCAAAATGCCGGAGCACATCGAAGTAAAAAGTAAGAGAAGTAAGCTTCCGCCAAAAGGCTGGATAAAATCCCATCGCGCCGCTGTGTATAAAGCTCCGCCGCCAACGCGATTTCGGCGGATATTGCGGCTGTTCGTCAATCCATGGACGATCACGCTTTCCTGTCTGCTTTTGATCGGAACGTTCCTCACGCTTACTTATTATTGGTTTGAGTTTTCCGACCGGATCGACCGGCGTTTATTGAGCGGAGAAGTGTTCACTCCATCGGCGGGCATTTATTCAGCACCTAAAACGCTTCGCACGGGCGAGAATATTTCGATGACGGACCTGATCGCGTATTTAAAGGCGGCGTCGTATATCGAGAAAAACAACCGGGCAGATGTATCACGCAGCCGCTATTCGGTGGAGGATGGCCGACTGACCATTGAACCGGGAATAACGAGCATATTAGACGGAACAAAGGCTTTCCATGCATTGACTGTAAGTTTTGCCAAAGACGGCAAGACCATATCGAGGATCCTGGATACGGACATTGGTTCCGAAGCTGGTGACGCACGGCTTGAACCGAAGCAGTTAAGCACGATAGCGGCCGAAGGCGACGGCAGGCGAAAGACCGTGATGTTCAATGACCTGCCGCAGCAACTTGTAAAAGCCATCACAGTAACTGAAGACCGGGCCTTTTTTGAGCATTACGGAGTTAATTTTCGCGGTATTGCCAGGGCCTTGTGGAAGCGATATGAGGCCGATGAGGATACGCCGCTGTCTAATCAGGGCGGTTCCTCCATCACCCAACAGCTGGTCAAAAATCTTCTCCTGACAAATGCCCCGACTCTGGAAAGAAAAGTGACGGAAGCCTATATGTCTATGATCCTCGAAACGAGGCTGACGAAGCAGGAGATATTCACGCTCTATGCAAATCAAATATATCTGGGGCAACAGTCCGGCGTCTCGATATATGGAGTGGGCGAAGCCGCCAACGTTTATTTTGGCAAGGATGTTTCGCAATTGACCTTGCCGGAAGCGGCATTTATCGCCGGAATTATCCGCAGTCCGAACAGATACAATCCCTATAAAAATCTTGAGAAGGTGACTGAACGCCGCAATCAGGTGCTGGATTCGATGCTGGAGACCGGTGAAATATCTCAGCAGCAGTTTTCCGCAGCCCATGCCGCGAAATTGGAATTGAACCCGATCACAAATAAAAAAGACCTGCAGGGAATGCCTTATTTTTCACAATACGCGATCGAGGAATTGCCTAAATTAGTCAGCGATCCCGAAGCATTGCAACATTTACGGGTTTATACATCGATTGATCCGGACCTCCAGCGGCTCGCATATGAAACTTTGAGCAAACGGCTCGACAAACTAGATAAATTTTTTCCGAAGAGGCCGAAAGGTAATTTGAATGCCGCGCTTGTTGCTGTCCGCCCAAAAACGGGTGAAATAGTGGCGATGGTCGGCGGACGCGATTATTACGAAAATCAATTCAACCGTGCGACCGATGCACAGCGTCAGCCAGGTTCGGTCTTTAAGCCATTCGTTTACGCGACAGCGTTAAACTCAGCGTACGACACATCTTCGCGTGTGTTTACGGCGGCAACTGTGATAAAGGATGAGAAAAAACTATTCACTTTCGGAAGGGACTCTTATTCGCCAAATAATTACGGCGATACATTTTCAAATAAAGAGATAACCCTTCGAGATGCGCTGGTGAAGAGCAAGAACGTCATCACCGTAGATCTGGGGATGCAGGTCAACATCGGGAAGGTGATGAATTTTGCGCACAAGGCCGGCATGCCGCAGGTGGAAAAAGCGTATCCTTCGATGGCGCTTGGAACGTCGGAAGCCACGCCACTGCAGGTCGCGACCGCGTACACGATGTTCGCCAACCTTGGTGACCGTGTATTGCCGATGCCGATAACCAAAGTGACGGCAGGTGACGGCCGGACGATCGCCGCACCGCAGCCTGACCGGAAGAGTGTCCTGCGGCCCGATGTCGCCTATATCATGGATGACATAATGAAGGACGTTATAAACCGGGGCACCGCCGCACAGGTACAGGGCTGGGGTTTTAAGAACGTCGCGGGCAAGACAGCCTTTGCCGGTAAAACCGGGACCTCGCGTGATGGCTGGTTTGCAGGGTTCACGCCTGATCTGGTGTGCGTGGTCTATGTGGGATTTGATAATGGTGACGACCTGGGGATGAAGGGAGCCGATTCGGCAATGCCGGTATGGGCGGATTTTATGCAGGCCGCTCTCAAGGTACACCCTGAGTGGAACGGTGACTGGCAAATGCCGGCCAATGTCCGCAAGGCCGAGATCGACATCCGGGACGGTTCGCTGATCCGCGAGCTGGATGCGAATGAGGCGGTTGTGACGGAGCCTTCGCCAACTGCCACCCCAACGCCGCGGAAGACCCCTGACGATTACGATGCAGCCGCATGGGAAACGCCGCCTCCGCCGGAGGTCAAAGAAACCTTTGTCACCAATGTGCCGGAAGAATTCCGCCGGACCGAGCTATTTATAGGCGGAACTATTCCAAATAAAACACTTATCCAGGCTGATGACTTACCTCTTGACGACGGCGAAACGCCAGATGATCCACCGCTAACGCCATCGCCGACCCCAACGCCGATCACCGGGACCTGGCAGGACAGCCAGACGAATCGTGGCCAGCGCAGCCAAGTTCCTTCTGGAGTCGCTCCGGGATTCACTTCGATAATGATCTGTCCGGTCACCGGACTGCGGGCGACACGGTATTGCCCCAGACCTGAAGCGAAGGCGTTTCGCGATGGGGATGAACCGCGCGATCTTTGCGATTTTCATACAAAACCATAAAAATATATTCGGTTTTTGCTCCAGTGTTTTTGGCAGATAGGTAAATCACCCGCCCGTTATTGGTAGAGGTTTTTACCACATTGGTCAAAGGTTTTTTCGGGCCAGAAAAAACTGTTTACGGCATTATTCCGGCCCGGATGAGAGCCATGCGATCTATTCCGTTCATCCAGATCATTCATATCATTCCAATTATTCCAAATACCGGTTTCCGTCAAAACAGTCGTAGCCGAACTAAAACGTCCCGCGCTAAGGTTGTGGAGATGATACTCCGGCAGTTTTGCAAAAAAAATGTTCGGGGAGCGTCATGGAATTATTAGGGAGGAGTAGATGATATGGCAAAGTTAACAAAGACAGGTGCGGTCGCCGGCTCACCAATTATTGAAAGGATCACAGCTGCTCCGGAAGGCAAGTATGATTCAGCGTTTGATTCCTCGATCAAACTCACTACTCATGCAGGTATCAATCACCGGATACGGATAGCATTGCGGCTTTTCTTAAATCCGATAACACCCAATCAACTAAATGCGGCAATTGCGGAGGGCATCGCAAAACTGTTGGGGGTCAAATTAAATAACAAGGGCAATGTCGGATTTTATCCCGATGCCGACAGCAATCCTCAGTTAATTGCGGATTGGCGCGGCACAGACTGGCAAAATTTTGTAAATAAATTCAAATCTCAGGCGATGTCCTGGAATCGCAAATTTTGGCTGATACCACCCGCTGATTTTACACTTTTTGATACTAAATTCGCCGGGTTGACGTATCGGGCAAATATCTGCTGTGAATTTTGGGTCGAAGTGGTCGCATCGATCGGAACGTCGCACCGCACTATAGATGTGGTCAATCTTTTTTCGCCGAATGCGACATCCTCTACCTTTCGTTCACACGAAGGACTGTATGATTCGAAAGATGTCGGGAGCACACAAGCCTGGAGCCAGGATATGAATATGCAGTGGCAGTCGCATGAGCATTACACGGTCATCCATGAAGTAGGACATGCGATCGGGCTGCCGCACATAGGTGTGATACGCGGCCTTCCAAATTGTTCGCTGGCTATTGTGGCCGACAAATGGCTTCCGGCAGATTATGTTCCGGCATTGCTCAAAGGCGGTTCTAACGGAGCCACTTGTTACGGATATTACGGGTCGGGTGGCGATGCAGAAAATGTGATGGGATACGGGGTGAAATTTGCCCCGGAAAATGCCCAGCCATGGCTTGATCGGCTGCAGCTTCATGCAAATGGGCCGATCGATATTACAAAATGGAAGGTCTCAATGAGCAAGATCCCGCCAAAGCGTGTATAACGACATCACCGTTTTAGTTCAAGCTTCAGCTTTATCTTCGCGGGAGCAAAAACAAGCTGAAGCTTGAACTTGGGATATTACTTCACGTCGAGACTTTTTACCAGAAATCCGTAGATATCGGTCTGTTCCTGGATCTGTTTCGTCGTCGGTTTACCTGCTCCGTGGCCGGCATTGGTCTCTATGCGGATCAGCACAGGTGAATTACCTGCCTGAGCGGACTGCATCGCGGCCGTGTATTTGAAGCTGTGGGCGGGGAATACGCGGTCGTCATGGTCAGATGTAGTTACCAATGTCGCCGGGTATTTTGTTCCCGGTTTGACGTTATGCAAAGGCGAATAGGCGTAAAGAGCTTTAAATTCGTCAGCGTTTTCGGGTGAACCGTAATCGGACGTCCACGCCCAGCCGATGGTGAATTTAGGGAAGCGGAGCATGTCCATCACGCCGACGGCGGGCAAAGCGGCACCGAACAGGTCGGGACGCTGATTGAGGACCGCACCGATAAGCAGACCGCCATTCGAACCGCCCTGTATCGCCAATTTTGATGACTGCGTGTATTTATTGGCGATCAGCCATTCGGCGGCGCCGATGAAATCGTCAAAGACATTCTGTTTTTTGAGCTTTGTGCCGGCTTCGTGCCAGGCTTCGCCGTATTCGCTGCCGCCGCGGATATTCGCGACCACGAAAACGCCGCCCATTTCAAGCCACGGCAGTCTTGCGACCGAGAATCCGGGTGTCGAAGGAATATTGAAACCGCCGTATGCATAAAGCAATGTCGGATTGTTGCCGTCGAGCTTGATGCCTTTTTTGGCGACGATGAACATCGGGACCTTCGTTCCGTCCTTGCTGGTGTAGAAAACCTGTTTGACCTCGATGGACGAGGCATCGAACTTTACCTTTGCCTGACGGAAAAGCGTGCTGTTGCCGGTTTTCATGTCGTAGCGGTAGATGGTCGGCGGTGCATTGTAGCTCGAATACGAATAGAAAGTTTCCGTATCGTACCGTTTACCGCCAAAGCCGCCAGCGGAACCGATGCCCGGCAATTTTACATCACGGACAAATTTGCCTTTTGTATCAACGATCTTAATTTGCGAATATGCGTCCTTTAAATAATTAAGTACAAATTGATTGTTGATGAAATCAACGCTTTGCAGCGTTTCAGCGGATTGAGGCACAATGTCTTTCCAACTCTGCGAACGGGCGAGAACATTGACCGAAACGAGCTTGCCTCGAGACGCTCCCTTATCTGTGGTGAAGTAGAAGACCGGGCCGTCGTTCCCGAGAAACGAATAATTGCCTTCGAGATCGCTGACGAGCGGGACGATAGGTGATTTTTCCTTCGCAAGGCTTTTGAAAAACACCATGTTCTTTGGTGAAGTACCTTTGCCGACGCTGATTATCAGCCATTTGCCGTCTTCCGTAACACCGCCGCTGACGAAAAATTCCTTGTTGTCGGGCCGTTCGTAAACAACATAATCATCGGACTGCGGCGTTCCTAATTTATGAAAATAAAGCTTTTGATAGAAATTGCTGCCTTTTAATTCGGCGCCTTCCTGAGCGTCCGGGAAACGGCTGTAATAAAAACCGGAATTGTCATTCAGCCACGAAATCCCGCCCTGGCGGTTTGGCCGCAGCGTGTCGGGCAGATATTTGCCGGTCTCGACATCGAGTATCTTCCATTCGGTACGGTCGGAACCCGCAACGGCGACACCATAGGCCCAGAGCTTGCCGTCGTCCGTAAACGACGAGCCGTTCAGTGCGGCGGTGCCGTCGGCGGCCAGTTTGTTCGGATCGAAGAAAACGTGGCCGGGATCGTCCAGCGAATCAGCGATATACATTACGCTTTGATTCTGCAGGCCATCGTTTTTTGAGAAAATATACTTTTTGCCGACCTTCGACGGCGACGAGAAACGCTCGTAATTCCAAAGCTCGGTGAGGCGGGCCTTGATCGCATCCCGCTGCGGGATCGTATCAAGATACGAAGCGGTCAATTTATTCTCCGCCGCGATCCAGGACTGGACCTCCGGCTGTTTTGTGTCCTCCATCCAGCGATATGGGTCGCTGACCATGGTGCCGTGATAATTATCAACCTGATCGCCCTTTCGCGGATTCGGGTAGTCAAATGCAGTTTGAGCGGAAACGTTCAGAATAAGTAAGGAAAGAACCAACAGAACCAAAGAAAAACTTTTTATCATTATGCGTTGTTCACCTCATTGAAAGTATTTTCAATGATTATAAAGGCAATGCATTTTATTTTGCGAGTCTGGAGAGAGGAAATTTGGGTTTTGGCCGGGGTTAAATTACATATGTTTGCGGCCTTGTGTCAGGTTTCTCGAAAGGTGTTGGACATTAAAGTTTATGGTGAAGGCGAAGCCGCGACAATAGGTTTGGAGCTTAAGGACATAAATCATTGACAATAGATGGTTAATTAAGAGCGGGAGCCAACGCAGGAATTAAAATACCGGTAACACTTCTTCCACTCGGTCACTTTCTTTTGAAGATTCGAATTCCGTTCCGGTCCCAAAAGGCAGCCAATTCGGGCGGCGGTAAAGCAGTGTTTCCGTTTCGTTCCTGTTTTTGGGCTTTGCCATCAAATATCCCTGGCCGTAATCGCATCCGAGATTTTGCAGAACGGCAAGCTGCGGCTCAGTCTCGATGCCTTCGGCGATGACGCGCATTTTCAAGTTCTTGGCGAGCGAAATGATCGTTTGCAGGATCTCGGAATTCTCGCCGTGTTCGCCGACCCGCGATACGAATGAACGGTCGATCTTTAATGTATCGAACGGCAGCCGGTGCAGGTAGCTGAGCGACGAATATCCGGTGCCGAAATCGTCAATGCTCAACTGCACGCCGAGCTGCTTTAGCTTATGCAGCATATTTATCGTATGTTCCGCATTTTCCATGGCGGAGCTTTCGGTGATCTCAAGCTTAAGTGTTTCGGGGCGGAGTTTCGATTTTTCGAGAGCGTAACTTACATCCTCTATCAAATCGTTATTTGAAAGATGCTTGCCTGAAATGTTCACGCTCATCATCAAATTTACGTATTCGGCGGATATTCTTTGCCACTCCGCCAACTGTTTGCACGTCTCGCGCAATATCCAAACGGTGATCGGCTGGATCAATCCGGCTTGTTCGGCAATTGGAATAAATTTGTTTGGCGGAATAAGGCCGAATTCGCTGTGGTGCCACCTGAGAAGGGCCTCGAAACCGACAAGTTGGCCGTCGCCGAGCGATATGATCGGCTGGTAATGCATCGAAAGTTCTTCGCGGTCGATAGCGTTGCGGAGATCAATTTCGAACCGCACCCGTTCGAGAAAACGCGTGCGCAATTCTCGCGTGAAAACCGCCAGACCGTCATTTGTTTCCTTGGCGTAATGCATCGCTATGTCCGCATCGCGTAAAATTTCTTCTGGCGTGTCGTACTCGGCGTCGCACGGTGCAATGCCGATATTGACGTCGATCAAAATGTTGTTTCCGCTGAGGGCGAAAGGCTGGGTAATGCTTTGATATATGCGGCGGGCGACCTTTTGAGCCTTGCCGACCGTTGTCAGATTGCGAAGGATGATCGCAAATTCATCTCCTCCGATCCGGGCGACGGTGTCGCCTGGATTAAGCATCCGGACAAAACGTTTTGCGGCTATCGCCAAAACCTTGTCGCCAATAGTGTGGCCCAAGCTGTCATTGATGTTCTTAAAGCTGCGGATGTCGAGAAATAGGACCTGAAAATTGATCGAGGGATTTTCCTTGTATTCATCGATCAAATTACGCAGAATATCGCCAAAATGCTTGCGATTGGCGAGGCCGGTGAGTGAATCGTACAAGGCGGCATATTGCAGGTCTTTTTCGCTTTGCCGAAGGGCATCGTTGGCAAGTTCTTCCTTTTTAAGAGAAATAGAAAGCTGTTCCGAGTGGCGCTCCGCTTCCTTTCGGCGTTCGCGTTCGGCAGCGGATTTGTCGCGTTCAGCCTTTTCAAAGTTTTCAACCGCGTCATTTATCTCTCCGATCGACTGGCGATAATTCAAATATATGATCCCAAGAGCAAGAAATGCGACCGCAGCGGTAAATATGTCACCATAATTTATCAGCTTGTAGATCATCCCGGCCAAGCCGGCCCCAACTATGTGCGTCATTGAGATGGAAAAGTAGTGTTTTTTCCAAGTGTCCCATAATTTCAGGCTGTTTTCCTTGAAAACCTGAACCATGGCCCCTAAATATGTGGAAACCAAAAAATGCGTTACTGCCAATACTCCAAGGCTTGCGATCAGCTGTCGCGTGTTCGATGACATTATTTCAATGCCGGTCAGAAATGAAAATATCTGCCATACAAAATAAGTGGCGGTGACCGAAATCGAAGCAATAAAAGTATTGGTCAGAATCATATATCTGCCAAAAACCATCAGCTCTTTCCACTTAATGTAATAACAGTTAGCAAGCATTTCGAGCGAAGCGGCAACTATCGCCGCCTCGCCGCCATATATTAAGAAACATAGGAAGATAACAGCGTCGGAAAAACTTACCGTGACCCTTGAACGGGGAAGAATAAGGCTGAGACGTGGGGAAACGAGAACAGAAAATATCAAAAGAAAGAGATAGCCCAAACTATAGGCCGGTCCCGGTAATGCAAATAGAGCCCACCCCAGACATATAACTCCCAGGGCAATGATTATTGCCTTGTAGTAATCAGACAGTTTTTTTCTGTTCATAATTAGTTTAGGAAGCGAGTTTTAGGGGGGATTTTCAAGAGAACATACGTCCTGCAAAAAAAATATAAGGAGGCAATAACGCCAGACAACAAAGTTTAACACCATTAAAAGAAAAAAATCTACTAAAAAACTAACTTTCAACGAGATTTGTATAGCAGGTAAGCATTTTTATGCATATTTACTATCCAAATTATTAAATATTGAAAATAAAGGACTTACTATTAAATGATAATGATGTATACACTTAATCCGTATCCTGAGATACGTGTATCCTAACATTGAAGAGAACCCGTAACTGTTGATCTCATTGATATTAAAAGATCATGCAACGTCAGAATATCTCATGGCACGGTGCTTGTAATAAAAAGAGCAACGCAAAGCAGGAAGCTTTAATTTTAATAAACATAAAGGAACAAACATGAGAAACTTAAAAATTATTTTTGGTTGGATAACATTGGTAACCATCGTCACATTAGGGACAACTTTTGCTAACGCAGGTGTAATTACAGCGGGACGCACTTCGGATGCAACTGTAGCAAGAACAACGGTCAAATCAGAGTCCTGTACATCTGAAACATCTAGAGACGGCGTAATTACTGCGGGCTTTGCTGGAGTTATCACTGCGGGATTTGCAGGAGTTATCACAGCAGGATTTGCAGGAGTCATTACTGCAGGATTTGCTGGAGTCATCACTGCCGGATTTGCTGGCACATCTCCTTCGGTAAATTGTGGTGTTATAACTGCGGGCTAATCCAGGTATCAAGCTTGGGGGGGTAGATTTACGTGGAGCAGCCTTACCGGGAGACCGGCAGGCTGCTTTTTTTTTGGAAGCAAGTGTATGAGTTACGTTACAGAAATCGCGGATTTTTTTCTTGCCCGAGTACCATCAATAGGTATCTTGAATCCGACGGATTATACATTGATCGCCGAATGGGAAAAAGAAGGGATTCCGATAAATATCGTATTTAATGCTATAACAGCCGGTTTTGTTAAATGTAAGGAAAAGTCCGAAGCGATCGAATCAATAGCCTATTTTCAAGAAGCGGTCAAGAAAAACCAAAATAATTGGCTGCTCACACAAGCCGCAAAAAATCTCACTTATAAGATTCCCGCCGACATTAGCTGATCTGTGAGCTAAGCCGCTTTAACATATTGCGGAGAAAGCTTTCTTAGGTTTTCCACCGATTTTGGCAATATCTCAAGGACGTGGTCCACGTCTTCCATCGTATTATTTTTTCCAAAGCTAAACCGGATGGCTCCGCGTGCAAGTTCGTCGTTTCTGCCGAGTGCGCGAATAACAGGCGATGGTTCGAGCGAACCGGACGAGCAGGCGGAACCGGTCGAAACGGCAATGCCCTGCATGTCGAGATTGATGAGCAAGCCTTCGCCTTCAATGAAACGAAAGGAAATATTTGAGATATTTGGAAGGCGTTTGGCATGATCGCCGTTCATGACGAGATCGGAGATCCTTTCGCAGACGCCATGTTCGAAAGCATCCCGTATTGCCGCCAATTCACTTATGCCGTCCTCCAATCGCGTTTTAGCCAGTTCGCAGGCCTTTCCAAATGCGACGATGTGCGGCACAGGTTCGGTGCCACCGCGCCGTTCGCGTTCCTGATGCCCGCCGATATTTTGCGGATGAAGACGCACACCGCGACGAACGTATAAAGCCCCGATGCCTTTTGGGGCGTATATTTTGTGGGCCGAAATTGATAGCATATCGCAGCCCAGGGCCTCGACATCTACCGGGACTTTGCCCACCGCCTGCACCGCATCGGTGTGAAACCATAGTTTATTGCCGCTTTCGCGTCTTTCGCGGACGAGTTTGCCAATCTCCTCGACCGGCTGGATCGTACCGATCTCGTTGTTCGCAGTCATGATCGAGATTAAAACCGTATCGTCGCGGATAGATTTTTTTAGGTCTTCGAGACGGACGATGCCGTCGCCGTAAACAGGCAGATAAGTAACATCGTAACCTTGTTTTTCAAGGTCTTCACAGACATTGAGGACGGCTGAATGTTCGATGGCGGAGGTAATGATGTGGCGTTTTGTCGACTGGGAGCCGGCGTTAAGACTTTCCAAAAGTCCGCGGACAGCCAGATTGTTTGATTCGGTGCCGCCGGATGTAAAGACTATCTCGTTTGGCCTCGCGTTTATTAACTCGGCTACCTGATGCCGGGCTTTATCAACTGCACCGCGTGCTTCCTGACCGAAAAAATGAATGCTCGACGCATTGCCAAATTTCTCGGTCAGCCAGGGAAGCATAGCCTCGAATACTTCGGCGTCAGGCTGCGTTGTTGCACTGTTATCAAGATAAATACGGCGGAACATAAGTCAAGTTTAGCAAGTTCAGCCTTGGTTACAAGTCATAATGTTGCTTTTATCTACGTCTCATTTCGTGGACAAGAGATCATTAAAACGCAGGTTCTTCGTAAATTCCATATACATCTCTCAATGCCACGCAGATCTCTTCGACAGTGGCGTAGGCGGCGACGGCTTCGATGATGGCGGGCATGGTGTTTTCGTTTTTCTTAGACACCTGCTTCAGTTTTTCAAGCGAATTTGCTACTGCACCCGAATCCCTTGTCGTTTTGACGTGTTCGAGACGCAGGAGCTGATGGGCACGGACGGTTTCGTCGATACGGAGCGTGTCGATCTTGGAATCGTCATCGGCCATGGCATACTTGTTGACGCCGACGATGACCTGCTCGTTCCGCTCGACGGCTTTTTGATATTGGTACGCCGATTCCTGAATTTCACGCTGCGGGAAACCGGCTTCGACCGCTTCGACCATACCGCCAAAACCGTCGATCTTCTCAAAATAATCGTAACAGCCGTCGATCATTTTCTGCGTCAGCGATTCGACATAGAAGCTGCCGCCAAGCGGATCGACCGTGTTTACGACACCCGTTTCCTCGGCGATGATCTGTTGGGTGCGGAGGGCGATCAAGGCGGCTTTATCTGTCGGCAGGGCGAGGGCCTCGTCGTATGAATCGGTGTGCAGGCTTTGCGTTCCGCCCAAAACCCCGGCGAGGGCCTGAATCGCCACGCGGGCAATATTTATCAGAGGCTGCTGGACGGTGAGCGAAACTCCGGCGGTCTGCGTGTGAAAACGCATTTGCATAGTGCGCGGGCTTTTTGCCCCGAAACGCTCCTTCATCGTCTCGGCCCAAACGACGCGGGCGGCCCGGTATTTGGCTATTTCCTCGAAGAAATCATTGTGGGCGTTGAAGAAAAATGAAAGACGCGGGGCGAAAGCGTCAACATCCATTCCTCGATCTACGCCATATTGCACATACTCGACGCCGTCACGCAGGGTAAACGCCAGTTCCTGCAAAGCGGTTGATCCCGCTTCGCGAATGTGATAGCCAGACACCGAGATCGGGTTATATTTCGGGACGTGTTTGACCGTGTATTCGAAGGTGTCGATCACGAGCTTCATCGCCGGTTTGATCGGGTAGATCCATTCTTTTTGGGCGATGTACTCTTTCAGAATATCGTTTTGGAGCGTGCCTGAAATCTTTGAAAAGTCAGCCTTTTGCTTTTCGGCGACGACCAGATACATTGCCAGAAATATCGGTGCGGGAGCGTTGATCGTCTGCGAAACCGTTACTTCTTCAAGCGGGATGCCGTCAAATAAGACCTCAAAATCGGCCAAAGAAGAAACTGCGACACCGCATTTCCCAACCTCGCCTTCGCTCAAAGGCGAATCGGCGTCGAGGCCCATCAAGGCCGGAAGATCGTAGGCGACGCTTAATCCTGTCTGGCCCTGGGCCATCAGATATTTGAACCTTTTGTTAGTTTCTTCGGGCGATGAGAATCCGGCAAACTGGCGCATCGTCCAGAGCTTACCGCGATAGCCGGTCGGGTGTATGCCGCGTTTGTATGGATATTCACCGGGGAAGCCGATCTCGCTCAAGTTTTCAGCGTCTGATTCGCTGTAAAGGCGTTCGACCGGTTCGAGCGAAATGCCTTCGAAACTAGTTTTGCGTTCGGCGGTTTTATCGAGGACCTTTTGCAGCGTTTCCTGCTCCCAACGCTTTTTTTCTTCGGCTGATCTAGTAATTGCTTCGGTGATTTCTGGTGTCATATGTCGATTTCGTTATTTATGTATAAGTTGAAATTTTAGCATAAATGCAAGTTTACATCGAAATCACGGTTGTATGGTAGAAAGGGTTTTCCGACGCTGAAAGCGTCAAAGATAATAGCCCCGGGTGAAACCCTGGGTTTGGTGATGATCTGATTCGCTCCCTGAAGGGGAGCCACCGAACGCCATTGTGCGACCCTTTCAGGGTCGGGATTAACTTAAACCGCTCATCCGGCCTTCCAACTTCTCGATGTCCTTTTTCACGGTGCGCGAGGCGGCGTACAGAACCGCGGTCAGAACAATGCTTAAAACCGGTATGACATACATTGCAGACCTCAGGCCGGCGGCACGGAAAGGTTCGAGAGCAGCGACCGAAAACTCTACGGCACCTGATGCTATTGCCGCCTGCCGCGTAAAATAATCGCTGATGATGCCTACGACATACGGCCCAAACGCACCGCCGAGCAGATACATGGCCATAAAATACAAGGACATTGCCGTGCCGCGTGATCTTGGTTCGGTGATATTTTGAATCGTTGAATAAACTATCGAATAATAGAAATATAACAATGCGACGCTCGTTCCCATTAAAAACAGGAAGGGATAAACGATTCCGGACGCAACGCCGAGGGCAAAGTAGAAAAAGGGGATCGAGAGCAGGATCGCGGCAGATGCAACAAGCAAAGCTCCATTCGGCTTTCTTCTTTTGGCGGCATCACCAATGACCCCGCTAAGCAGAAGTCCCGGCAAGCTGAGAAATCCGTAGATTATCATCGAAATGAAGTTGGCGTCACGGATATCCAACCCGTGAAAACGCATCAGATAAGGCGTCATGAATGCACTGATCGAATACAGGTTGAAATTGTGGATCGCACCCGAAACGATCAGCCAACGCATGGTCGGCGAAGACAATATCTCTTTGTAAACCGATCTTGTGCCTTTGCCGTCTTCGGCACCAGTATTATCGAAAGTTCCGCGTTCCGGTTCGCGAATGAACAAAGCGAGAAGCACACAGATCAAACCCGGCACAGCCGCCACAAAAAAAGCGGCACGCCAGCCGTAAACTCTTGCAATAGTGCCGCTTACGCCAAAACTCAAGGCAATGCCGACCGGTAATCCGAGCATGAAAATCGAGGTGGCTTTGGCACGGCTTTCGGCGGGGAAATAATCGGCGATAAGCGACGTTGCGGCCGGTGCACACGATGCTTCACCAATGCCTACGCCGAGACGCACTGCAAATATCTGCCAAAAATTTTGTGCGAAGCCAGAAGCCGCTGTGAACAGGCTCCATAAAAAAACACCGGCCGATAATATCCATTTTCGCCCGGCTTTATCAGCTAATCTGCCCAGTGGAATGCCGACAAAAGCATACAGAATAGTGAAAGCCGTATTCATTGCGCCAAGAGCCGAATCGCCCAAACCGAATTCCTTTCGTATCGGTTCGCCGACCGCTCCCAATATTTGACGGTCGAAAAAATTCATCGTGTTTATAAAAAACAGGACGAACAATGCGTACCAAACGGCGTTTTTATTTTTCATTAAGGGTTGTGATGCGAACAAGCGACACTAATAATCTGCACGTTTAAGTTCTGAAGTAAGGGTTTCGCCATTAGAATATATCCAATCGTTTATCAGCCAACTGGAACTGGTTTTTATCATCTCGATCTCGTATGTGTCAATCAATTTTCCGCCGCACTTTTTGGGCCCATAAAATTTTATCTCGACCGTGGCCGTGTTTCGTGCGGTGCGTTTATCGATGACGATGTAAGTGTTTTTATAAGCTCTGCCGCCCTGCGAGCATTCTTCGAAAGGCTGAAAAGGGAAGCCGTCGCCGAAGTGCGGTTTGTCGGTCGGATTTATCTTCAAATATGCTTTTTGGCGCTTCAGTTCGTTATGGAAAAGCATGTTTAGATCGGCGCTGAACCATCTACGGCGGGTCTTGATCGCTGCTGCGTTGAAAGTGCCGGAGGCGGCCAGATGAAATTTGTAGAACGATCTAACAATGCCGGAAGGCTTTTGTATTTGTGCCGGGCAAACAGCTGAAAATACCAGCAAAGCTATAGAAATACATATAGTTTTTGTTCTCATGTCTTTACCTGCCTTTTAGGTCGTTCGCAGAAAGATCTTTGGTCAGCACAGGCCAAGCTTAAGCCACCTTGCTGTGCCGGCGAATTGCAAAGACCAATCAATGCTTTTACAATAGGCCGATGCAATGGTTAAAAACTGCGATTATTCTAGCATTTATTTTATCAATTCAAATGCTAGTCGGCTGCACCTTAAGCCAAAAAGATGACAATTTAACCGCGGTAAATACGTCGCCGGCCAATACAGCCAATCGAGCGACGAACACCGTAAAGGACAACACCGAGGAACTACGGGCTTTGGTCAACCTGCCATTTGACCCGGAAGAAACGGTCTGGAAAGAAGAATCGTTAAAAGATCAAACCTCGGACCAGATCGAAAAGAAACTTATTGCGGTATTGAGACTTCCTGCCGAACAGGCCAAAGCATTTCTTACGGAGGTCCAGAAACGCAAACAGGGTGAAACAGCCAACATGACAACCGAACAATGGTTTCCAGCCGAACTTATGGCACAAAGCGAGATCAGCGGTGACGATCTGCTAAACGGGGAATCGTATTCGGCCGATGACATTTTGCTTCCGCCATATATTCATGGACGGCTCGTGAAAATTGAGAACAGCGATTATTTTATCCTCGAAGCGTCTTCCAAATAGATATTTAAATATCCTGATATCGCTTTAGCTTGCGATAAAGTGTGGAAAGATCGATGCCGAGAATTTTTGCGGCTCTGGCCTTGTCATTTTCCACCTCGTCCATTATCTCCAACATGTATTTACGTTCGGTCTCTTCGAGAGTCGGCCGAGATTCGCCGGTCTCAGATATATTTGCGGTTTTGCTACGGACCTTTAACGGCAGGCTGTTGAGATCGATCTCGCCGCCGCTGAGGATGAAGGCCCGTTCAATGACGTTCTCCAATTCGCGTACATTTCCCGGCCAATCGTAGTTCAATAGAGCAGACATCGCTTCATTTGTCACCGCCTTTTCTTCGGCGTTCTGATTGCGTGCGGATTTAACCGCAAAATGTTTGACCAGCAGCGGAATATCATCGCGCCGTTCGCGAAGCGGCGCGATCGAGATCTCGATCACATTAAGCCTGTAAAAAAGGTCTTCCCGGAAATTATTTGCGGCGACCTCAAATTCGAGGTCCTTATTTGTCGCGGCAATTATCCGCGTGTCAAATTTGACGGGAATTGATGAGCCGACGGGCGTGACCTCGTGTTCCTGCAGCGCACGCAGCAATTTCACTTGCAGCGGCAACGGCATTTCGCCGATCTCATCCAAAAAAAGCGTGCCGCCCGCAGCACTCCGGAACAGCCCTTTTTTCTCGGTGACGGCACCGGTAAAGGCTCCTTTTGTATGCCCGAAAAGCTCGCTTTCAAGCAGGGACTCTGGCAAGGCCCCGCAATTTACCGCAAGGAATGGTTTTGAGGCGCGTCCGCTGTCGAAATGGATAGCCCGGGCGATCAATTCCTTGCCGGTGCCGCTTTCTCCCTGTATCAAAACCGCCGCATTCGTATCGGCAACTTTCTGGACCAATGTGAAAATGTTTTTTAGGCCGTTGCTCTGTCCGATAATTTCCGTGAACGTGTATTGCTTATTAAGTTCACGGCGAAGGGCACGGTTCTCGTGAAAAAGTTCGCGCTGTAGAATTGCATTTTTTATGGTCTGAAGAAGGTCTTCGTTAACAAAAGGCTTTGTGACGTAATCATATGCTCCTTTGCGCAGAGCGGATACTGCGGAATCGACAGACGAATATGCTGTCATAATTATGACCATTGCATTGGGATCGACGGCTTTAATTCGTTCAAGCAACTGTAGGCCGTCCATTCCCGCCATTTTAATATCGGTCAACGTTGCGGCAATGTCGTTATCAGGAAAGATCTCAAGCGCGGTTTCAGAGCTGTCGGCGGTGAAAACGCGGAAGCCCGCATCTTCCAGCAGCCTGCGTAAGATCGAACGCATCAATTCTTCGTCTTCTACAACTAAAACGCTCTGTTTTGCCATAATTTACAAGTTGTTTTGGCCGGATTATTAGTCTAACACAAGGCTTTATTGTTTATTCGGTTTCGTGTTAGCATCGAATTATTATCTCTTAAACTGAATGCGTTTTCATAAAATCATCATCTTTATTTCACTCCTTGTGTTGCCGCATCTATCGGGAAACGCGCAGCAGACAAATCCTGTCGAACGCCAAATTGCCAATCCGATCACCGATACTCCGAATATAAATCCAATATCGGCCGATCAAAATATACCACCGCCTAAACCTAAAGTGTCGTTCGAAAAAGAAGGCGGAGACGGCGAAGTGGTCGTTTATTCGCAAAAGCAGACCGTTGAAGGCGTGGAAGGTAAACGTGTCCTCGTCCACGAAGGTAATGTGGATGTTCATTTTGGCATCTACAGGCTGCAGGCAGACAAAATAAGTATCTATGAAGCCGAGAACAAAATGGTCGCGGAAGGGAGCGTGGTGTTTGACCAGGGTGACGACCAGCGCATCACAGGGGCAAAGGCTGTCTGGAATTACAAGACAAAGCTTGGGGTTTTTGAAGATTCCACCGGGTTCACAAATCAGACCAACGACGGAACGGTGATCTATTTTACCGCCGAACGTGTTGAACGCACCGCTCTTAATGAGGTCGTGGTGACCAAGGGGAAATTCACGGCTTGCGAAGAAGCCGTGCCGAAATGGTCGTTCACCGCCGATGAAGCGAAGATCAAAATTAACGACAAAATAAAATTAAAAAATGCAAAATTCAGGGTAAAGGATATTCCGGTCATTCCCTTGCCGTATGTTTCGATACCGATCAAAGTTCGAGACCGTTCATCAGGTTTCCTGACGCCGAGTTTTTCGTTTTCAGGCAACAAAGGGCTTAGATTATCAGGTGCTTATTTTCAGACATTGGGCAGGTCGGCCGATGTGACATTTCGCGGCGATCTTTACACTTCACGCGGTTTCGGTTACGGGTTGGATGTGCGGACGCGGGCAAATTCGCGGTCGTATTTCAATTTTGGCTTTTACGCGGTCAAGGACCGTATCCTCGGAGCAGACGAGAGCCCGGACCGGCCGAACCAGGGCGGTTCAATCGTCTATGCGGAAGGTGTGCATTATTTTTCTAACGGATTTACCGCGGCGACCGACGTTCGGCTGACCTCTAATCTGGCATTTCGGCAGGTTTTTTCGGATGGTGTGCAGCAGATCATTTCGCCTATCGAAGTATCGCAGGCTTTTGTAAATAAAAGCTGGAACAACTATACGCTTGACCTTCTTGCCCGCTCACAGGTGATTTCGATCCCCAATGTGCGGATAAAAACCTCCAATTTGCCTAGTGTGCATTTTGAAAAACGTCCGTCAACGCTTTCATTCTTAAAGCCTGTATATTTTTCATTTAAAACGAGCATCGAGGGTGTTTCAAGGCGTGAGCAAGTTGACAATGTCGAGCTTTACAGGCAAGTGACCGGAAGCGATCCGGTCGTCACGCCGGTGATCGGGCAGCGGCTCGATATTTACCCGCAGGTGCTGGTCCCGCTGCATACGAAATATGTTAATTTCACGGCATCGGGGGCGATACGTGCGACATATTACTCTAATTCATTTAACAATTTGCGGCAGGTCACCGGTAGCGACGTGCTTCGTAAATACGGCGAGTTTGAATTCGATATCAGGCCCGTAGCCCTGGCGAAAAACTTCTACGGAAAAGATAATACATTCCGTTTCAGACACGTGATAGAACCGTTTGTCACATATCGCTTTATAAAGGGCGTTGATAATTTCAACCGAATAATACGTTTTGACCAATTGGACACCATTGCGGACACAAACGAGGTCGAATACGGCATCACTAACCGCATCTACACAAGACGATACGCCGAAGCCGTGACCGAAGAGGCGCAGAAGCTTTTACAGGTAAAGGCCGGATTGACAGGAAAATTCGTGGTGGATGTCGGCGATGACACGGAGCAGACAAAAGATACAAAACCCAAAACACAAAATTCACTGACCATCCAGCCATACGAGATATTCAGCCTTACTGTCCGCGGCAAGTATTTTTTTGACAAGACCTTTGGCGGGGCTTTGGTCCAGGGGCAAAGAAATCAGATCGAACCGATCACTGCATTGAGCTTTTATACTTTCGGCGGCGTCGCACGGCGTTTTTCACCGCTAAATATCGACCTCACATTTCGGCCGCAGAGGACGGTATTTTTCAATACTCGATTAGATGTTGGTGTGCAGGGCGACGGAGTGCGTGCCGTTTCAGCATCGGTTGGCTACAATACAAAACTGGTCAAGGTGTTCCAGACATTTTATTACACACGGGCAGTCAATTTGATCCCTTCGCTTGCCCAGTATGCGAATAATAATGCAAAGGAAGCCGGAACCTTACGCGGTTCGCAGTGGAGCCCGTCGATCCTTGTCGGCAACCGTGACCACGGTCTTTACGGCGGTGTTTCGCTGTTCCTCGATTTTGAGAACCGTCGATCAAGAGGTCTCCAACCTTTGATAAGTTCGCTCTACACCATCGGCTATGCCTACGATTGCTGTGCGTTGGCGATCCAGTATTACACCTTCAACGTCGGTGCCCGCAACGAAAACCGAGTCGCCTTTAGCTTCCGCCTAAACGGCCTCGGAACCGTCGGCACCGAACAATTCGGCCAAGGGTTGCGGTGAGGTTGAATTGCGACCGATAATTATAATGTCAGACCAAAGCATGAGCGAAGCTATGATCGGCCTGATATAACGCACAGAGCGGGACATCATTCTACTTTAACTTCCAAAATTCGTCACGCCAGCCGACAAAACCCCCTTATCAGTTCGCTCGTCACCGTCAGCTACACCTACGACTGCTGCTCCGTCGCCCTCCAATACTACAGCTTCAACGTCGGCGTGAGAAAAGAAAACAAACTAGTCTTCAGCTTCCGCCTAAACGGAATCGGATCTTTTGGCTCAGAGCAGTTTGGACAGGGGTTGAGGTGATGACAGTTAGAATAGTAGAAACTGGATTTGTCAAACGGGCTCAATATCCGATTCGGGTTGACTACTGGCTACAGCAGATGCGATGTCAGGGTCATCGATAATTTCCTGAAGGAAAGAGGCGTCGGCCGAGACCGCAAATGAACCCAAATTCTTGAAAACGTTTACATCCCGTGGTTTTGATCCCGCACTTTTTTCGGCGCGTCTTAGTACATTATTAGTAGTTTCTTCGACTACATTTGGATCCAGCAGCTTTTTCAATGGGAGATCAAGCGAAAACACCGCTCCTATAGATTCTTTTCCAGCGGATTTTGCGTTGAGCTGTCTCGTTAATTCTGGGTCAGTCTTTGTCTTTTTTCCTGTTCGCACAATATCCCTAGCATACCAAACGCGGATTTTTATAACAATGCCAGTGCCCTTGGCCCGTTCGGCAGACCTCTATTAGCCCTCATTCTAGACATCGTGGGCGGAAGAACGCAGGAACCGTATATTGCCTTTTCAATTTGATTTGCGGTCGCGTTTGGCTTTGCCTGCCATAATAAGGCTGCCAAACCGGCAATATGTGGCGTCGCCATGGATGTTCCGTTCATTGACTGATAATCACCGCCTGGTTTTGCGGAGATGATACCTTCACCCGGACCTACGAGATCGGGAACGACAGGGTCCGTCTTACGCTTAAAAAGCTGGCTTGACGAAAAATCTGATACTTCCAGTTGCTCATTGCATGACCCGACAGAGACAGCCTGCCAATAATTTCCTGGCGAACGGCTTTTCCCTGCATACTCGTTACCGATCGCAAAGACTGGAAGAATACCTTTCGCACGAAGAATTCTAGTCAGGCCGAGAAAATCGGTCCACCATCCTGGGAACCCAAGCGACATGCTTAAAATCCTTACCCCCTTGCCAACCGCCCAATCCATTCCGCCAATGACACGTGGTACGGAATTGCCGCCCTCGATAACCATAGCGCTTGCGAGTTGTGCGTCTGGAGCTACGCCGACGGATTTGCCGCTTACTGCTCGTCCGAGAATGGTTGCGGCGGTATGTGTTCCATGTTCGCCACTGTCGTATGCTTTGGGCTTTGGTGTAACTTCCTTCCCGATACCGTCAAACTCTGTAAAATCGAATATCGCATTTTTCTTAAATGCCGCATGATCACCGTCAACACCCGTATCGAGGTGTCCAATCAAAACGCCTTGGCCGGTAAGTCCCTGATCCCAGAGATCTTTTACGCCAAGCTCCCGGATGCCCCATGTTTCGCTGTCTTCTAATTCTGCCGCGTTCGTCTCTCTGGGCCTTATCAATCCCAACGGCGGCGTTCCGCATACTTTATCAACATTTGTTTTGTCGGCCCGCAGTGCCGACAATCCGTCTCGGTCGACAGTACCAAGGGCAACACCGAGATTTGGATAATAGCGCATTTTTGGCACACTTGCGCTTGAAATGCCGTCAGTCGACGCGGCGACGGCGCTCGAAATGCTAAATTCTGATTTTGTAAAATGGTCACCGATGTTTGCCATGACGGCTGTCTTCGTCGAATCTGCATCCGGTTTCATAAACACTAAAACCTGAGCCACTCCCATTGCTTTCATATCCTGAGTTATTTGTTCTGACATTTTTTCCTCCTTATGTTATTTAAAAACTGAAGTTGTAATCTTTACGGCTGGTCCTCTGGAAAGCCTTGAGCTTTAATTTTCTTGCTCGCCGCGAGAATCCCTTTATGCAGGTCGTTGGGTTCCGGTGGGGGCGAAAAAGAACTAGCCCCGAGGCTTAGCGAGTCCTTGAAGATTTCCTTTTTCCACGACGCAACTGCATTAATAACACCTGAACTCGAAGGAGGCTGTCGCGGTGTGTCACTCGTGAGGAACGAACCGAGATGGTTTGCCGCGCTGACACGTTTGCCCATATTCGGGTACATCACGCCGTCCAAACAAAACCGCAGCAAAATTGTTTTGATTATCGACGTATGGTCGAAAACAAAATCACTAACGACTCCGGCTTCGACATAAGGAGAGACGATAAACGCCGGAACGCGAACGCCGTATTTCATAAAATTCGGATTATCATCTTCCGCTGCCGTCGGCTCGACGTGATCGAATAATCCGCCATGCTCATCATATGCAACAATCAGCAGTGTTTTGTCCCACTTTGGTCCGGTTGTAATAGCCCGGTAAAGCTGAAGGACGAGTGACTGGCCATTTAATATATCTGACGGAGGATGGTCGTCGTTCGATGTCGAAACGTTTCCACCCGGCGCGTTGATAAAATTGGGATCGATCCATGAAACCGAAGGCAGAGAACCCTGCTGTGCCCGTTCGATAAAACTGAGATCGCCAAAAAGACCGGACGTAAAGCTTTTACGTTTATCAAAATATGCAAATTTGTCGAAGTGACCGATGCGATAATGGCCATCGACTAATCGAAGCGTGCCTACGCCTTTATGGTTAAACCAGCCCCATGAGACATCATTTGCGTCGAGGTGTCTGACAAACGAGGGAATATTATAGATCGGAACTTTCTTGCTTTTCTTCTCTGAAGCTCGGCCGGTGATCGAATAGAGCCGATTCGGCCACGTAGCTGCCGGAACAGAAGAAAACCAACGGTTGAATGTAACAAAATGCTTTGCCAGGTGGTCGAAAACAGGTACTTCAGTGGCGTTATAGTAGCCCATGACCAGACCCTTATTCGACGGGTGGTGTTTTTCAAAATTCTTAACAAATCCGGCGTTCGGGCCAGTTAACTGCTCGTCCACGCAGTCAAATTCGTGGCATGGGTCTTCGCCGCCTGTGAATGCCGTTTGTTTTAAGTGAAAGACCGGAATGGCGTTATTATTCGAATCCTTGTTCGACATAGTATTCTGCAAGCCATCGATATCGGTGCGGATGCCTTCCAGGCTCAAATAACCGAGCATGTGATCGAATGAGCGATTTTCGAGCATCAAAACCACGATGTGATCTATCTTTGAGAGGTTTTCCACGGTCTGATCAATGCCTGCGGCCGCCGCGAAGGCAAGGCTCGACTTCTGTCTTTTTGCCCATGCTTTTACGAAAGCCTTTTGCTCAGCCTTCAGCGTGGCTTTACTGACTTTTTTCCCGTCAGTTTTAGGTGTCGTCAGTTTCTCTTTTTGTGCAGCAGTTTTCGGTGGATTCTTTTTCATATAGTTACGTCGGTTTTACTTTTAATACTTAACATAAAACCTTAAAAAATGCCCTTTTCGAACTTCTCCAAATTATGCATGTGGAAGCGGCGGCGGATTTTGTCCCGGAGCCGGAGCGAGAACGCGGCTAAAACTGTTTGAGTTCTTTTCGGGCGGCCTTACATAGTTCTGAATTTGCATCGACCACGCACACTCGTTCAAAATCATCCTTGGCCTCGCTCCGTCTTGAAAGCCCTAAGAATGCCGAGGCGCGATCAGAATACAACTCCCGAACTTGTTCTAGTGTTTTGGCATCATCTGATTTAGGCTTGCATCGTCAAACCTCGGAATTAACCCGAGAGCCGTATTATAATCAGCCACGGCTGCCTCAAAATTAGGAGTCCTTAAATGTTGGAAAGCATTTCCACGATCTTTATAGTGCCAGGAATTTTCCGATTCCAGTTTGATCAAACTATTGTATTTCTCGATCGCAAGCGCGTAATTTTCGCTCGCGGCCGCATCTTCCGCCTGTTTGAGCAAGTCATCTTTACTAGCTGGCACCGGGTTTTGGACCGTATTCGCGATGACCGGGTCATTTGCCACAGGTTTACCTTGCGTCCCACTCACGCCGAGAACTGCTGCGGCAATGATGAAAGAATTGACCAGAGCAACAAAACCGCCCATAATGTGTCCTCTAACACCACCGCCTTGTTGGACGCTACTCAGATAGATTAGTGAGCCGATTGCGACAGATAATACCAACGGCACCAGCAGATTTTTTGTGCCGAACGGAGGGTATACTTTTTCAAGTACCGACCAGATCAACGAAACGGCAAAGGTCGCTCCGGGAAATGTTACAAGCGACTGAGCAGATGTAAATACACCTACTTTATCAGTGCCGGTAGAATTAAGGTTTACAATTGGATTTGCTTCGGCTGCGGTGTAACCCAACGGCGTATTTGATGTGTCGCTCATGTTATTTTTCTCCTAAAGTCCTACCCGACCTTTATCTCGTGCTCTCCATTGGCTGATGAGCGGTTCTTATGCTCGCCGCCATATTCATGGTTCTGCCGTTACTGGAAATCAAATAACGGGTTGATGTTTATAGGTTGACTCCATATGCTTCGTCGAAAAAAGCGTCCTGGATATAGGCATCGGTCGCATATCCAAACCCTTTGTCACCCCAGGTCGTTCCCCAACTATTGCGAACAATAAACCGTCCGTCAGCCTTGTAGCCGACGATGGCAATGCAGTGTCCGCCGCGTACCGTACTGGGCTGAAACACATCCAGGTTGCCGCCGGTCAGAGCCGCGTCGCTCCAGGTCTTATCAACATTCAACGCCGCGAGAATAGGTCCGGTTGTTGCCAGCCATGTCCGCCATTGGATAAAGTTCTTGAACAAATTGATATAGGCGGAGATTTTGAGTTGCGATGCAATGGCGTAAAACGTATTTACATCACCCTGATAAAGCGTTCCCGAACCAAAAGGCAGAATCTTATCGCTAACCACGCCGAATTTTCGGGCGATGTCCAAAGCCGATTTCAGGCTCGTGCCGTCGGATTCGATAAAAGTTGTCGGGCGGGACAAAAATTCATCGGTTTCCTTGGCTGCCATCCAAACGAATCTCGGAGATAAGCTCGGCGATAAATTTGCATCTTTTGGAATTCTGTTTGCCTTGACAAAATGCCAGCGCAAGACGCCCTCAGCCGCTCCCCATCCGACACACGACCCGGTCGATCCCTGGTCGCCGACCTTCCACCAGGCCTCCCGCAAATCCTTGCTTGCAGGCAAAGCCGCCGGAGCCGCCATCATCCCCGAAGCAAGAGCATTATCCATGCTCCAATCCTGTTCCGTACCTTGTGACGGAATCACATTGAGAATTCTTTCTATTTTTTTTGTGCTTGCCATTTTTTTTCTCCTTCGTCTATCTTCTTCATTTCAAAGTGTTTACCGGCGTTATCTTTGACAGGATCGCCATTAAGTCACGTCTTGCTGTAGTATTTTCCTCAGTGTTGCCGGTGCCGGATACAAAATAAAACACGACGATAAAGGTAATCGCAATGACCACGATTGCTGCCGAGAATCTGATCAGGCCATTAACTCTTGCAGCTTCTTTAAGAAAATCGCCGCCGTATCCAACCGCCCATACTATTCCGCCTATCGTCAACAACACGATCACAAAAGCGAACACCTGGATCGCAGTTACTGGTTTTTTTCCGTCTGGCATAATTTTCTCCTCCTTCTTCTTATTGTTTTAGCCTAAATCTACACATAGCTGTAGCCAGCGTGCTGACGTTCAAAAGATTTGCCTGATTTTTTCTAGCCGTAGCAATGATATTTGTTTAATTTACGTCCGGTCAAAAATTTATTTCCTGTTCTTGTGTGCATTTCGTCAGCACGGAAATTTCCGTGAAAAGCAATTGCCCGCCCTAAAAAAAGACGGGCAATTGCTTCAGTAATTTTCACGGAATTTTGGCGAAACCCACTGCTTTCGGGGCATAGTATGGGAGATTTGTCGAATTGTAAATCACTCGTGTATGTGCACCTATGCTAACCGTGTAACCACAAGGGTCTAACAGGGAAGTGTCCAGACTCCAAACTCCATTCGCATCACCCGTATCGCCTAAAGCCGAGTAGCTTCTGGAAACTGGAGACGGAAGCGCGCCGTGCGTATGCGAAGTCGGCTGAAGATCCAGCGACCAATCCGCAAAATATGGATGAACCGCCCTTAAATGTCCGTTAATCATCGGAGCCCCCGGTGTATAACTATGACAATCTCCTCCGTCAATTACGAGGTCAAGCTCCTTTGACAGATCAACCGTCGCATTGGCAGTTGGGCTAATGGCCATTCCTTTGTTACAAATAATTATTGAAAACAGGTCGCCTGTAACAGGATTCCCGAGTTCATCCGTGTATTCAAAGTGGATTGTATATGTTCCGTCCGTTAATCCGCTTGCATTCCAATCAGCTAAAACATTACCGTCGTTGCTGAACACACGGTTTGCAGGGACGGGGTTTCCAGCATCGATTAGATAAACAAACCATCCATCAGCATCCGCTAATTGGGTATTAGAAAATGGGGACGGCGATAAGAATGGATTCCAAAGACTATTGGTGACGGAAGCGGCTACCGGTTGAAAAGTAGTGTCGGAAGTAGCGGGAGGGACGGTATAGACGCCCAACTTATATCTAAGCCTATATTTTATGACTCCGGCAAAGGCGTTGCGGTCAATTATACCTTTGATGTTGACTCCTCCTCCCCAAGGTCTGTTATTGTTCGCATTCGGAGCAAAAGCTTGATAATTATACAGATGTTCGGTCGGGTGAATGAACTGCCGGTCAACATTTCCAACATATGAAATGATGGTATGAATTCCGGAGCCCGGATTACTTGCAGGTCTTAACTGAACCAAAGCATCTTTGAAATTGCCCCAAGTGTTAAGTAGATTTGGGTCGGTGGTCGAAGGCAGCGATTCCCACGAAAGCACCGCTCTGACCCTGATAATATTCGGCGAATCACATGTCTTTAGACGTTCGGAAACGTCAAACGGCAGTAAAACATTGTAATATAAGCCTCCGGCGGGAATGTTTTTAATGTCGTGAACATTAAGGCTGACCGTTCCCAAATACTGGTCAAAAATACCATTGTTATTCCAATCAGCCCAAAAAGCGACATGCTCCGCCGAGCCGTTTGAACACAAATTACCATTGAAGCCCGCGTCTTTCTTGATGTGAATCACGGCGCCTAAACTATCTGTCGCAGTATTCAGCCCGACGCAGGTTAGCTCCTCAAACGTAACATCAGCTTCCTTTCCTTCGCCATTGAAAAACTCCAAAAATTTACTAAGGTCAATTCCCAGTTTATCAAGACTTTTTATGGAGAATGTTGAAGCAGCCTTGCTAAAATCAACTGTTGAATTTATCTTCGAGCCGAGTGCCGAATAGAATGTTCGGTGGTCGGGAACTCCGGCAGCTTTGTTCGCTTTTTGAACTGCTTCAGCCGAATATACCTGCGGCGGTTTTAGATCGAGTTCAAAATCTGGGTGGAGATAGTCAGTCAGCACCGGGAGTTTTGTAATCTCCGCCAGTTCCCACGGAAAGACCCTGTATTTTCTTGCCAGTTGAATGTCTGCATCAATCCGATTACCATAATGCGGCAATACGTTAGCATCCGGTGAAGGAACAGAGTTCCACGACAATACCGCACGCAGTGTCGGGATAACCGCCTTTTCGCAATCGAGAAGCTTCTTGTACTTGGTATCATCGATAAACAAGTAAGCCAGATAGCTTAAAGGATGCTGCGGTCCCGGCGGAGCGTTGGAAATATCGGCTACTTTAAAAGTTGTAGAACCCATATCCTGAAATCCCAACCCGTCGTGAAAGTCCATAAAAAACCTCACGTATTCCAGCGAGCCGTTTGAACATAAATTACCGTTGTAGCCTGTAGTTTGATAGACCTTAACAACTGCTTCCAGTCGCCTGAATTGCGGATTATATCCGGCACAGGTTACTTGCTCCCAGTAAGTAATGTTCTGCGGAAAACTTATGGCGGTTGTCAAATTTTGCAACTTGAACAATTGCCTGTTATTAGTCATTACGGCTAAATCCTTAACGCTTAATTTTTCATATTTCTTTTCCATCTTGTGTATCTCCTTTGATACTTCTGCCTACTCTGTCATCCTCTTTTCGGCATTTGGGGTGCTTACTCTTTTTTCGTTGCAGGATTTTCGGCTTGCTCCTTTTAAAGTAATCCATATTAGAATCACCCAACTGTCAGCGCTTAAATCGGCGACCACTGGCCGAGACGGAACTTTGGCTGTCCGGACAATTACCCCGAGTAATTTCCGGGGTTTCGCCACCTTAACACCTAATTGCTAATCATCCTCCACAACAGAATGAGAATAATCAGTAGCAAAATTACGGCAATCACCATTAACGCCGTCGATCGAGTACAGCAGCGAGCGATGAGTTCGGATAATCTGCCATCAGTGCCGCCAGTTCCGCTCGGATTTCCGCCTTCAGAGGGATTTTCCGATCCGCCACCAGATTTGTTGCGGAATGCCGCCGCTGTGCGCGATTCCTCGCGGGTAAAAGGCTTACCGCGCAGTGTGACGCCTTTTGCCATAATTCGAATCCGGTACACGCCTTGAAGGTCCGTATTGAATTTCACCTGAAACACTCCCGGTTCCACTTCGGCCATGGGCAGTTCGAATGAAGTCAGGTCGGGCCTGACGACCGATGCCTTGCACAAGGCACGATGATCGACCGGAATTCCGTATTCGGTTAGCTTAGCTTTTACTAGTACAGAAGAACCCGGTAGAAAATCGCTCTGCTCGACGAGTGCCGTCATCTTCAGATTGCTTCGAGTGTTTATCTGAACGCAATAACGGGCTCCTTTCGATGCAAGGCTATTGCCTTGATTCTGGCCGTCGCTCGTACGGGCATATTTCTTATAACGGCCGTCATTTATTTTCAACACGACATGCCAACGTCCGGCTTGCTGCCCGCCACCCAAGGCCACCGGCAATGTAAACCGATAAAGGCCGGAGCTTGGCGACAGCTTTGCGACTATTCCCAAGCCGGCGGCGCTTGCCATATCAATGATGTCACCCGCAGGGGTTTCAACGGCAAAATCAATCACCGGGTAATCCCACATCAACATCGTAGAGCAGAGAATGTCGGTCTCGTTTAAGTAGAATGGAATCCTAATCGTGCTGCCGGGTGATATATAGCCGTTTGGGTCGAGCACGACGCTATCATTGGTCACGCCGGAAAGTATTTGTAGAAAATACTTCTTTGTGCGGAAATAGTCGTCGATATTGTCGGAAAGCAATCCTGTCAGCAGTAAAAAACCACCGGTTCCATTTGTAAGATCGTAAAGAGCGCCCGTATCAACCTGATTCTCATTGCCAAGTCCGATCGCAAAAGTCCTGTTATCGATCGAGCCGGTAACGTCTTCGATAGATTGAGGTCTGTTTTGCAAACCATCGGTGAATACGATCATGGCTTTGTTTGTGTAACCGGTGACCGCAGGATCGTTAAGGTATGTACGAGCTTTTGCCACGCCGTCGCCAACCGAAGTATATCCGGCCGGATTTGTCGCGTGAGCACTCACAGCGTTAACGGCTGCTATGCGTTCTAGGTCAAAATCGTCATCACTTACAATGCGCGTGATAGGTTTGCCGGGCCAAGTTGCATCATCGACGTTGTAAGCGTCATGATCGAAACGAACGAGCCCTATACCGTCGTTTGCCGGAATTAATTCCGCAAACGCTCCGGCAGAGTCCTTTAGCACATCGATCCGTTTACGTCCTGATGTGCCTGCATCATCATCCATGCTGCCCGATTGATCGAGCGAAAGCATCACCGCCACCGAAGGTTTTTCAATCACATTACCCCGAAGCGTAAAAGTGAATTCCTGACCGGTTTCGGGACATTCAATCGTGACTGAATCGTCGGCGATCGGCACCGCCGGATCTGGAGCTTGCAGGCCAAACCATAGCCTCGATTCGACAAAAAGTGTCTGTTTATGCGGCACAGTCAGCGAGCCAGACGCCGGTGATAGCACAACGAAAGGAGATGTCGGCCCCGCACCGGCTTTTACCCGAAGCGTCACTTCGCGGCATCCGTACACGCGAAATACCGCGGCGCGGGCGCCCGTTTCGCCTTCGGGAATATCGTTGAATAGTATGACCGGCGGAGTCCCGGCATTCTTTACTTCCACCAAAGCATTGTTGTTCGAGAAATTGGTGTCGTAGCATGGCGGAACTACGATTGACGGATGTTTATAATCATGAGGGATGCCTTGATTTTCAGGGGCGTACCAGGGACGTGTTAAATGATCTACCCCAAATACATCCGTTGACGTGCCTGTGCTCCACGGCTCAACTAATTCCGCCAATTCAGGATCACCGCTTTCCGACCCGTACACTAACTCTGGTTCAAGTCGTTCGGGAAATGCGGGATCGGTTTGCCAGCGGGCCCAAACCCTGTCCACATTTGAATGCAGGAGGAATACGAACGGGTCGCGGAAGGAGATATGTGCTCCGCCCATATTTACAAACCCATGCATACTGTTGTGGACGGATTCCATTTTTAGACGCATAAAGGCAAAATCTTCACGGAACAAGATTCCCCGATTGGGATCGTTTGGATCGCCGGGATCGCCGGGATTATTCTCATCGTCATCGGTGGCAGGCGAGCCTGAAATATCTCTAAAAACATCAGCCGGCGGATCGGCCGGGTTGCCCGTCACGTCCCTGTCATTTGCAGTGGCGGGGACATAATAGCCCGCACTAAGCCAAGGTTCGCCGATAGATGCGCTCGAAGAACCTCCATAGCCCATAAAATCTGCCGTAAATAAATTCAGTGTACCGGTAGTTCCACCACCGAGGTTTGCGCTCGGAATGCTGCGTGGATCCTGCTTCCAATCCCAGTAATGCAATGACAGCTGTGGATTGATTTGCCGAAGCAGGTCTTCAATCCTATTAACAATTTCCCGATGCCATGGAATAAATGCCGGTCCGTTATGCACGTGTGTTGCCTGGTGGATTTCGTCTTGTTTAAACCACCAGCTTACACCGCCTGGAGGCGAGTCTGTCCGCGTTCCGGGAAAAAATCGATTGTTTAGCTCAATAAGAGCATCGCGCAATAACGCCCTTTCGGTAGGATCTACCGATGCTATGTTTCTACGAATTCCATCTCCTAATGCCATAATTCCCTCCGTTAGTAGTCAGTTGTCAGTTGTCAATGGACCGTGAGCGTCCCATTTAACTGCACATTCGAAACCTGTGTTCCAGCGTTTGCAATGGCAAGACAAAAGCAGTCGCCAACGATAATATGCTGGAAAATATCTCAAATGTTTTCATAACTCTCCTTCGATCAATATTGCCGACGCTACCTATAATCGCTCGACACTTTAAGTAGGCTTCTTTATTTCGATCTCCTTTTTCGCACGAAACCTAGTTGCATTCCAAGTAGTCAGTCTTGTCACTTAGATTAGTGCAAAGAGTTTTTGCGACGACGATGTAAGCGTCGGGACTGACTGTTTGTTTTACACGTGGTAGCACGGTCAGAGCAGCTTCGGCGCTAATAAAGCTGCGGATGACGGTAATATAGCTGCCACCTTTTTTATAGATTTTGGCTTGAGGGCTAAGGCTCTGCGCCTTCTTTAGTTCATCTTGTGCGGCTGCTAGGGTCGTGTCGGTGGCGGCAACGATCAGCCATTCGTCAGCCAGTATTTCTCCGGCTTCGCCTTTTGAGACCAGGCTCTGCTCCTGAACCTTGTTCACTTTCTGAACTTCCGCGAGTCTCGTTTCCTCTACGTTCGTGAGGTTGGTGATTTTTTTCTTAGCTTCCAGGGCGTTTTCCTCGTCCTTGCTCTTTCTATATTCGTCAAACTCCGGCTTGATCGCCACTTTGTATGCTTCCCAGGATTTTCTTAATTCACCGGGCGGAGCGACGAACGAGAAGTACTGCGCCAGCAGCCAGCGTTTTTCGATGCCTTTGGCTTCGGTGATCGTGGTTACGTATTTATCGAAGACGCCGATTTCCTTAATGTCCTGCTCACGTTCTTTGAAACTATCGCTAATGATTGACGCGCCGATGACAATCGCAACCGAAATGACGAACCACTTAACAATTTCGATAAGTTTGTCGACTTTTGTCTGATCGATACCCGTACGAAAAATTGCCCAAGCGATGGCTAGCGAACCGATCAACGCAATTACAATAAACGTGAGTCCTAAGTAAAGGGACAGACTGGATGTGTTGGCAAACATATTATTTTCCTCCTCAGAATTTGAGTCCGACGATCACGGTTGTGTAATGGCGGCGAGGACGTCGGAGTTTAGGCCGACGGCTTGGTTGTCCATGAAGTAGCGGAGGCGGTAGCGGCGTTCTTCGGGTTTGCCGGGCTGCGACGGCGGCCGGGCGTCCTCGTAGGGCGAGCGCATGTCGAAGTCGAGGCGCGTCCACAGCGTCTCGTCGTTTCTCTGCGAATCGATGTAAATGCCGTCGAATCTGCCTTTTTTCCAATCGATGCGAACAATGCTGCCGGTGAGCGAAGTCGTCGTGCCGGTCGGTTTTGCATCGTCCAGATTTGGCGGAGCGCCCGGTGTAGTCGCGATCATCAGCATCTCGCCGATCGCCTCGGTGTAGCCCGGGCTGAGCTTCGCCGTGTTCATCGCGTTGCTGAGACGCTCGATTATACCGGCGTCAACCTGCGCTGGCGGGACTGGCGGCGGCGTGAATACCGGCTGATCCGGTGTATTCTGATTTTCGCCGACGCCGCCGAGCATACCGTTC
>JAYUCO010000024.1:0-73327 GCA_043740295.1 Pyrinomonadaceae bacterium | reverse complement strand
TACTCGCAGGCCTTTCGCGGCTTTGGTGTAAGCTCAGCGGAATACGGCGGAGTATTGATTTTGAGCGGTTCTATCGTCCTATTTCAAGGATTTTTAGTGATGCTGATGTTTACAGTAAGACGTAAGAATTCACCCTCGTCTTTACTGTGTCAGGAAACAAACTCATTTGTTGACAGAACACTCAGAGATGCTAAAAGTAATTTGGGTTTTATGTGTCTCGCAACGCTTGGACTTTTTAGCTTAATCTTTTTTCTTTTATCTGCAGAGGTTGACAGCTATTTTCGTTCCGACGGTTATCGAATACAAACTCATTCGTCAGACATAGTAGCAATCCAACCCAACGTCCCGATGAGCGGCCTTACTTTCGAAAAATGGAGTCAGCTACGGCAAAGACACGTCCAGCTTGCCGAATTGGCCTTGAAGTCGATTGATCGAAATCCGCAATCGGTCGTAATCTTTCCCGAATCGCCGATGAATTTTGCATTTGAAGAGGACCGGGAGTTTCAGCAGTTTATTCGGGCGTTTGCGGCGAGGAACAATGTTTCGGTTTTGTTCAATTCTGCCGAACCGGACAAGCAAAACGGCAAGTATTTCAATTCGGCTGTGATGATCGACCCTCAGGGTAAAGAGATCGCTCAATATGATAAGATTTACCTATTGCCTTTTGGTGAATCCGTGCCGGATGTTTTGCAGGCGTTTGTTCCGGCCTTTGTCGGCAGTTTTTCTTATGGGAGCGAGTACGATCTGCTGCCGATTGGCGATGCAAAAGCCGGTGTAATGATCTGCTTTGAATCGCATTTCGGACAGCTTTCGCGGGAATATGTGCGAAACGGTGCGGACGTGCTGATCGAAATGACAAACGACGGCTACCTTGGCCCGACGCCTGTCTTGCGGCAGCATCTGGCAAATGCTGTGTTTCGTGCGGTCGAGACAAATCGTCCGGTATTGCGCGTCACGAATGTCGGCATCACCGCATATATAAACGAACGCGGCGAAGTTCTCGATCCGGCAGCGAGCTATACGGAAGATTCGCGGGTCTGGTCGGTTTCGAAATCCGACGGCAAGCAGACTTTTTATGTAAGATACGGTGATTGGTTCGCGTGGTTGTGTTCGGTAGTGACTATAGGCTTATTGATATTTGGGATCGCAACGAAAAGAAGACCGTCGCCATCGGCGACAAGCATAAACCTGAGTATTGTTTAATGAAAATGAATCGCCTCATACCGATGCTGCCTGTTAAGAGCATTGTGGCCAGCATCGAGTTCTATCAGAAGTTGGGATTCAGTGTTGAGAATAGAAACGATGAGTGGCGCTGGGCCATGCTTTGTTTTGATGAGTGCCGTTTGATGGTGGATCAGTCGATCAACGTTCATCCAGAGGCTCCTCGTCAGGGAACTATTTATCTTTATCCAGATAACATTGTCGAGTATCACCGGCAGGTGAGAGAGAAGGGTTTGGATATTCCCGATCTTGAGACCGCTTTTTACGGGATGACCGAGTTTAGGTTGGATGATCCGGATGGCAACCGGTTGTGGATCGGACAGAATATGGTGGAAGATGCATAGGATGCAGGTGGTACTGACAGAAATATGGAACTCACTGATCTACAAACAAAATTTGACGATATAAAACACAAAGTTACCCAACTTGGGAGGTTTCTTTGACGTACCGGCAAAACGGGCTGAGCTTGAAAGGTCGGAAAAGGTCATCTCCGAGCCGGGTTTTTGGGACGATCAGGAAAATGCCCAAAAAGTAGTGCAGAAACGCAGCCGTATCGAAAAAGCATTGCAGCAGCAGCAAAATTTCGAAACAGGCGTTTCCGATGCGGAAGTGCTGTTTGAATTTGCCGAAAGCGACGTTGATTCAGCTAAGGAACTTCATAATCTGATCGCACGATTAGAGAATGAAGTAGATGCGGCGCAGACGCAAAGCCTCCTTTCCGGCGAAACCGACGGTAACAATGCGATCTGTTCGATCCAGGCCGGAGCGGGCGGAACGGATGCTCAGGATTTTGCCCAAATGCTTTTGCGGATGTATCTGCGGTGGGCCGAGCGAAAAGGTTTTAAGGTCGATATTCTGGATGAACAAAGCGGAAGCGAAGCAGGTCTAAAATCCGCGACTTTCCGCGTCGAAGGTGAATATGCATACGGATTGCTATCGACCGAAGCGGGCGTCCACCGCCTTGTGCGAATTTCCCCGTTTAATTCCGGCGGCAGCCGTGAAACATCATTTGCATCGCTATTCGTATCACCGGAAATAGACGAAAATATTGAAGTTATTATCGAAGACAAGGACCTTCGGATCGACACCTATCGATCGTCAGGCGCCGGCGGACAGCATGTAAACGTGACGGACAGCGCGGTGCGGATCACGCATTTGCCTACAAATACTGTCGTAACGTGTCAAAATCAGCGGTCACAGCTGCAGAACCGGGCGGTCGCGATGCAGGTTTTGCGGTCGAAGCTTTATGAAATTGAACTCGAAAAACGCCGCGGAGATGCCGCCGAACTAGAAGCGACCAAGCAGGACATTTCGTTCGGGTCGCAGATACGTAATTACGTCCTTCACCCATATCGGTTGGTTAAGGACACCCGCACTAAGTTTGAACAAACCGATGTTGACGCCGTATTAGACGGTGACATAGACGCATTTATCAAGGAATTCCTGCTTTTTAAAAAAGGCGGCCAGGTATTGCATAATGCGGAGGCTTGACAGTAATGAATGGTTTAAAAGTTTCATAATGCAGAAGACCGGCCATAAAAGAAGGTTTGAATAGTTGGATAATAAGAAAGCCCTTCCTGACGTTTTGGCTTCAGACAAAATCACTGATGAAGATCTGCCCGACATGTAAAAAAACATACAATGACGACGAATTAAATTTCTGTCTGGCTGACGGGGCAACTTTGCTCAAAAAGCGGAATGGGGCGGCAAATCCGCATTCCAGAGCAAACGAAGTTCTGGCGGTCGCAATGTTAGCATTGGCTGTTTTGGTCTTTTTATGCCTTGTTTCATACAATTCAAGCGATCCGACATTTAATACCGCGTCTTCGCAGAAAGTCCAGAATTGGATCGGTGTGGTAGGCGCTAATTTTGCGGAAGCGTTGTTGTCACTTGCCGGAAGTACGGCTTATCTTTTCCCGGCATTACTGGCATTGATCGCATGGAGGGTTTTCCAATCGGCCAGCCTACGGCCGCGCATCAGCCGGACGGTCGGTTTTATTCTTTTTGTGATCTCAGCCTCCGGCCTGATCCATTTGGCCGGCTGGCATGGCGGCATAATAGGTGCTTTTTTCTCGCATTACTCGGTCTATCTGCTATCGACGATCGGTGCTGGAATTTTACTTACCACTATTTTCATCCTTTCGATCCTTTTGATAACAAACCTAACGTTTCTTGGATTGTTCGGTAATTTTGATATGGCCTGGGAAAATTTCAAGGTCCATTTCAACGGCTGGAAGGCAAAAAGGGAAGAAAGACGCGCCGGGAAAATGAATTTGGCCAAAGAACGTCTTGAAAACCGTCGAGCTGATCTTGGTGAAAAAATGCCGGATGATGCTCAAACGATCTCGATAGGCAATACGGCCGCGATAGTTCCACGGGTGACAAGTCCAATGGAAGCTTCTCAGCAGAGCTTGCCGGACCTTGAAGCTGAACCATCCGTTCCGACCATTGGTGCCGAAAGGGTCCCGGACACGATAATCTCGCTTGACCTGCCTAATGAAGATAAGATCGAGGCCGACCCTGACGTCAAGCAAATTCCGATCACTCCTGTAAAACACACCGGAGAATTGGCAGACGAACTAAATTCCGGCGAAGAAGGCGAACAATATGATGAAGAATTGCCGCTTCAGGCCATTAAACCGCCAAACTATGAAAAATACATGCTGCCAAGTTCGCAGCTGCTGACGCCTGCCGCGCCGCCTATTGAGCAAAAGGAAAAAGAACTGCTGGCGATCGCCGAATCGCTGACCGAGAAAACAAAAGAGTTCAACGTCGCTGGAAAAGTGGTCAATATCTGTCCCGGACCGGTTGTGACGACATATGAATTCAAACCTGATCCCGGCGTTAAATATTCCCGCGTTACCGGACTTGTTGACGATCTTTGTCTTGCGCTGAAGGCCGAATCGATACGCATCGACCGTATTCCGGGGAAGGCCTTTGTCGGCATCGAGGTGCCAAATCATAAACGCGAAACAATCCAGCTTCGGGATGTGGTCGAATCGAAGAAGTTCAAAGATTCTGGTTCGCTGCTCACGATCGCCCTCGGTAAGACCATCGACGGCCTCAATTACGTGGCCGATCTCGCCAAGATGCCGCATTTACTGATCGCCGGAGCGACCGGTGCGGGTAAATCGGTCGGAGTTAATTCTCTCGTCGTTTCCATATTGTATAAAGCAAAGCCTGATGAGGTGAAATTCATCATGGTCGATCCGAAGCGTCTGGAACTTGGCCTCTATGCCGATATTCCACATCTTGCGACGCCGATCATTACCGATCCTAAGCGGGCGGCGATATCGCTCCGCTGGGCCGTATCCGAGATGGAGCGACGGTATAAGGACCTTGCCGGTTATGGCGTCCGAAACATCGACGGCTATAACATAGAGGCCAAGCGGCGGAACACGCTGGAACAATGGGACGACAACGGCGAACCACACCGGACGCTGCCGTATATCGTCATTATCATCGACGAACTTGCCGACCTGATGATGGTGTCGGGCAAAGAGGTCGAGGAAGCCATTACGCGATTAGCACAGATGGCCAGAGCGGTCGGGATACATCTTGTGCTGGCGACACAGCGGCCTTCGGTCGATGTCATCACCGGTCTGATCAAGGCTAATTTCCCGGCCCGTATCTCGTTCCGTGTGTCATCAAAAGTCGATTCGCGGACGATCATCGACGGAAACGGAGCCGAGGGATTGCTCGGTAAGGGCGACATGCTGTTCCTGCCGCCGGCAAGTTCGCAGGTGATACGGGTCCATGGAGCATTTGTGGACGAAAAGGAGATCGGCCGGATAGTTGACCATGTAAAATCACAGGGAAGGCCGGAATACGACACGACGATCACGAAGAGCGAGGAGGAATTGGACGATTCGGGTGATCTGCCGGGCCGACGGGATCCTTTATTCATGGATGCTCTCCGGACGGTAGTTAATGCAAAGCGAGGTTCGACGTCGCTTTTACAGCGGCATTTGCGGATCGGTTACGGCCGAGCGGCGGCAATTTTGGATGCGATGGTGAAGGAAGGCTACATCGGTGATATGGACGGCAGCTCGCGTGCCCGCCCGATTCTTCAAAAAGCCTTTGACGATCTTCAGGACGTATCCGAAATGGAGAGTATTTAGAATTTACGACCTCTTTCCTAATTCATAAAAGCCCAAAAACGATAAAATTTTGATCGTCCGGAACCTTCTTTTTATTTTTTTGATCGTGGTCAGAATTGATAAGATCGGACGTAATGGTTTTCCACAATTTCTGTGGAAAACCCGCCATTTTCCACAATGTTAAATTGTTCAAGTCTTTGTAACACCGGCACTTTTAGCATTTTGCACTCAATCCTGGCACACAAATGACTAATAACCATAAACCCAATATTCACAATAATAACAAGCCAAGCGTCTTTGTGTTTATAGTGTTTTACGTTATTTTAACATTTGGATGCACAGCACAAAAAGAGTTTAGAAGTGATACAAAAGACAAAGCCGTTTTCGTTGACGCGGGGACAGTAAATATTAACACCGCGACCGTCGAAGAGCTTGAAAAGATCCCGCTTATCGGAGAAAAACTTGCTGGCCGGATCGTCGAGTATAGGGAAACACATGGAAGTTTCCGCAAACCGGAACATCTGCTTCTGATCCAGGGAATTAGTGATACGCGGTTTCGTCAAATTAGGAGGCTGGTCAGGACCGAATAGTTCGAAAGATGGGAGAAAATAATGCAAGATCGCGATCTACTATGAATCCGCTGCTGTGGCTGGCGGTAAGTTTCGCACTTGGGATCGTGATCGCACATTTTTCTTCATTTGACTGGCGGATCGCGGCATTGGCGACGTCCGTTTTTGCGATTGCGGCAATTATTGTGAAGCAAACTGCGGCCGGGCCTTTGCTTCTAGTTTCATTCATAGCTCTTGGAACTTTTTCGGCGTTGGTCCAGAAAAACAGCGTTGCGGAGAACAGGCTGCGGCGGATGTACGATGAAGGCCGCATTGGATCCGGTGAGGTTGTCGAGGTCGAAGGCGTTCTGCTCGGAAAACCTGAGCCTGTTTTTAATGGCTTTGTCCTAGACCTTGACACCAGAAAGTTGCTTCGGGATGGTGTGGAACAATCAATTTCGGGACGTTTGCGGCTTTATGCTTCGGCAGAAACCGATGAAATAAAAGCTGATTATTCAAGCCTCGGGCTGCAATACGGTTCGCGGATACGTGTCGCCTGTGATCCCGCACGCGGCGACAGTTATTTAAATCCAGGCGTACTTCCGCGAAAGAATGCTCTCGATCTGCAGGGAATCGACGCGACCGCTACGGTGAAAAGCCCACTTTTGATCGAGAAACTTGGCGAAGAAAGCGTATTTATACCGGTTGCAGGCATATACGATCTAAGGGCATTGTTGATCGAACAATTCCGGGACAAATTCAGTATTTCGACCAGCGGTATTTTGAATGCTTCGCTGCTCGGCGACAAATATTTTCTCGATAAACAAACTGCAGATATTTTTCGTGAAGGCGGCACATTTCATGTTTTGGTCATTTCCGGCCTGCATATTACTTTTATTGGCGGTTTAACATTCCTTTTTGTTGGATTTTTTACGAAGCGTAAAGTTTGGCGGTTCGTATTTACGATCTCTTTTTTGTGGGCATACACGCTTGCTGTCGGGGCGGATGTTCCGGTCGTGCGGGCGAGCATGATGTTTACGGTGCTACTGTTTTCGCAAGTGATCTATCGAAAAAGCTCACTTCTCAACGCATTAGGTTTTTGTGCCTTGGTCCTGCTGTCCTGGCGGCCGAGCGAACTTTTCGATCCTTCATTTCAACTGACGTTCGTAAGCGTGGCGGCGATCGTCGGGGTGGCATTTCCGCTGATCGAGAAGCTGCGGTCGGCCGGAAGTTGGCAGCCGACGGCCGAAACTCCGTTTCCGCCCAATGTGCCAAATTGGCTGCGGAGTTGCTGCGAAACTCTTTATTGGCGTGAGGGAGTTTGGAAAATTGAAAGCGGGCGGCAGATCTGGTCGGCTAGTTTGTTCAAATCTCCATATTTGAAATGGCCGAAGTCATTCGATCCGCGCAAGCTTGTTGTCTTTATTTTCGAAGGCATATTGGTCTCGATCATTGCTCAGGCCTGGCTTTTGCCGCTCCTGATTGTTTATTTTCATCGGGTCTCGGTTGCCTCCGTCCTGCTTAATCTGTGGGTCGGCATCTTTATTGCTCTCGAAAGCTTTTCGGCCATTGCGGCGGTAGTACTTTCATCCGTAAGCGGTCTATTTGGTTTGCCTTTAATTAAATTGACGGAGCTCTTAAATTCGGCACTGCTCTCCGTACCGGGCATTTTTGTTCACATGAACTGGGCGAGTTTTCGTCTGCCAGCTTATACAGGGCCGATGAAAGCTATCTATCTGGTATATTTTCTGCCCTTATTGGTCCTGGCTTATTCGGCTTATAAATGGGAACCGTTTGCGATAGATCGTCAAGCGGACAAGAGCACGCTAGACAATTTGAGCGTTTATGCTGCGTCGGCCCTTGGTTTTGCCCTGTTGGCAGTGATCGTATTTCACCCGTTAAGTGCACCGTTTGCCGATGGTAAATTACATGTGGATCTTCTTGATGTCGGACAGGGTGATTCGGCATTAGTTACATTTCCCGGCGGCGAAACGTTGCTGATCGATGGCGGCGGTAAAATTAAATATCGTGAAAATGATACGGACGAACAGTTTCAGCCGGACACCCGAAATATTGGCGAAGCTGTCGTATCGGAATTTCTTTGGGCAAAGGGTTATTCACGGATCGATCATATTTTGGCGACCCATGCTGATGCCGATCATATTCAGGGACTAGTGGACGTGGCGAAAAATTTCAGCATCGGCTCGGCATTTTTTGGACGAATGCCGGAAAGTGACCCGGATTTTGCTGAGTTGGCTGATGTTTTGCGCCGTCGGGGCGTTGTAGCTGAGACGATCGCCCGCGGAGATGTATTAAAATTTGGCGATGTATCGGTCGAGGTGCTTTATCCACGGCCAATTGCCGATCCGAACGCTGTTTCCGACAACAACCATTCGGTCGTCCTGCGTATAATTTTCGGCGCACGCTCCATTCTGCTGACCGGCGACATTGAACGACAAGCCGAAATGGAACTTATTTCCTCGGGCGGAACGCTCGTGGCTGATCTGATCAAAGTGCCGCACCACGGCAGCCGGACATCTTCGACACAGGATTTTATCAATGCCGTAGGGGCCAAATATGCTGTCATCTCCGTCGGTCGCTCATCTGCGTTCGGCCACCCGCATAAAGATGTTGTCGATAGATGGAAAGCAGAAGGTGCAAACGTGATGACGACCGGTGAACGGGGAACTATATCGGTTTCAACTGACGGCAGGGATTTCGTGATCACGACATTCTTGCCGTAATGTATAAAGTAAAAAAATGAGGTTGTCTGAAAAGTCTTCGAAAGTCCGTGAAGCGGACAAAAAAAGACTTTTCAGACATCCTCACCTATAGTTTTCATCGAATTGAAAGATCTTAAGCCGGAGTGCTAAAAGATAAAAGCAACTTCCAATCCTGACCCTCTTTAATGTAAACGGAAGTTGATCGGGTGTTCCCAAGAGGTTGTCCATCACATGTGCCGGTGGCTCCTCCATTGAAAGTGAGAATACTTATATCTTTAGTTAATGAGGAACCCGCCGGGTCCGTTAGCGAATAGCTCTTGACATCGCATTTTGATTCGAACCAGGACTTCATGGTCCCGTCATATTCGTAGCGTCCGCTCCGATCTATCATTGTCAGGTCTTTTGCCAGCATGCCTTCGATCGCTTTTGCATCGCGGGCCTTCCAGGCTTCCCAGCCCTTCTTTTCAACGCTCAGAAGAGCTTCGGTTGCGGCATCAGCCGGTTTTGCATCAGCTGCAGGTTTTGTTTCGACAGCCGGTTTAGCTTCAGGTTTTGCCGGGGCTGCTTTCGGGTCGGTGATCGGTATTTCGTTATGATAAGCTGCTTTCCAGGTATCGCCGCTGCGGACATATACAGTTGCGGCCCAAACGTCGGCTGGGATTTTTTTGCCTCCACAGGTCGCATCAGCTGTAGCTTTATATGTCAGAATGGCGGCATCGGAGCCGGCGGGCGTCATTTTTTCATCGGCTAAGGCATATGACTTCACATCACAAGCCTCGTTGGTAATATCTTTGATCGACTGTGCCTTGTCCACACGCCCTTTTTCACCGACACCGACGTAATTATCGGCTAAAAAGCCATCCCAAAATTTGGTATCCTTGGTTTTCCAGGCTTCGAAAGCTTTGGTTTCCATAGCCACCAAGGCTTCTTTTGTAGGTGCCGCAGCTGTCGGCTTAGCATTGTTGGCATTTGCGTTGGCGGCATTAGTATTATTAACGGCCGGGCTATTAGCAGTACCTCCGCAGCCAACAAATGTGATTGCCGCAACAGCAGTCAAAATGGTCGCAATTATTGTTTTCATTAGATGTCTCCTTTTATTTACAATCCTAAAATCATCCGGAACCCGAAATTGGTAGGGTAGTTCCGCTCCGGTGACGGTTTAGCCGTGAACCAAACAGCTCGTAAACTTAAAGAGAGGACGCTAAACCGTATTTCGTGGAACTATAGAACATTTTGTCGGTGCTGACAAATAAAAAAGGCACCTTTCAGAACCGGAAAGATAGTTTTAAAATACAGAAACGCCCACGAGATTCTTCAAAAATCTCTCCGAGCGTTACAAAAGTCATCCTATTTGAAAAGAGCTTAACGCATCGAAATGCCATTGTCAAGTTATTTAATGTATTACTTTAACTAACAATGTTTAACTTGCGGTTTTTAAGGTTCTGACAGCGCCGTATTTAAATTATTCACAGCTAGATAGGTGAATGCTTATGAAAAATATGATCTTTTTCCGGGTCAATGTTTGAAATGTCTAATGCCGGTAAATACCATGGCGATACCGTGCTCGTTTGCGGCTGTGATCGATTCGTCGTCCTTGATCGAGCCGCCGGGCTGGATGATCGCCGAAACCCCCAATTTTGCTGCTTCATCGACATTATCGCGAAACGGGAAAAAGGCGTCCGACGCGAGTGACGAACCCTGCAGCGGCAAGCCGAATCTCTCAGCACGCATCGCACCGATCCGCACCGAATCGACCCGGTTCATCTGGCCCGATCCGACGCCGATGGTCTGGTATTCATTGGCATAAACGATCGCGTTGGATTTGACATGTTTGCAGACCTTCCATGCGAGGAGAAGGGCTTTAAGCTCCTGTTCGGCCGGCTTTCTTTCGCTGACAAATTTCAGATCGGCAAGGGTTACATTGCAGAGGTCTTTTTCCTGGACAAGAAAGCCGCCGGAGATCTGTTTGTATTCTAAGTTTTTTTCACCGCTTGCTCCAATAGGTGATCTAAGAAGAAGTACGCGAAGGTTCTTTTTGGTTTTGAAGATCTCGAGAGCGGCATCGTCATATGCTGGGGCAATGACAACCTCTGTAAATACTTCATTTACCGATGCTGCAACAGTTGCATCGACACGGCTGTTGAATGCGACTATGCCGCCGAATGCCGAGACCGGATCGGTGGACAGGGCTCGGCGATAAGCTTCTTCATTATTCAGCCCGACCCCGACGCCGGATGGATTCGTATGTTTTATTATCGCCACCGCCAGCCCTTCAAAATCCTGAACTAAATTCCAGGCTGCCTCGGCATCGACGTAATTATTGAACGACATTTCCTTGCCGTTTAGATGTTCGGCCGTCGCGATCCCGCCATATTCGCCGGTTTCGTATATTGCGGCTTTCTGATGCGGGTTTTCGCCGTATCGAAGGTCGGTTACTTTGTCGAGGTCGATGGAGGTGTATTCCGGAAGTCCGTTTTCAGCATCAGATCCGGTCGCTTCTGCTCCCGGCACCTCTTGAGATTCGATAAAGATCAGATGTTTTAATGGGTTCAGCGGTTCCAGAAGATCGAGGTCGTCATTTGAAAGCTGCCTTGCCAGGTACGATGAGATGGCAAGGTCGTAGCTCGCGGTCCGCGTATAGGCGAGAGCGGCGAGGCGTTGGCGTGTTTCGAGCGAAAGCGCACCGTCGTTTTCCTTCATTTCGGCGATAATGCCTTCGTAAAGCAGCGGGTCGGTAACAACGGCGACGTCGCGCCAGTTTTTCGATGCGGAACGGATCATGGCCGGGCCGCCGATATCAATATTTTCGACCGCTTCGCCAAGGCTGACATTATCTTTTGCGATGGTTTGCTCGAACGGGTAAAGATTTATTACGGCCAGATCAATTGGTTTGATGTCGTGTTCGGTCATCGCAGCCACATGCTGTTCATTATCACGCAGGGCGAGAAATGCACCGTGAATTTTGGGATGAAGGGTCTTGACACGGCCATCCATCATTTCCGGAAAGCCCGTAATGTCGGACACCTCCGTGACCTGTATGCCCGAATCGCGCAGACTTTTGGCCGTGCCGCCGGTAGAAATTATCATGACACCTAATTCCGACAAAGACTTTGCAAATTCGACCGCTCCGGTTTTGTCGGAGAGGCTGATGAGGGCGCGTTTGATTTTACGTAGTTCGGTCATAAATAAAATTTTAGTTTGGCTTTTAACGGACACAAGAGCAAGCTGATCATAACAAAAAAACGGCCACGCGGCCGCATCGGTAGTTCAACAAATTCAACTTTGTTGAAGCTATTGCAAACTGAAGTTTAACGGACGTTAGAAGAAAAAACGCCCCAAAAACAGAAGGCCAAGCAAAAAAGCTAAAGCATAGATTATGATTTTGATAAGACTCATAAATTAACTATCCTAAAAGAGCCTAAGAGCTGACGAGCAAACAACTATATTAGTTCCGAACATATTTTGATGTCAAAACTTCACCGGCCATTTGTCCCGATATTATTTGTTTTTTTGCTGATTTTACAATTCTTTACAAATGCCGGCGCTCAGGATGTCGAAACCACGGTAAAGATCGGGCCCATTTCGGGCCAAATCGTTAGTATCAGCGGGAAAAATGTCGGAAAACGGAAAAATCTGTCGTTTCTGCTTTCGGCGGCAGGCGTGGACAAACTTGGCGAACGTATCTCGGATGTAAATCTGTTTGACGCGGACGGAAAAAATGTTGCATACCGCAAATTTATTGCCGGAGAATATGTTGCGGACAGTGAATTCGTGTCGTGGGATTTTAAGATCGACCTGGCACCGCCCAAATTACAGACCGCCGCCGCGCATATTTCGTGGATCGCTGCGAACAAAGGGATTTTTATGCTCGCGGACATGCTGCCGCAGTTTGGGAACTCCAGCAAGCCGGTTTCCGCCCGAATTACGCTTGAATTGCCCGATGGATGGAAAGCATTTTCAGATAATAAAGGGCCGAATGGCAATGTTTTCGAATCGGCTGATATTGATAGGTCCGTGATCTTTGTCGGAAAAGGATCGGTCGAGGAGTCATTGTCGGTTTCTGGAACCGGACTACATCTTATATTTGACGGCGAATGGAATTTCACCTACAAAGAGGCAAGTGACGCGGCACGGGAAATTTTTGCTGAATATTTAGGTTTGTTTGGTTCTTATGTCGAAGGAGATGTTTATATTGCCGTAGTCAAGTTTAAATCGACAGTGGAACCCGGAATATGGGAAGCAGAAACGCGTGGCAGAAATTTGACGATCATATCGTCCGATATGCCGTTCAAGACGCAGTCCGTACAACGTCTGCATGAGCAGTTAAGACACGAAATATTCCACCTTTGGCTGCCGAACAGCGTGAATTTGACCGGAAATTACGATTGGTTTTATGAGGGCTTCGCCCTTTATCAATCGCTCAAAACAGGCGTATTTCTTAATCGGATCTCGTTCAATGACTTTTTGGACACGCTGTCGCGGGCACGCAGCTTAGACAGCTTGCCGGTGCCGCGAACTTCGCTTATCGAGGCATCGAAAAACCGGTGGAGCGGCTCTAACACACAAGTTTATGCACGCGGGATGCTTGTTGCTTTTCTGTCAGACCTGGTTTTGCTGCAAAAGTCGAAGGGAAAGTCATCGGTTTCGAATCTCTTGCGTGAGGTTTTCATCAAACACCGTCGTCCGAATCCGGTTGCCGACGGAAATGCAGCCATTTTGAACATTATGCTGGCAAATGCCGGGCTTGTTCCAATAATTGAAAAATATGTAAGTGGAACCCAAATGATCGATTGGCAGGCGGCCCTGGCGGATGTTGGTATTGATGCGATCAGCGAAAACGGACGGTCTGTATTAAAAGTCAAAGAGAAACTCAGCGGCAGGCAAAAAGATTTATTGGATAAGTTGGGTTATAATAGGTGGCGAAAACTGGCGATCGAGACCAAATGAAAATGAAAGAACTGGCCATTATTATTATCTTATCTATTGCTGTCACACAGTTTGGCTGTGGCATATTCGGAAGTACGGCTGAGGGCGTATCGAAGATCTTTGGAACTGAGAATACGGCAACGGTCATTGCGAAAACTGCCCAGATCAGGACATCGTATTCGGTTGTAGCGGCCGATCTATTGGAGGTCAAACGCGGAGAAAGATTGGACATCCTGGATCAGGTGGATTATGAAAAGGTTCCCTGGTACCGTGTGCGCGCCGCCGATGAGGCAAATACCGAAGGTTGGATCGAAGCACAGAACGTCATTACGATCGAAGTTCTGGAAAAGTCAAAAAAACTTGCGGACGAGTTTAAGGACCTGCCGCCGCAGGCTTCCGGCACACTTCGCGCGGCGTCCAATTTACGTTTAGCTTCTGATATGACGCCGGAAAATATCCTTTTCAAACTAACAAACGGTTCATCTTTCGAGATAATGGATTGGAAATTTGTTCCTAAGGAAGAAGCTCCGGACATTGACGATGCAAAAAAAGGCGAAACAAAACAGACAAAAAAGACAAAAAACGATGAGATAGAGGCAGCAAAGGTAGCCGGTGAACCGGAGAAAATAGAAGACAAATACGATATCTGGTATGAAGTGCGGCTCGATCCTTCCGTTTCGCCGGCCCCGGCTGGTTGGCTATTCGGCAGACAAGTTGAATTGCAGGTCCCGAGCGATATAGTTTTCTTTCAGCAAAATAACCGTAAATTTGTCACCTGGCAGCGCTTGGACACAGATGCCGCTGACAAAATAGTGTCGTCCGACAGGACTTCTACCCCGGGAAATTGGGTCATTTTGTCGAGGACGAATCAAGTCAAGGCGATAGACGGGGTCGAGCCTGATTTTGACGGGATACTGGTCCTGGCATTCGACAAATACGATCAAAGTTATTACACGGTTTGGCGAACAAGTGGCGAGGTGTGGGGAATGCTGCCGCTCAGAATAGAAGGGCAGGGAGATAATAAGACTTTTTCAATGCAGCTTCGGCACCCGGAAGGTCGAATAGACACAAAGAAATTTGTCGTGATCAAGGATAAGAACCGGATGAAGGTCACGCCGCCAGAAGATTTTGCCCAATATCAGCAGCCAAGGTCAAGACAATAAAAATTAAGGAAATTATGGAAGCTGACGATATCGGTGCGGAAAATCCGTTTAACGAACCTTTTGTGATAGACGTCGCCGATTCGATCGACCTTCATTCTTTTCTGCCAAAGGACGTCAGGGCAGTTACATTAGCCTATTTGGAAGAGGCGCGCAAAAAGCGGTTTAGAATCGTCAGGATAATTCATGGTAAAGGGATCGGGGTTCAGCGAGAGATTGTTCGACAAGTGTTGAGCGAGGTGGATTTTGTTAAAGGTTTTAAGTCAGGCGACGAGTTCTCCGGCGGTTGGGGATCAACAGTGGCCGAATTAGATTGCGGAGAAACGATCTAAGGCATAGCTGATACTCATTAGCTGTCTAACGATCTTCCAGAAGGTCGGCCCAGGCTTCATCCGAAAGGGGTTCAATGCCATAAATTCCCAGCTTTTCGTTTGCTTCATCGATTCGGTCTTCGGCTTCTTGAAGTCGTCTGGTAAGCGATCTGCATTGTAATTCAAGTTCATGCACCCTTTTTTTACGTTCCCTATCCAGCCGGTCGATGTAAAACATATACATCATTTGCAGGCCGGCAACACCAGCAAGGGATAGGCAAAGACAGATAAGACCGTATAACAACATCTGTATGAAGATTTCGATTTTCTCAAAACTAAAACTAATTATACTCTTGACCAATGCCGGAGGAAAAGTAAAAATCTAATTAAAGCTGGTTCAATAAAGAAAATATGAAGCAAGATATAGTGAATTCAAATCCGGAAGCTCCTGTTTTAGATCGCCGCGAATTTTTTGTGACCTCGATACTCGCGGCCGGAACCTTTGCACTAGCTGTGCAGCCGATACAGGGACAGACGAAGATCACGACAGATGCGACCGGGTTGATAACCGGTGAGGTGAAAATCCCGGTTGCTGATGGCGAGATACCTGCATACCGTGCGATACCAGATAAAAAAGGCGGAAAATTCCCGGTCGTTTTGGTTGTGCACGAAATATTCGGTGTCCACGAATGGATACAAGACGTTTGCCGCCGATTTGCAAAACTTGGATTCATGGCCGTTGCTCCGGCCTTGTATGCACGGCAGGGCGAGGTCAAGGACCTGAAGGATGCGCGTGAAATAAACCGCCAGGTTTATTCCAAGATACCTGACACCCAATCAATGTCCGATCTCGATGCGACCGTTGCCTGGGCCAAGAAAAATAGCGGAAACACGAAGAAATTATCGATCACCGGGTTTTGCTGGGGCGGACGCATCGTCTGGCTTTACGCCGCTCATAATCCAAATGTCGATGCGGGTGCTGCCTGGTACGGACGGCTGGTGCCGACGCCGAATTCGCCTGTTTCAGCAGTTCAACCGACCACGCCGATCGAACATGTGAAGGAATTGAAAGTGCCTGTTATCGGATTTTACGGTGGCCTGGATACGGGAATTCCGCTTGACAACGTCCAACGAATGCAGGATGAGTTGAAAAAAGCGAAGTCCAGCTCAGAGATCATTGTTTATCCGAATGCAAAGCACGGTTTTCATGCGGATTACCGTGAAAGTTTTAACAAGGAAGCATCGGAAGACGCCTGGAAAAAACTGCTTGAATGGTTTAAGAAGAATGGTGCGGCGTGAACCAATTACTTGATACTTTTTGTCATACCCGATCGGGTGAAAATGAAGCACGCTAATGCGTGAACTCAGAACTTAAATGCATACTGAAAACCTACAACTTATTTACACTCTGCTGTGCGATGACGTGCGGATCGAGATGGGCAACAAGATATCACTAATGGGAATTTTCCAGAACATTATGGTTGAAAAGCTGCCGGTTTCGCTGATCAAATTCGCCGTGATCAATCATTGGAAAGGGGACGGCAACCACCAGACGGAAGTTCGTATACTTTCGCCGGATAAATTGAATATGGTCGTTACATCCCAGCCAACAGGTATTGACCTGATGCCCGGCGGGTTTACCGATAACGTCAGTTTTTTTGTTAATGTTGTGTTCCCGAGCGCCGGGACATATTGGGTTCAGACACTCGCCGATTCAATTGTTCTCGAAGAATTTCCGCTGATCGTAGCGGATGCGGGAAATGTAGATGAAATGAGGCTTGCCGATGAGGTGTCGGAAACCATCAATTGACCGTGCTCACTTTTCCGTTCGTGGAATATCCAAAGTGATTGCCAGACGATAGATTGCAGCATTTTCCACGTCTATGTCCTTCGAACCCGAAACGCCCTTGAATTTTGCCGTAACGCGAATTTTTGCGGAATTTTGCGGCTGATGAAATGTAAATTCACCGCTGACGTTGGTGAACCCGCTGCCGAGATTTTTTGTCGAACCATCCGCATTTACCCTTTCAATCTCAACCTTAGCGCCGCTAACACTGGTACCTTCACGATAAAAAACACTTCCCTTAATGATAATCTGCGTTCCCTGATCGACTGATAGAATAAGGCGGTCGCCGAGGTTCCGGACGTTATTGTCCTTCACCTCCACATTATTGAGAAGTCCTGAGCTGTAGCCATTCGCATCGAAAACAACAATGTATTTTCCTGATCGAAGGCCTTCGATCAGAAAATTACCTTTGACATCGGACTTAACGGTTTTTATATCTTTTGCGTCCTGCCTGACAATAATCGTCGCATTGGCAATCCCGCTGCCGCTATTCGTTCGCACCTTGCCTTTTAGCCCGCCGGTCTGGGCGAACAAGGATGGGGCCAGCAGAAAAAATATTGCGAATAGAAAAATTTTCGGACCTGAAATAATAGTTTTTTTCATCAAGCTAAGCGGACGCCGATGCAGCTCTAAATTCACCTGCCACATCATTGATGATGTCTTTCAGGCTGCGGGTTGGCTGGTAACCGATCAAATTTTTTGCTTTGTCCAGGCTTGGCACGCGGCGACGCATGTCCTCAAAGCCTTCGCCGTATGCTTCTTCGTAAGGAATATATTGAATTTTACTGGTGCTTCCGGTCAATTCGATGGCTTTATCGGCAAGCTGTTTGATCGAAACTTCCTCATTGTTGCCTAGATTGATGACTTGCCCGAAACATTCTGGTGAATCAAGTAATCTTGTGAGGCCTTCGACAACGTCCAGGACATGTCCGAAGCATCTTTGCTGTGTTCCGTCTCCGTGGACCTGAATGGTCTCATTTTTTATGGCCGCGTGGACGAAACGCGGAACGACCATGCCATATTGGCCGGTTTGCCGCGGGCCAACGGTATTGAAAAGTCTGACAACGACGACCGGCAGACGCGTTTCTTTATAGTGAGCAAGGGCCAGAAATTCGTCGAGTGTTTTTGCACAAGCATACGCCCATCGGTGCTTATCAGTGGAACCGGTCAAAAGATCGTCGTCTTCCTTGAAGGGAATCGTGGCCCCTTTGCCATAAACCTCTGAAGTGCTTGGAATAAGCACACGTTTGCGGTAGCGCGAACAAAATTTTAAGATCACATCCGTGCCGTGAAAAATTGTTTCGATGGTCTTTACGGGCTGTTCCATTATGAGCCGCACACCGACAGCGCTTGCCATATGATAAACATGATCGGTTTCGCGGATGAGATCTTCCATCAGTGCCGTATTCAAAACGGTATCGATGATGAGGCGAAACCTTTCGTGGCCTTCAAGATGTTCGATGTTCGAATAGCGACCCGTCGAGAGATCGTCGATGACAGTGATGTGGTGGCCTTGACCTATAAGTTTGTCGGCGAGGTGGCTTCCAACGAAGCCGGCACCGCCGGTGATCAGAATTTTCATAAATTAGATAATCGGAGAAACTTGTACCATAACTTTTTGCGAAATTCATTATATCGCAAAGCAAGGAGAAGCGTGGAATCTCCCCAAGGGTTTTGTTATGCCTTCAACTAACGGCACTTTGGCGACCCGATTATTTATGTTCGAGCTAATCAATGCTTAAACCTATTTTCTCGGCAGAAGAAATTCATTTCAGATGTTTTTCAAAGAAAGCCAAAATCCGCTCATATTCGTCCGTCCAACTTTCAGGGCGTACAAAGCCGTGATTTTCAGATGGATACAACATCGCTTCAAAATACGGTGTTTTCCCAAGCCTTATCAGCTTTTCTATCATTTGCACGGAATCCTGTACGTGCACATTGTCGTCGTTCATTCCATGCAGAATAAGCAAAGGCCTTTCGAGTTTATCCGCATAAGCTATGGGCGAACTTCGCAAGTAGGCTTCAGGATTTTTCTCAGGAAACCCGAGCCGCTGGGCGGTATAACTTGGATTCGCCGCATAATAATTTTTCCAATCCGAAACGGGACGCAAAGCCGCCGCGGCAGCGATCTTGTCGGGGGCACGCATAACGAGCATTTCTGCCATAAAACCGCCGTAACTGCCGCCATAAACTCCGACCTTTGCCGGATTCACCGCATAATTTTTGACCATGAAATCGATCGCGTCGATGTGATCGTCCATATCCTTACCGCCGAGAAAATCGTAAACATCCGTCCGCCAATCTCGTCCATATCCCGCCGACCCACGATAGTCGATGTCCAAAACGACATAGCCTTTCTGTGTCAACAACTCGTTGAACATGAACTCGCGATAATAATTGTTCCAGCCATTAATGACGTTTTGGATATAACCCGCACCGTGAACGAAAACGACCATCGGGTATTTTTGTTTTGCGTTATGGCCCGCTGGAAGATATATCTTTGACTTGATCTGCTTGCCGTCGCGGGAAGGGATGTCTATGAACTTTGGTTCGTTCCAAGCTCTTCGCCTAAACGCTTCCGGAACAGTGCCGGTAATTTGAATTGCCTTAGGTGATTCACATTTTTCGCAAGGAGAAATGGCAAAAAGCTCGCCCGGCTGATTCCAGCGAGAGTACTCAAATAACAGTGTAGGGCTATCCCCATCACTTAGCTGAAAGTTGCCCTTTATTCCGCGAACATTGGGCTGAATCTCGATAGATTTATCCGAATTCATTTTAAAACTCTTGATATCTCGCTCTGCGGTGCCATGTTCTGTAGAGGATAGAGTAATCTCATTTTCTCCGGTCCAATTCACCCATTCGACCTGCCAGTTGCCATTAGTTAATTGCCTTATCTTTACATCGCTTTTGAGAGTATCGCCGCCTTCCTGTACTCGATTATTGCTGTCGGACACACTCGCTACCGGTCGTGTTTCCGCCTCGAGCTTTGCTAGATAGAGGTGGTTGTAGCCGTCTTTTTCTGAACAGAAAATCAGTTGACTCGCGTCTTTCGGATTTGGCTCGACGATCGCCGAAAGTGGGGCGATCCATTTTTCATCGGTTTCTTCGGTTACGAGGATAATCTGTTCATCCTTGCTGCCGACATTGTGGATGTAATAGAGTTGGCGGCGTTTTGTGTCCTTGTCGTTGCGGTCGATGATAAGGCTGCGGTTGTCCGCTGCCCAGACAAGGCGGCCGAAATTGCTGACGCCTTCGGCCTTTGGCAGTTTTATTTCAAATGGCGTGTCACGGCTGCCGTCGGCAGGTGTGACAAATACTTTCTGCTCGGACCAGCCGCGCCGTGTCGGCGGTGCAGCGACAAACTCGTCAAGATAATTCGGTACCAGCAAACCTCTCTGCTTTGAGCCATCCGAGACGACATATGCGATCAGCGAACCGTCTTTAGTCGGCGTGGCGTTCGTCACTGAGATAAAGGTCTGTTGGTTCGCCTCTTTTGTGATCTGCGTTGTCGTTGCGTCAACCGTATTCAAAATAAAAATGTTTCCGTTCAGCGAATACATTATCCGTTCGTTGTCGAGAAAGCGCGGATTGGTTTCACCCGAGGTGGTCTTTGTGAACCGCTTCGCCTTCGGTTCGCCGAGCGTAAAAATATAAAGATCACCGCCATAAGAAAAAGCGAGCTTTTTCGAATTGGGCGACCATTCAAAATTTCCAAACTGATTCTCACGCTCCTTTACAAAATCGTCGCGGATTGTCAGGCCGTAATCGAGCTTGTTTTCTTTTTCCTGCGGACGCTTCGGGGCGGGAAGATCGCTTATACGCAAAATGATCTGGGCCGTGCCGCCCGATGTCGAAACCAGATAAAGATCGCGCGGCATCTTGCCCTCGGAGTTCCACAAATAAACGACCTTTGTGCCGTCGGGTGAAAGCTTTTCACCACTGACGCGCATTCCAGCGATCGATGGCTCAGCCATGATATCGTGGACAGTCAGGTTTTGAGCGGGAACCGCTAAAAGTAAAAAGGTAAAAGAAAAAAGGAAAAACGCAGGTAGTCTTTTCATGGAAATTAATTGTTTCTTTGTGTTTAGATTCTTGCGAACTGTTGACTTAAACCATCCGCAAACTTAGTGGCATTGATAATTTGTTACGGTAATTCAAGTACATCGGATCGTTTTGCAGCTTTTTGGGCTTCGGTCAGGCGTTCGTAGCCGTATATCGCATTTTCCCAAGTGCCGTACATTGCATTTGGAAGGACGATAAATTTTGAACCCCAAATATCCTTCACCTTATCGACCTCGGCAAATCGGTCAGCAATGCTTTTTTTCTCAAAAATACCGGAAAAATCGTCGAGGTTATCACCCATCAACAGGACGATACGATATTTTTGTGACACCAAGGCACGGCGTGCGTCTTTGCTTGATTCTCTTATGCGTGGCATGACGGTATCTGCGGAAATGTCTTTGAAACCAGCATTTTTCAGATTATCTATTGTTGCTTGTTTTTGAACTTCGTCGCGGTTGGTGATGTAAAAAACCTTCACACCTTTCGAAACCGCATAATTTAAAAAATCAACCGATCCGGGCGTTGCCTTTGCTTTTCTCATATCGCCCCAGGCGTACCAATCCGGGAGGTTGAATGTTCTGCGGTTTTTGATGGCATAGGCCTGAGCAGGCGAATTGTCGAGTACCGTTTCGTCAACATCCACTACAATGGCTCGCGGCATTTTGCGTTCGGCTTTTGAAAGCTGCTTTAACGACTTTTTGTTGAGATCGTTATCGAGCCGCAGCTTCGCGAAATTAAATGCCTGATACGAAAGCGCACGATATTCGGCCGCTGTCTGCATGTACAATGCTGCACCGGCCTGATATTCATTATCAGCCATCACCTGTGACCGCGTTCCTTGCTGTGCGGTCGAAACTGTGACGAAATAGGTCGTTGAAACAGTGCAAACGACCAAAACCAATCCGTAAAAACTATTTCGTAATTTCATATTTCAAAGTTGAGATCAAGGACTGTTAAAGATTATAAATGAATTATGCCAAAAACTCCGAAAGACAGCCGCAAAACTGAAAAAGAAAAACCAGTATCAGATCATAAGGATTCTTGGGAAGAAGATCAGAAAAATCATGAATATTATTATGATGACGCACACGGATACGAGGTCTATGATCCGTTGGAAGAAGAAAAGGACGACTCCGAAGGCTGATTTAACCTAACCTGCGGTCGTTCCAATATCGACCTTTATTCCGCGCCAGTTTCCTTGATTAAATCGAATAAGGCTCAGAAAGCATCGTGTAATATGCCCGGCGAGAATCGCGAGCCATATGTACAGAGGTTCAAGATGGCCGAACTCTTTGAGAGCGAAGCAGATGCCGAGCGGGATCAACACCTGCGAGATGATAGAAATAAAAAGCGGGCCTTTTGTATCGCCTGTACCCTGCAGTCCGCCCGTATATGTCAGAGCAACTGAAATAAAGAGTCCGGAAAAGGCCAAAATTCGCAAAAGCTGTACTCCCAAGGCAACTGCGTCAGGGTCGGTCATGCCAAATATGGCGAGAAGCTGCATCGGGAAAAAGAAGTAGAATATTCCCAGAAAAGCCGATCCAAGAAGACCGAAACGGGCGGCGGTATTAACGGCTGCATTTGCTCGGTCCGGTTGTCCAGCCCCCAGATTCTGACCGGCGACGGCTGATGCCGCGCCCATCAATCCGACAGATGTCCATGTAACAAGCGAGAAAAGTTGGGTATATGAGACGGCGAATGCGGCCTGGGCAGCCGCGCTTTGAGCGAGTCCGCCAATGAACGAAAGCATTAACACCCCGCCTATATTCATCGCGATGCCCTGTATGCCGGCCGGAAGACCAAACTTAAAGAGTGACCGAATAACTTTCCAATCCGGGGCCCAGCCCTGACCACGAGGAAAGCCGACCACCCAACCTCCACTCCACATTTTATAGATCGCGTATGCACCGACCAATCCTGTCGCGATGCTTGTGCCCATTGCCGAACCGGTCGTTCCGAAGGCCGGAATGGGGCCGAAACCGCGAATCAGCACGACATTGATTACAAGATTGAGTATGGTCATCACGATGCCGAGTATCATTGGCGTCTTTGCATCTCCCGCAGACCGCAGTGCTCCACTTGTCATAAAGTAAATGAGCAAGCCGATGCTGAACGCGAATGTGATACGCAAAAACGGCAAAGCTTCGGACTTTACTCCGGCATCGGAACTAACAAAATCAAGCAAATACGGTGCCGCAAAATATCCGACAGGAGCCATAATGCCGACAGCGATAAAAACTGCCGTGAGAAATGCTTGATAGACCGTGCGATTTACCTTTTCCGTATCATGAGCACCGGCGAAACGAGCGACCAGCACACTCATTCCAGTAAATATGGACGAAATAAATACGATCACCACGAGGAAGATCTGAAAACTGATACCTATCGCGGCATTTGCCTTAAATCCAACGAGATTGCCGACCAACACGTGATCTACAATACCTTGCATACCGGCGATAATGTTTGTCAGCATTGACGGCCACGCGATCTTCCAGACGGCTTGTGAGAGCGGCCCTTCGACTATCGAACGGTCGTATTTTTTCTTTGGTGGTTCGGCTATATGTTCTACGACCTCGCCACCAATGAATGCCGGTACCTCTGAAATGAATTCTTCCGCCATAATTATTATTGATTACCAGGGTTCTTTGAAAAACTTATTTTCTCGACGATCACTGAACAGATTTTTCTAAAAAACAAAAACACCGAATATGATAAACAAGAAAGAACAAAATCTCCGATAATGAAGATCGGGGATTAGTTTTTCAACGTACGTGGATAATACTAATTATAGAGTATAACGTTTCAAAAAAAACCATAAACTCCGGACAGTTTTTGGCCTTGAATTATGATTGCAGCTGCTCAGACTCGCATTTTGGCAGTTCGGGACTGATGTCGATGAACACTCGTCCCGAAACCTCGACTCTCCTGAAAGGTATGTAACACCGGCTGATCACGCAAACGGATTAGTGTCCGCACTCGGCCCATAAATAGAGGGCAGAGCAACGTCTAATTCACGCAAATAGGCCGAAAGCTGTCCGCGATGATGATAGTTGTGGTTGAGCAGGATCGCCCGCCAAAACCCGATCCGCGGCATTACCATAAGTGTGTTTCCGTTCTTCGTGACCTTATATTCGGCCATTGCCTGTGCATCGTCGGTCGAATCAACGATCCCTTTTGCCTTTTTTAGACTTTCGGCAAATGTCTCCAATATATGAACACGGCTTAATGCTTCCGGGTCAGCGGGAAAATCGGGCAATTCAATGCTGTCCGGTTGAGTGAGTTCGGCAATTGCGGCCTGAAGCGTCGCAATGTGCATTGCCAATTCACCAAGCGATTTTGCCTTCGGATGTGGACGCCAACTTAATTTATCTTCCGGAATTACATCCAAAAGCCGTTTCGTGATCTCGGCTTCCTGTTCCATTTCCATCAAGATCGGGTCAACCAATCTCATTTGTTTTGTTTCTGCTTGCATTTTTATTACTCCTTATTTTTGGTGTGTATCTTGTTTCACTATCTTTAGTTAGTCGTTAAGTTTGAAATATAAATCGTAAAATTCTTTTGTTTCGAGTTGCTTTTTGTTTCTGCCATTAAAACTTTAAGTCTGTAATCACTGAATGAACATAGCAACATTCATAAAACGTCAGGCCGTCTATTCGACGTCATCCTTGATCCGCAGCAGCGTGTTTGACCAAAGCTCGGCGAACGGCCCCATCCACCGCTCATAAATTTGCCGGATCGGCACCGGATTGAGCGAATTTATCCTAAGCCTGCCTTCCTCACGAGTATTTATAAGGCCAGCTTCGCGAAGCACTTCGATATGTTTCATCACGGCGTGCCGTGTCATATCAGGAAACGCTTCGACGATCTCGGTGGTGTTTCTCGGCCCGTTTCGCAGCAAGTCGAGGACGGCACGCCGAGTCGGGTCGGAAAGAGCCTTCCAAATTGGATCGAGGTCGTTAGCCATAAGCTTTACGATGTGCCATGTGCCGTCTGTTCGAAATCGCTTTTTATCGCGTTCAGCATATGCAGCCAGCCGGTCGAGACGCCTTCGCGATGGGCAGGATCGATCATCCCGATCGCACGATGCCGTAAAGTCACCATAGTTCCGCCGGAAACCTTGCCAAGCTTTATCTCGATATGATTCAACGCCGGATAGGACATAAACAGCGGGCCGCTAAGCTCTATCAGAACAAGCGGTTTTATCACCTGGACATGACCCCAAAGATGCTGTATGCCATCGCCGCGGTCACGAAACCAACGCCCGCCGGCCCATTCTTCCAAAACAAGGTTCAACGGCGTACCGTCCGGCTGCGTGTTTCCTTCGCCGAAACGATAAAGAACCTTTTTGAAAACATCGCCGATATCGGCCTTCATCTCAACACTTTGTTCAACGTCTAATGTCAGATCTTCTAAATTCATATATTTACTGTTACCTCCATTGAGTAACTAAATAATAACGTAACTAAATGGCCACGTCAAGGAATGTATTTGTTTTATTGGGTAACAATCCGTATGAGATTAAACGAAACGCTCGAAATCTCTGTAATATCAGCAATTAGAATGTTTCAGACTGAAACGGCGGAGATGAGGGCGAACGGAAAGTGGCCAACAGGAGCATAAGACAGACTTGAAAAGGTACAAGCCCGTCCTAAAAAGCTCACTTTTTGGAAGTTATCAAATACGATTCCTTAATAACGATTCCATTAAAAGTATTATTCGATAACTTAACGGACGAGTGTTCTACCGCAATTAAATTTAGGTTTTGTACCAAAGGATCAGAAGGGGGTAAGATCACAATTCTAGAAAGCTTTAATTGTTCGTCCTGGGTAAATGATTTCTTGATTCGCGAAGCAATCGCATTAATTAATACTTTATCATCTTTGCCTATCCAGCTAGCAGACACAACTACATCCCACTTTCCGAATGCGTCTTCACGCTCCATTAGAGCAAAAAGATTGAAGTCTCCCTTTTCGCCTGAAACGGCGATTTCAATTTCGCGAAATTTCTCGACCAAAGTGGAAACTTTATTTTCCTTCAAACCAATCATATCCGTATTCATTTTAGCGCTTTCACAATCATTTTAGCAGATTGAATAATATTAAGTGCATCAGTCTGTGTAGCCGTTCCAATAACACTATATCTTGTTTCCGAATCCCAATTGGCGACAATTGACTTCTGCATCCTGTAATCGTGCCTCTGCAATTTTGGCCAATTCCTTGGTTAGAATCATTTATTTCTTTGGCCGTTCGTTGGCTTTCAGGACACGCTTTCTCAATCTTATGTGCTTTGGCGTGACTTCGATCAATTCGTCGTCGGCAATGAATTCTAACGCTCGTTCCAGCGACATTTCGCGGACGGGAACGAGGCGCATTGCTTCGTCGGCGGATGATGTACGCATGTTCGAGAGTTTCTTTTCCTTGATCGGATTAACGTCCAGATCGACCGCACGTGCATTCTCGCCGACGATCATTCCTTCGTAAACCTTGACTTGGGGCTTGACGAAGAGCACCCCGCGTTCTTGCAGATTAAAGAGTGCAAAGGTGTTCGTTTCGCCCATCCGGTCGGAAACTAGCGAGCCGGTCGGCCGGGATTTCAACTCACCCTGCCATTTGTCGAATTTCAGGAACATTGTATTGAGTAGTCCGGTTCCCTTGGTTTCCGTCAGAAATTCACCACGAAAACCTATCAGGCCGCGCGACGGGATCTCGTACTCCAGCCGGACGCGTCCAGAGCCGTTATTGATCATTTTGGTCATCTGGCCTTTCCGGCGGCCTAGGGCTTCAGTGACAACACCGATAAATTCCTCTGGAACGTCGATGACGACGAGTTCGAGCGGTTCGAGAAGTTCGCCGGTTTTTTCATCGCGTTTGGTAAGAACTTCGGGTTTTGCCACCTGAAGCTCGTAGCCTTCGCGCCGCATCATTTCGATAAGAATGGCGAGTTGTAATTCACCGCGTCCGGAAACCTTGAACTGATCGGGAGATGCAGTTTCTTCAAACCGGAGTGCGACGTTGCCGAGAAGTTCGCGCTCAAGCCGATCGCGTATCTGCCGCGATGTGACGAATTTACCGTCAATGCCTGAGAACGGCGAATTGTTGACGCCAAAGATCATTCCGATAGTTGGTTCATCGACCGCTATGATCGGAAGCGGCTGTGGATTCTCGACCAAAGTGATCGTTTCACCTATATTTATGTCGTCAAAACCGGCTAGAGCGACTATCTCACCGGTGCCGGCACTTTCCACTGAAGTTCTATCAAGGCCTTCGAATACGAAAAGTTCTTTAACGCGGGTTTTTTGGGTCGTGCCGTCAATTTTAGCGACAATGACTTCCTGATTTTTTGAAATTTCGCCGGAAAACATACGGCCGATTGCAAGACGCCCGACAAAAGGATTGTAGTCAATGTTGGCAACGAGCAGCTGTAGAGAATCGGTGCGGACGGCTTTCGGGGCCGGTATCGATTCAATGACCTGCTCAAATAACGGAATTAGGCTATCAGATTCATCAGCAAGATTCTTTTTCGCAATACCGTCACGGGAAATTGAATAAAGTACCGGAAATTCGATCTGCGAATCGTTGGCGCCGAGATCGATGAACAGGTCATATATTTCGTCAAGCACCTCTTCGGGCCTAGCGTCCTGGCGGTCGATCTTGTTAACGAGTGCGATGCAGGGAAGTTTTAATTCCAAGGCTTTACGAAGTACGAAACGTGTCTGCGGAAGGCAGCCTTCGGCGGAATCGACGAGCAGAACAATTCCATCCACCATCTTCAAAACACGTTCAACCTCACCGCCAAAATCGGCGTGGCCCGGAGTATCAACGATGTTGATCTTGTAATCACCGTATCTAACGGACGTGTTCTTCGCCATGATGGTGATGCCGCGTTCCTTTTCAAGGTCCATGGAATCCATGACGCGTTCGACGACTGTCTCATTGTCGCGGTAGGTCCCGGATTGTTGGAGCATGGCATCGACCAGAGTGGTTTTTCCGTGGTCAACGTGGGCGATAATGGCGATGTTTCGAATATTCTTTGGGTCGATCATAGATATAAAACTCGTAATCAGAGTAAACGAGTATAATGACGGATTGTGACCCAAAAGACAAATAGGACTTGTTAAAGGCTAGAAAAGTCCAATTGGCGAAGAGCTTCATACAAAACAATGGAGACGCTGGTGGCGAGGTTCAGGCTACGGACGTTTGGATTTGGCATCGGTATAGTCAAACAGCGATCTGCGTTGGCCGCGAGGAGTTCTTCGGGCAGGCCTCGCGTTTCGCGACCGAAGACGAGGCAATCGTTTTGTGCAAATTGCCATTCGGTATATGATTTACGTGATTTGGTGGTCATATACAGAAACCGCGAATTTGGCAGGCCTTCATATAGCATTTCCAGGTCGATATGTCGGTAAAGCTCGACGTTGTCCCAATAGTCGAGCCCGGCACGTTTCAGCGTTCGGTCGTCCATTCGAAAACCAGTTACACCCACGATGTGAAGCCCGGTAAAAGTCGCTGCACACAGGCGTGCGATGTTTCCTGTATTCGGTGGGATCTCGGGTTCGAGAAGTGCAATATGCATACTAAGTTTATTTTACATAATTAACTTCGGATGCATCCTAATTTGGCTTGATTTCATCTGTTAAAACAGTTCCACAAACCATCGGTGCCGAATAAGTTTCTTTATGTTACAATCCGATTTTGCAATTTTTTCATCTGTTCCAAGGAGAAAACCACTAGTGTTTTTGCTTTCTAAACTTTTATTACCTTTTGTTTTACTTGCGTTTGTATTCAATATTTTTGTCCTTGGACAAAAAACCGAGGAAACAAAGGTTGAAAAAAAGACCGACGTTGTTGCGTCCCCTGCCGGTAAGGATCAGGTAAAGGCCGTGACGGCCGAACAAGTTGCCGAATCATCGATATTTGTTTATGGAGGTTTTCCGGGCGGACGTGAAAAGTTAAATCAGATCCGCAAAACCGCGATCGAACAAGGTAAGATCAGCGTAGCGAACGCGGAAGGCAAGTTGGAACAGGCGAGCTATCATAAATTCACCTCGCGGGGTGAAACACTAGGCAAGGAGAAGATCAGGCTCGATCAGGACTTCCCGAAAGCCAAATATTCGTTGGTCTATAACGACGACAAGATATTTGGTATTTTTAACGATTCGGTTTTTACACCACGTGAAGATGCGTCCCGAACGTTTCAAAATCAGATTGTTTACGGAATTGAAGCACTTCTCAGATACAAAGAGAATGAATCGAAATTGGAGCTTGGCGGGCGGGATAAAATGCTTGGCGTAGATTTCTACTTTGTCGATGTAACTGATAAACAGAACCACAAAACGCGATTTTTTGTCAGTGCCAAAACCTTTCGCGTGATGATGCTCGAATATGAGGACGGCGGAACTAAATACAGGCGAAAATTCTATAATTATAATTACGCCCAGGGAACTTTGGTCCCGTACCGTTCGATCTTATGGGCCGGTGATAAAATAGTCGAGGAAACGGAGATCGGTACCGTTACCTACGGCCAAAAAGTGGATGACGGCTTGTTTACCGGGAATTAAGTAATTTTTTTTGCAACTTTGTTACGGTTTCTTGGTGAAAGATTCGATTTCCAGAATTTTTTCATAGGAGAATAACAATGAACCGCCTAAAGGATTTCCTTCTGCTCTCCATCATTTCTATCAGCTGCCTGACCAGCGCCACCTTCGTATCGGCTCAGGTTGAAAGAAAATTAGCAATAGAACCGAGCTACGATTTAATATTACAATTGATCGTCGGATCTAACGATCCAGCTGTTCGAGGCGATCTTCCTCAAAACTTTGGAGTAGTTTCCAGAGATCTGAAAAATATCTTTACATTTTCGAATTACCGGGTAGCTGCTACTTTTATCGGAAGGATCGCGAATACTGGAAGTTTCGAATACAAGAGTGTATCAGACATTTTTGGGCAAGAGAGTAGCAACGATTCGCGGACCTTTCTCGATTGGTCGGTCGGCGGGCTGACAAGCTTTCCGGACGCAAGCGGACAAATTTCATTTCAAGCGCAGACGTTCAGATTTGGAGCGCGAGTACCTGTAAAAACCGGTCAATCCAAAAATACTGAGGGTCAGATGGTTGACATCATCAATTATGGAGCGGTTGGGCTGAATATGAACCGAATCAGCTTGTCAGGAAACAAACCAACGCTAATCGGAACACTTTCCCTGCCGAAAGCTAACGGAACGATCTTTTTAATAATGACCATAAAAGCCGTTGAAAACTGATTTTTTCATCATTTCGCAACTTTTTAAGCCGCTAGACGTGTTTCAAAACGTTAGGCGGCTTTTGTTTTGATTCGGAATGTAATGTAAAAAGTATGGGTGTATGGTATTGGACAAAATCGAAACCGGACGTTTGGAGGTGCATCAAACCTCTGTGTCTGAAAAGAAATTATCCGATCATGAGCTCATGGAAGCTACCAAGAATGGTGATGAATCGGGTTTTGCCGAGATCGTCGTAAGGTATCGCAATCCGATCACGAACTATCTTTATAGATTTTTAAACGATTACGAAGAAGCTGTGGACCTGGCCCAGGAAACATTCGTTCGGGTATATTTTGCCATCGAACGTTATCACACGGATTATGCTTTTTCGACATACATTTACCGTATCGCAACGAACCTTGCTATCAGCGAACTACGCAAACGCAAACGCCGTACACTGCTCTCGCTGACCGGCCTGTTTCAAACGGACGCGGAAGATCTGACCGAGTTTCAGCCGCCTGATACGCGGCCATTGCCGGATGAGGATCTGGTGGAAGACGAGCGGGCCATGGTAATAGCGAAGGCAATTGGAACATTGCCGGCGAAATATCGCATTCCCGTCATTTTAAGGGATATCGAAGGTAAGGCCTATGACGAGATCGCCGAAATTATGGAGCTTGGATTGGGGACGACAAAATCGCGGATCAGCCGAGCGAGAGGATTACTTAAAGAAAAACTGAAGCATTATTTTTAACAAGCGATGGATCATGATAACGAAAAAAGAAGTCATTCGACCGGGAACGGAAACTTGAATCCGGATGAAAACAAAATTTCCGAAATGCTTGGCGAGTTGAAACTGGTCAAGGCACCTAGAGATTTTGATCACCGGTTAAAAGCCAGGATAGCAAGTTCGTCACCCGGCGGGCATGGTTCGGGTGGATTTTTTCATATTTTAAGATACGCTCTGCCATTGTGTCTTTTTCTTATAATAGGGGCGGCGGTTATCTGGAACAGTTCCCTAAGCGTTGTACAGTCTGACATACCATCTATTTCTGAGTCCACCAAGCCAATTGGGCAGGTGTTACCAAACCAGGATATGCCTGCCGATACAAACCACGGTGTGACTGAGACGGCTGGCACACGCATGCAGGCCGCAAGTAATCTGATCGTCAACAGTGCACGTAAAGCTGGAAAATTACCTGAACTAAATAATAAAAAGGTTTCCGGGCCTGAAGGTTTGTCAATCGATAAAGCTTTGACGCAGGCACCTAAAACGATCCTGCCCAGAGGGTTCAGTTCCGAACCATTGAGGCCGAAATTTGTCCCTCGTGGTTTTGACAATAAGCGGCAATTTACTGAAAGTGATGTGTTGGGTACCCTTGGGATCGAAGCGGTATTTGACGGCGGCCGCTGGAAGGTAACATCGGTGGTAAATAACAGCCCGGCAGATCACGCGGGTATTCGCACCGACGATCAGATCGAAGCTATTGACGGCCAGACGCTGGAAAATAAGAAATTGTTTACCGGCGGATTTAGCATAAAAACGATCATGGTCGTGCGTGAGTCAAAAAACCTGACGATCGATCTAAAGAATAGATGAGTTTTTATGGTTTTTTTTGTTCGTCAACTTTGGCATCCTTAACTTCAGTGGTGAATTTACGATAATCATATGATCTGATAATTTGATTAATATCGATACCTTTTACCAAAAAGAGACGAACAGACAGATTTATATCAGCAGATGACGGCAGCCATATTTCATCATTCAAACGTTCCTGTTCGAGTGTGAAAGAAGCTCCTTTTTGGAGTTTTGCAACGACACCGCCGCCAATCTTATAATTTTCCGCCAAAAAAGCTTCGAGGCGGACGACCTGCTCGTCCTTTACATCGATCCACATCACACCTGCCGTTTTACCAAAAAATTTTAGGATGCTGGTAGTGTTCTTAAAATCGAAATTCGGATTTGGCTCAAAATCGAAGACGATCACATCCCTGCCGCGAAAACGTTCGCGCCGTGGATTTGTCAGATTCGATGCCCGAAGAACCTCAGCTACAGAAACCCGCCCGCGTTCATCTGACGGCGTTTCTGTCGAAGTTTGCGATGCTTCTTTAGCTTCATTTTTTGCGATCAACTTTTCTATTTCTTCGACCCGCTTTTGAGCATCCTTGTCGGCATTTTCCTGATCACGGGAGTTAAGCGGCTTTCCGTTCTTTTCGATAAGACGACTTATTCTATAACCTTTATAAAAAGACAATTGTGTAGTTTCCGATCCTTTTTCGAGAAGATTGCCGTCCTTTCCGACCTCTCGTTTAGTGGACTTTTGAACGAATGAGTATGTGTCGAGGATTTTATCCACTTTGTCTTCGTTTTCCTGCAATTGTTTGAGAAGTGATGTGATGTCGGGCAGCGGGCCGGTCGAGGTATTTGGAAAATCGAACACGGCCTTTGCGATCATTTCATTGATCTTTACATCATCAAGCTTGATCTCATAAGCCTCTCCGTCAATGGTCATTTTGATATAAAACGGCTGCATTACATCATTAATGCGGCGATAATCGCTATAAGAAAAAACCTTGGTTGAGCCGCCTGCCGGGATCTCTTCGCGAATGGGCAAGCCGGTGGAAGCATCGAAGTAGAGCTTTAGCACCACGCTTTTAGCCGTATAATATAGAATGACATTGGCCGCCTTCCCATCGATTTCAATTTGCCCGCCGGAAAGGATCTTGGCTTTTTCCTTTTTATAATTCAGCCATAAAGAATTTCTAAATAACGCTTCGGCCTGAAAGTTAAGACTGGCATCGCCGGTCAGGGTGGTCAGCCCGTTTCTTGAATCACGTTTCCACCCGGATTTGCCGTTGTAACTGCTTTCGGTTTCGATGCCGTTTATCTCAAAGCTGATATGGTAAAGGTTTGGGTGTGAGGACTGGGCCGCAAAGGATCCACCGGAGCTATCTGCTATCCGGATGATGCGTCCCGTTTGCTGTCTGGATATGACGGATTGAAGTGCCTTTGTCCCGCCGAGGGCTTTCTCGGCTTGCTTTAGAATTTTTGAAGGCGATTGGGCCGATACACCCGTCGAAAAGCTTATAATAATTAACAGCAGGAATTTAAATTTCATTATTAATCTTTGGTCGTGTAGGTGTCTGAGGCAGCAAAAATAATCCGATCAAATAAAGCACAACGGTAAAAAATTGAATGTAGCCTGTTCCAGCTGAAAATCTGGGCAGGTCAAACAGCCATGTAAAGGCCTCTTTTGCCGGGTTTTCGATAAGTGACCGCAGCCAGCTTTCGCTTGTCGGAGCGGTCAAATTTGCGAGCACAAGATATTTGACGACGAACGCGAGGCCGAACAGTCCGCCGAGGCTCCGTAAAAGCTTTTTGGTGTCAAAATCGGCGAAAAGGTTGTTCCATAATGTCCAGAAAAAACAGAATGCAATGATCCAAAACGGCAAACCTTGCTCAGGTAAGAGTGAATTGAACAACTGCACCGTAGCCGAAAAAAGTGTGAGAAGAACAAACGAGTGTGAAATATTCTTCGTCAATTCAAAGTTATCAGAAAACCAACGGTCAAGATGAATCAAGCCTGCTCGCATAAAAAGAACCATCATGACCGATGCAAAAATAAGGCAGAAAAGAGCTGGCTTCAGAAAAATGAGCGAATTATCCACACCACTTAAACGAAGGCCGCCGAGCAACGCGACAGTAAGAAAAATGAGAGGCAGAACGAAGTAGAATAAATAATTTCTCTGGTCGTAGCTTTGCTTCGGACTTGCTTCTATTGGCTTTCGCGTGGCAACGGGAGTGACGGTTTCGGACAGTTCTTCGACTAACTCACCATCTGCGAAAAACACTTCGTCAGCTTTGATCTCCTCTTGGTAAAGCAGTTGTTTTTCCATTTTTTCTATCATTCAGATTATTGACATCGGACTTTTTGGCTTCATTATGAACTATTTTCTCTCTCTCACCAGCCGCATCGGGTTGAAATCGTCTATTGTAACCTTGATACCTTCTTCGAGTTCGGTCCTCAATTCCACCGGAGTTCGAAGCAGAAGTGTTGCATCGTCTGAGCGAAAATTCGGATTAAGCAATGTCACACGGCTTAGAGCATCTAAAGCTTCTTTGAACAGTGCATCGTCATTAGAAAGCCGCCCCCAACCCTGCCGGTAAAAGCTGTATGAGACATAGTATTGTGTTTTAGGATCTTGTTTCTCTGGGTCGGCTTTGAAAAAATTGTCACGGGCGACAACAAAATTGTCTTGTCTGAACGCCTGTAACCCGGTGTTAAATTTTGCCTGATCTATCTCGTATGTCCCGGTAATCACCTGCCCTTTGGTCAACGCATTTTCGACCGTCGATCTTGCCTTTATCGAAATATCTTCGAGTGATCTAGGTTCGGCGGCATACAAAAATACGATGAAAATACCATAGAGCAACACGAGAATAATGCCTGAAACTTGGATATACTTTTCTTTCATTGTTATAATTACCGGTCACTTTAAGAATACATCTTCTCAAAATAATTTCTCTATGAAAAAGATCACCAAGAGTCTTTCCGTTTTTCTATTTGTTTTAATTGCGTTGATAAATTCCAATGGCCAAGCTGTTACCGCGGATTTGGTTATTAAAAACGCAAACGTCCGCACGATGAACGCTGGTCGAAAACAGGTCAACTCAATTGCAGTGCTTGGAAACAAGATCATTGCCATCGGCGATGACGCTGACACCAAATCGCTGATCGGCACGAAAACAAAGGTTATCGACGCCAAAGGCCGGTTGGTCCTTCCAGGGTTTAACGACGCACACGTCCATTTTATGGAAACCGGTGGACAGCTTTCGTCGGTCGATCTACGGAGTGCAAGATCGCCGGAGGAATTTGTTCAGCGGATAAAGGATTTTGCCGCAAAATTACCAAAAGGCCGTTGGATACTCGGCGGACAATGGGACCATGAAAACTGGAAACCCAACGATCTGCCGACCGCCGCAATAATAGATGCAGCGACGCCGGACAACCCTGTTTTTGTCAATCGGCTCGACGGCCACATGGGGCTCGCCAACAGTTTGGCGATGAAACTTGCCGGCATTAATAAAGATACTAAAGAAGTAGCAGGCGGTTTGATCGTCAGGGACACGAATGGTAGCCCAACAGGGATATTGAAAGATGCAGCAATTTCCTATATCGAAAAAGCCATCCCCGATCCGCAATTTGACCAAAAACTGGAGACCGCACTTGCCGCGTCCGAATATGCTGCGAGTATCGGTGTCACGAGTGTTCAGGACATGTCCGCCGGAACTGAAATTGGCGTTTATCAGGAATTGATGCGGCAGGGAAAGCTGAAGACTCGGATTTATGGATGTTCGCCGCTCGGCGATTACAAACGCTGGCAGCGGACCGGCCTGCATTACGCTTTTGGTAATGAAATGCTGCGTGTTGGCTGTCTTAAAGGTTATGCCGATGGCAGTCTCGGCTCGACCACGGCGTGGCTCTTCGAACCTTATCTGGATGCACCGGATTCCGTCGGATTAGCACGTGCCGAAGTCACCACAACAATGAAGCAGGACATCATCGATGCCGACAAGGCAGGATTGCAGGTCAATATCCACGCCATCGGCGACCGGGCAAATGCGGCGATCCTAGATTTTTACGAAAATGTTATAACCACCGACGGGCCGCGGGACAGGCGGTACCGCATCGAACACGCCCAGCATTTGCGTCAGCAGGACATCGCACGGTTCGGTAAATTAAAGGTCGTTGCTTCGATGCAGCCGCTGCACCTAGCTGATGACGGGCGTTGGGCATGGAAAAGGCTTGGTGAAGAACGTCTTAAGGGAACATATGCATTTCGTTCCCTGCTCGATTCGGGAGCTGATCTTGCCTTTGGGTCCGATTCTCCGGTGGCATCGTTGAATCCGCTGCTTGGTATTTGGGCGGCGGTCACGCGGCAGACACTGGACGGTAAGAATCCGAACGGATGGATACCGGAGCAGAAGATCTCAGTGGATGAAGCCGTCCGGGCATTTACATGGGGATCAGCCTACGCCGAATTTCAGGAGAATGTTAAAGGAACTTTAGAAGTTGGGAAACTTGCCGATTTCGTGATCCTGTCCGACGATATTTTTACTATCGAACCGGTGAGAATAAAAGACGCAAAGGTTTTAACGACAGTGATGGATGGAAGGATCGTTTACGAGGGGCAGTAATTTGGGCATTTCGTGATTTCTGACTTGTAAACATTGGTTAGCTGATTTTGTATATTTGTTTTTGAAAACAAAATCGGTTGCATTCTTTTCAAGAATAATTTAACAAAGACAATCGCAAAAAAACGCAAAGCACACGAAATTTCTTCTGTGTGCTTTGCGTTTTTTTTGGTATTTTTTATTGATTCAAGTTTAGAACTTAAATCTCAATCCAAGCTGAGCCTGTCGCGGGTCGCCGAAACCGGCAGCAACAGTTCCCTGAAAGTTAAAGGTCAAGCTTTGAGGTACGCTGCGGACGTTGCGGTTATTGAAGATATTGAATGCTTCGAAAATACCTTCAATAGCCATTTTGTCCGTGATCTTGAACGACTTTGCTGCTCGAATATCAAACGTAAAGAATTCGTTGTCCCTGCGGAGCGTATTACGTCTGATCGTATTCGGATTTGCAGTGCGGGCCGCGAGATCGGTTGTCGGCTGGGCAGACCGATACTGAACGATCGGCGAAAACGTGATGTCATACGGCAATGCAAAGGTTGCAAATGCATTGAAGCGATGACGCTGATCGCGGTCGGAGAAGTTGTATTCAAGATCAAGCCGACGCGGGTCGCCGCCGGTAATATTGTATTGATAAGCAAACGGGTCGCGTTCGTTATCGTCGTCCGATTTATCAACTGATACCAAATAATTGACCTGGAATTGGACACGGTTGGTAAAGCGTTTGTTCAGGTTGAAATTAACGCCCTGATAAAGCGATGAAGCCGAACTTTCGGTCGAACGGACCTCACCAATGGCCCCACCCAGAAACGGACCGCCGAACCTGGGATCAGCCCGATCTACAAACCTGGTCAGATGAGTGGTTTTTGCGAAATTATAAGCAACGCTAAAACTAAGGCTTTTGGCGATTTCGCGCTCGACGCTCGCACTCAATTGTACTGTTCTCGGATTTTTGAAGTTGCGTTCAAATACCGCTACTGTTGCAAAAGAAGGTCGAAAGGCCGATGTAGGCAATATGTTCGGAAAGACAGGGCATCCCGGCGTTACGAATGAGCAGAAACTGCCATCTCTAAATAGGTTTGCAGCAATTACGCCCTCTGTATTTCTCGGCCCGGCCAAAACCAAGCCCGGAATACGGGCAACATATAATCCCGCTCCTAGACGGATAGCTGTTTTGCCATCTTTGCCAGGCGAGTACGAAAGTCCGAGCCGAGGCTGATATCCATCGGTCAGATCAGGTATTCTGCCGTCCGAAGGAAACCGAGGATCGTTCAAAAGAGGACCGTAAAGAGTATTTTGAGGAGGGGTTATCGTATCCGGCTGATACTGTCCTTCCCATCTAAGTCCCAGATTTAAAGTTAAATTCCGGCGGACCTGCCAATTATCCTGAACATAAAGGCCGGGTTCAAATACTGAAAAGGCCTGGGTGCCTGCATCCTCCACGGTTCGACCGCCAAGCGGAACAAACTGCAGATAGAGGGAAAGTCCGGACACGCTTACACCATTTATATAATCCTGAAATCCTTGGATAGCGCTTGCGATTGTGGGACCGCCGAAGATATATCGTCCACGAGCAAATCCAATAAAGGTTTGGGATGTCGTGACCCGATTTAGATCGACTCCAAATTTGATCGAATGGTTGCCGCTTATAACAGTGAAATTATCCGTAAATTGAAAACGGGTATCAACTTCAGGAACAGGCAGGAAGAATGGGCGGCCAAATCTGTATGACAGCGTACCATCAAAAGTTCCGATGGTCGTATCCGGGAGATCTGGTCCATCGTAAAAACGCGGACGGGCTTCGCGGGCATACTGGAAGCGAAATTCGTTCAAAAGATTTGACGAGAAATTTGTAACAAGCTGACCGATGAACGAATTTGAATTGTCCGTCTCGCGTCCGTTCGCGCTTGTTCCCCATGTCGGAACGTCGAAAGTTCCGTTTACCTGCTCGGATCGGCTGTAATTATGCCGCAGCGTCAGCAGATTGCTTTTATTCAATTGAACATCAACTTTTCCGAGCAGCACATCAGCTACATTAGTTCTGTTAATGATGCCTTGTTCGCCCGGCGAACCGAACCGTGTGGCAAAAATATTGCTTAAAATCGGGTCGATCGAGTTTGGCTTACTGCTGGTGCCGTCGTTACGCTCGTAAGCAAAAAAGAAGAATGCTCTGTCCTTTTTGATCGGCCCGCCAATATTACCGCCAAACTGATAGTTGCGGAAATCTTCAGTTGGAAGATTTGCCGCTACCGCGTCGGGATTTTGACCGGACAAGGACTGGTTTCGAAAGAAAACAAAAGCAGCACCGGTAAAGTCGTTGGTTCCCGATTTAGTGACAACGTTTACAAAGCCGCCGGAACTGCGTCCGAATTCGGCCGAAGCACCGACTGGAACCACGATGAATTCCTTGACCGATTCGAGACTGATCGTAAATGCGGGCCGTTGGCCTCCGCGTTGTTCACCAAAAAAAGGATTGTTTGCGTCGGAACCGTCTATGGAGACATTGTTTTGAATGCCTTTTTGACCGTTGATCGTTATTTCATCGCCATCGGGTCCTTGAACGATCGAGACGCCAGGCGTTAACTGCGCAAATCTTGAAAAATCACGCCGGTTGATCGGCAGGTTCTCGACCGATTTTTCATTGATTTGGGTTGAAAGTTCGGTGCGGGCGGTATCGACGCCTTCCGGGTCTGCGGAAACGTCCACCGTTTCAACCGCGCTTCCGACCTTCATTTCAACTCTCAATGCAAGTGTTTGACCGATCGTTACATCAACATTCTCAAAAACGGCTTTTGAGAAACCCTGGACATCTGTAGTCACGCGGTATTTGCCAAGCGGCAAAAGCGGTGCACTGAAAAATCCGTCGGTATTGGTTGTAACTGACCTTTCGAAACCGGTGTCAATGTTCTTTACATTAACTGAAGCACCGGAAACGATGGCCCCGTTCGGGTCAACAACAGTGCCCTGAATTGTGCCGGTAGTGGATTGCGATTGTGCGAGAACGCCCAGGCTCAGCATAAGCCCAACGGCGAAAGCGCAAAAAAAACGCAAAGTTCTTTTCATATATTTTTCCTCTTAACTGCTAGATTAAATGTTTCCTGACCCGATTCGAAATGTTTACCGGCAGTTCACCGGTACAATGATTGAAGTTATGTAACAAAAACCTTAAATTAGGGTTAAGGAAACTAAAACAAGCGGATTATAAAACTGTTTAAGTGTGAAAAACAAATGTTCCGATGTTAAATTTTAGAGCTTTTTGTACTTAAGGAAAAGCTGTTTTTTTAAGTCACTAACAGTTTGTGTTAATCTTTCCTTGACATAGTAAAATTATCTGTCAAGTTTGCAAATTTGCTGCTCTTCTGTTTGGTTTAATGAAGCCATTTAAAATTCGCGACATCGAAATAAACCCGCCGCTCATCCTCTCGCCAATGGCGGGTGTGACGGACTTTACCTTTCGCCGTCTGATCAAGCGGCGCGGCGGTGTCGGCCTCGTTGTGTCGGAATTTATTTCGGTTGAAGGATTGACGCGTAATAACCCGAAATCTAAGCGGCAAATGCATTTTGCCGAGGAAGAACGGCCGTTCGCGGTGCAGATCTTTGGCGGACAGCCTGAACGCATGGCGATGGGAGCTGAGATGGCCCAAGAGGTCGGTGCGGACATTTTGGATGTGAATTGCGGGTGTCCGGCCCCAAAAGTGGTTAAAAATGGAGGTGGTTCAGGGCTTTTGAGGGATGTGGCCAGGCTGGAATTGATTCTCAAGGAGATAAAAAAGACCATCACGATCCCGCTGACCTTGAAACTTCGAACGGGATTTACTGAGTCAACTATAAACGTCGTTGACGTGGCCAAAATGGCAGAGCAGTGCGGCGTGGAACATATTCAGGTACACGGACGGACGAAGGAACAGGGCTATAAAGGCCTGGCCAATTGGGAACTCATTAAGCAGGTAAAGGAAGCCGTTAGTATTCCAGTGTCAGGCAACGGCGATATAACGACTATTCAATACGGCCTGGATCGCTGGACGGAATCGGGAACTGACGGTATCCTGATCGGACGCGGCGCAATGCAGAATCCGTGGATCTTTAGGCAAATACAGGATGTTATCGAAGGCCGCGAACCGTATCAGCCAGACCTTCAAGAGAAAAAAGAAGTCTTGTTGGAGTTTTTCGTCATGCTCCGCGAAGAAATGCCCGAAATAGTAGCACTCGGAAAAATGAAACAACTCGCCGGACAATTTACAAAGGGCCTGGTCGGCGGCTCTCAATTTCGCCAGATGCTCTATCATTCACATTCGGCGGAAGAGATTCTTGACAATATTACGACGTATTTCCTTACATTATCCGATGGTAGAGATTATGGGGACGGAATGATAGAAGCTGATATTCCATTAGTCGATTCTTGCGAGGCTTTTACCAAACAACAATTTAATCTGGGTTCTGGCATCGCGGCGACGGAGCCTGCTCAACTTGTTAAGGGGTTTTGATGAACTTTATATCGTTAAAAATATTCGCCTTATTTCTTGTAGTAATTTGCCCAGCTGTTTGTTTCTCTCAGACAATCATTCATGCAAAAGCAATAAAAATAGATGCAAAAGAAACAACGACTACTAAATCTTCACCCGCATATGCCGAAGTATTACTGAGGAAAACTGAACTTCTTTCTGAATTGGAGTCGCTTATACTCGATTATACAGAGGAATATCCTAAAGTTGTCGAAATACGATATTCACTTGTGGTTTTGCAAAAAGAAAGTGACAGGATGCTTGCGGTCAAGCCAGCCGACGCCTCGAAATTGACATTGGCTTTGGGTAAATTGATTGTACGGAAGATCGAATTGGAAACCGATCTGTGGCAGCTTTTGAGGAGTTATAAGGACAACCATCCCGATGTGAAGCGGGCAAAACGCAAGGTCGAGATATATGAGGCGGCAATAAAAGAAATTCTAGGATAGGTAATTTTCCTGCAATTCGTCCTTTATCAACTGATATAAATTTTCCGCGGCATTTTTCGAGATCTGTTTTTTGTCGGGCACCTGGGTGACCCGGACTTTCGTCAATCGGCCTCGTCGTTTGATCTCTATCTCGTCATTAATTTTTACATCTTTGGAAGATTTTGCCGGCGAATCGTTCACCATTACATAGCCCGCGTCGCAAAACTCCTGAGCTAGGCTTCGCCGCACTATCAATCGGCTAATTTTCAAAAAAACATCAAGTCGCATTTGGTAAATCGACGATGGAAGGCGAACAATTAGCCCATTCCAAGCTGCTTTACATTTCAGCCTATTTTTGCTTGGTTTCCGGTGCGGCTTTACGTTCTTCGGCGAAGAGTATCGGGGCGACCTGGGCTCGATAATTTTCGTTTATCTTGATGTATGAATCTCCGCGTAATGATGCCATGAACTTTTTTCTCGCATCAGGTTCTCTTTCCGTCAAGATCGCTAATCGCACAGCGTTTTCATCATAAAACGACTCGTTGCTGGCCTTTGACCGTTCGTCAAGCCTTAAAATATTAACGCCGTTTTGATCGATCTCAATAGGGTCGGTGTAGCCGCCAATTTTCAAATCCTTGAGTGCAACCAGAAATTTATCATCGAGGTCCTTTACGTTTAATGTATCGACCTTTCCCTTTGTTTGGGCTGCGTCCGGACGATCTGAATTTTCAACAACTAGCTTGGCGAAATCCGCACCCGAACGCAATTGGGCAACTAATTGCTTTGCTTTTTCACGAACGGCATTTTCGTCACGTCCGGCAAAGTTGAGAAAGATCTCGCTTATCGAAACCGTCTCCGGTTTTGTGAACCGAGCCTTGTTTTTCTCAAAATATTCCTTTAAATCCTTGCCAGATGAAAGCCAATAAACCTTTGACTGAACTTCTTTCTGCAAAACCAGGTCACGTGTCGCCTGTTTGCGCCAGACCTCGCGGATTTCCTGCGGATTGACGCCTGTCTTTTCCATTTCAGAGTAAAGGGCATCGAGCGTCTTCATATTATACTGCTTCATGATCTGCAGGAAACGCTGGTTCAAATTGGCTTCAATTTCAGAATCGAGGCCTAAATCCTTTGCTTTTTGAACGAGAAGTTCCTCGTTTATAAGTCCGGCTATCAATTCGCCTTTTTTTTCTTCGACGGTCTTTTCAACCTCATCGCGTTTTTTGCCTGACTGGACCTCAGCATCGACGATGCCTTTTACTTCGCGTTTTACCTTTGAAAGCGTTATAACCCCGTCATTGACCTGAGCGACAACTTCGTCAACAACCCTTTCCTCGGTTTCCTGAGCTGAAACCGAAACGGCAACCAATAATAATGATGCTAAAAAGAAAAATTTTGAGCCAAACTGTCTCATCTGTTACTCCTAAAAATCTATTTTAATTATGTTATGCTTCGAATATGTATTTTGCAAACAATAGCTTTGATGCACAAAATGCGATCTAAGTTTCTTTCCACTCAAGCGAAAAAAGATAAACCATTAGAACTGTTTAAATAATATCAGGGTTTTCCTGAAATCAGTAAGCTCCAGGCCACCAATGAAATGTCAGAACTGCAAACTTGTTAATTACCCGGATTCGGAATACTGTGCACGCTGCAAGTCTGAGCTGACCGGATTTGCCGAAACCGAATCCGGATCCGTCCGTCTCAGATCACATTTGATGCGGAGAGCGATAATTTGTGTGCTTGTTTGTGTCGGTGTAATTGCCGGTTTTTACGCAACTCTCATTTTTTCGGCGGCAACGTTAACGATAGACCAAAAAAGACTTACTCAAAGTGCGATTCATGTTCTTGAGGAAAAAGGTTTTTCTAAGGATGTATTTTTATTGAAACGGATAGTTGTATTTCGAAGCAATGATAATTGGTTAAATGCCTCGGTAGAAAAGGAAAATGCATACGCCGCCACTAATTTTCCGTTCGAGATAATAACGCTCTACCCAGATTTTTTTACTTATCCCGTGGACGACACTGAGCGTGCAGCCATTTTGCTGCACGAAGCCCAACATTTAATGGGTAAAGATGAAAAAGAAGCATATGAATTCGTCTGGAAGAACCGAAAAAAGCTTGGCTGGACTGGCGAGAATTATGCAAACTCAGTGATTTTGACCGCAGTCCGCAAACAAACGAAAGAATTGGTTCCATTGCTTTTCGTTTGTGATGTTAATCCTTACGGGGATTGCACTGAGTAGAAAAGCACAGCGACAGGAGAGCAAGCGTCCCGTTTGAGCTGCGGTCGTTATGAACGTATTTCTTCAAGGCATATTCTTGCCGCTTCGATCGGATTTTCGGAACCACTTACTATCCTTAAAATACCTGACGGTGAAAAGACCGCTCCTTCGTTTTCGGTCAGGAACTGCATAAGTTTTTCAGGTGAAACTTTAGCGTTTTCGCCTAATTTTACGGCAACGCCATCGGCTGTTTTATCTATCGAGATAAGACGCAATCTCTCTGCCAATTTTCGCAGGCGGCCGTATGCGAATAAATTCTCGACCGATCCGGGAATTTTACCGTAGCGGTCCTCAATTTCTTTGTGAATTTGTTCGAGGGCTGAGTCGGATTCAGCCGACGAGATGCGTTTGTATGTCCTGAGGCGTTGATTCGTATCCTGGATATAATCTTTGGGAATTGATACTTCAACGCCCAGGTTTATTGAAACATTTGAATCATCCGATATTTCTTCGCCACGAATTTCAGCAATAGTCCGCTCGAGCATTTTCGTATAGAGGTCGAAACCAAGCGCGTCCAATTGGCCGGATTGCTGCCCGCCCAGAATATTGCCGGCACCGCGAAGTTCGAGATCAAGGGCCGCGATACGGAACCCGGCACCGAGATCGGAAAATTCGCGGATCGCGCTGAGGCGCTTACGGGCAATTGGCGTCAGTTCCAATTCGCTAGGGATGAGCAGGTAAGAATAAGCCCGCCTATTCGAACGCCCGACGCGCCCGCGTAGCTGGTAAAGCTGGGAGAGGCCGTAATTATCGGCACGATTGATGATTATCGTATTCGCCCGTGGTATATCAATGCCGTTTTCTATTATTGTCGTTGCGACCAGAATGTCGTATTTGTAGTCGATAAAATCGAGCATTACCTGCTCCATCTGCTTTTCGTTCATCTGGCCGTGACCGATGGCGATACGGGCATTCGGGACGATCTTTTGCACCAGAGCGGCAATCGCTTGAATGGTTTCGACGCGGTTGTGAATAAAAAATACTTGGCCATTACGGGCAAGTTCGAGTTCAATTGCCGATTTGATGACTCCTTCGCCAAACTGCACGACCTGTGTATTGATCGCCAAACGATCGCGCGGCGGCGTTTCGATCACCGACATATCACGCATTCCAAGCAGCGACATATTTAAGGTTCGCGGTATCGGCGTTGCTGAAAGCGTCAGTACATCGACCTTTTTCTTCAAATGTTTGAGCTTTTCCTTATGTCCGACGCCGAAACGCTGTTCTTCATCCACAACGACGAGTCCGAGTTTCGGCATTATGACATCGTTTGAAAGAACGCGGTGCGTGCCGATTATCACATCCACATCTCCTTTTTCGGCACGTTCGATGACCGATTTCTGCTCCTTCGCCGAACGAAACCGCGATAACAATTCGAGGCTGACAGGGAATGCCGCAAAACGCTTCGTGAAGGATTCGAAATGCTGATATGCGAGGATCGTGGTCGGTGTCAGAATGGCGACTTGTTTGCCGTCCATCACGGCCTTAAATGCGGCCCTCATGGCAACTTCGGTCTTCCCGTATCCGACGTCACCGACGATCAGCCGGTCCATCGGCGTCGATGTTTCCATGTCGCCTTTTACGTCTTCGATCGCCGAAGCCTGGTCCACTGTCAGATCATAAGGGAACGCATCTTCGAATTCGTGTTGCCACGGAGCGTCGGGCGAAAAAGCAAAACCGGTGACAAGTTTTCGTTCGGCGTAAAGGCGAAGCAGTTCGTCAGCCATATCGCGCATTGCGCGCTTTGCTTTGGCTTTCGTCTTTTGCCAGCCGATGCCGCCGAGTCGTTCGAGCGTCGGAGCGGAGGCCTCGCCCGATGAAAACCGTGACACCAGATCGAGACGTTCCACGGGTACAAACAGCTTTGCATTATCGGCATATATCAGCAGAACAAATTCGCGTGAAACACCGCCGGTGTCAAGGGTCTGTAGGCCCTCAAACCGCCCGATGCCGTGATCGACATGGACGACGTAATCGCCCGGTTTTAGATCACGAAAATCTGAAATGAAGGCTCCGAGCCGGCTTTTGCTTGTTCTGGTTTGAACTTTTGATTTGGGAACTTCGGCATGGTGCATTTCACCAAAAATATCGGTTTCTGCGAAAACGATCAGGTTTGCTGAAGGCAACTCAAAACCGCCTGAAAGATCGCCGACGACTATAGATTCCGGCGGGAACGGAACGTTATATTCACGCAGTATTTCTTCGAGCCGTTCGGCCAGGCCAAGAGTTTGCAGAACGATCAATGTGTTTGCGTTCGGATTCAGCGAACTGGCAAAGATCGGAATGTTTCCGTGAAACTTCCGGGTAGAGCGTGAAAGTATGTCAATTTCCATCGACTTGTCAGCGACAGGAAAAAGAAATAATGGAGAGCGGAACGAGTCAGAACCAAGAGCGATAGCGACTGGGTTCTTATTTTCTGGCTCAAAGAACCCAGTTGCTATCGCTACAGATTCTGACTCTTCGGAGCCGTCCGTTGACAATGCAAATTCTTCATCGGTGGCGGCAGCTATCTTCCCAAGTGAGCGCAATTCGATACGCGAAGCCTCAGCAAGGTGTTTTTGAAGCTCAGACGGCTTCAAAAACAAATAATGCAGCTCTAAACCAATGTCGTCCGCATTCATTATTTCCGTGAGACGGCGTTCAGCTGTTTCGTAGATGTTGGAAAGGTGCTGTTCTATCAATTGCGGCTCGTCGATCACGAAAATGCAGTCTTTCAGATAATCGAAGATATCGCCGCCGAATGGCTTTACAAGCGGAAAAAGAAATTCCCAGCCGGAAAACGTTTCGCCTTCGTCGGCAAAATCTGTGCGGTCTTTTAGGTTTCGTGCGAAACGTTCGTCCGTAAAAGTTTCGCGGGCGAAGAACGACCAATCCTTAAGGTCCAGCGGAGAGGCGGAAAATTCCCGCATCGGGGCGATCAAAACTTCTTTTAATTGTTCGGTAGAAAGCTGGGTTTCCGCATCGAAAGTCCGAATAGAATCGACCGTATCGCCAAAAAATTCTATTCGGAGCGGATCGGGCGAATCGGGCGACCAAACATCAACTATACCGCCGCGTACCGAAAACTGTCCGATATTACTCAATGGTTCTTCGCGTACATAACCGGCCGAGACAAGCTTTTCGACAAGTTTTTCGGGCGCGAAATCCTCATCGCGGCGAAGTACGGCACCGAGTTCCAAAACTTGTGCCGGCGAATGCGTTCTGGTTATCAAGGATTTTGCCGAAAGCAGGACGAAACCGGCCTTTTCGCGTGCGAGCCGCCAAAGAGCTAAGGCACGATGTTCCTGAGTTTCGGCATGCGGGGAAACCCCTGAATAAATGTCGGTTTCAAAAGACGGCAGGGAAACGATCTTAGATTTATTTGTGTTCCGCCAAAAATCAAGGTCGCTTTCCCATGCTTCCAGTTCTTTATTTGAATCCGTAACAATGACGAACTGTTTACCAGTCTCGGCTTGGATACGTGACAAAACAAACGCTTTGGCCGCGATGGATGTGATGCCGCCCAGCGAAATGACCCGTGACCCGAGACGGACCTCTTCGTTAATTCGCTCAATTTCCTTGCTTGTCTCGATGCCGAAGCTCATAAAACGCACTTAGCCGCAGAAAACGCTTCAGGCGTCCACCTACGGGCAATTCAATTGTGACATAAAATTCGAATGTTTGCCGTGCCGTGTCTGCTTATCTATAATGATAGTTTTACGTAATCAGACAAACTATGCATATTCCCGATTATAACGAAATTGTTGAACAGAACGATCAAGTACTTAGACTGCAATGGGAAGCGGTACTGCGCCAGGTTGGTGTCGAGCCAAACGACCAAACAATCGCCCGTTTCGATAATGTCCTGGAATTACGCAAACTTGTTGGCAATGTCTATCCGAATAAATTTGTCCGTACTGATGTGTGTGGCAAAGAAGATACGATTACGAACTTAAAAGCTTACGAGCCAATTGTGAAGATCGTTGCAAAAATGGGGACGTGGAAGAAAGATAATGAAGGCGAACGTCCGCCAGCCGAATTTAAAGACGGGCTAAATGTAGAATTGAAAGCTCTGGAAACAGTCCGTATCTCGGGTCGTTTGACGACGCCGCCGCGCGGGAATTTTGTTCATCTGACGGACGGCATTAATAAGCTGCAGATATATTGCAACAAAAAAGGCCCGCTTGCGCTGGTGCTAAATAACGGAAACGACACGCTTGACGAAGCGAACGGCTGGGCAGCTTGGCAATTGCTCGACCACGGTGATTTTATCGGCGTCGAAGGTTATTTATTTATCACCAACACCGGCGAATTGAGCGTTCACGTCGAAAAGCTCCAATTCCTTGCAAAGGCGATGGTGCCGATGCCGGACAAAATGCACGGCATTGCCGACCCGGAACTGCAAAGGCGTTATCGTTACGCCGACCTGATCGCGTCGAGTTTGCAGATCGAGCATGAAGGCCTGACCACACGACAGGTTTTTGAACGCCGTGCCAAACTGATCACCGGAATGCGGCGGTTCCTGGACGACGCCGGATTTATTGAGGTCGAAACGCCGATGCTTACACCAAAGGCGACAGGAGCAGCGGCGACGCCGTTCGAGACGCATCACAAAGCGCTTGACATACCGCTCTACGCCCGCATTGCGCCTGAGCTTTACCTTAAAAGGCTGGTCGTCGGCGGCTTCGAAAAGGTGTATGAGCTAAACCGTAACTTCCGTAACGAAGGCCTCTCCCAGCGCCACAACCCCGAATTCACGATGCTCGAATTATACATCGCCTACATGGATGTCAACGGGATGATGGACTTCGCGGAGGAAATGCTAAAGGAATCCGTCCGGAAGGCTACTGGCGGAAGCTTGAAAATAAAATACGGAGAGAATGAGATTGATTTTTCGGGTTTCAAAAAGCTTTCAATGAAAGAGTCTATTAAAAAGTTATTGCAGGAATCATTTCCTGCAAATAATTTCTTCTCGGAAGATAAATTTGAAAACTCAGAAAGTCTTTACAAAATAATGAAAGCTATTGACGAAGCTGTTGCAATGCCAGTAGCAAATATACAAGCAGGAGCATATCAGCAAGATGACAAAATAAATGCTCGTGTGAGGATGGGAGTTCCAACACCTCGCAATATAGATAAATTAAGAACAGTATTTTCTTTGATTGGAGATAGGTTGAGTAATATTGTAGCTCCCGAGATTGAACTTCAAAAGGCGAAAACTGAGGAAGCTAAAATTATTCAATATCTGTTTGAACTAATTGTTGAAGAAACTTTAATCCAACCGACATTTATCGTCGATTATCCAAAATCCATCTCGCCGCTATCAAAAGCCTCGCCCGAGAATCCGGAAATCGCCGAGCGTTTTGAGCTTTTTATCAACGGTATGGAAGTGGCGAACGGTTTTTCCGAGCTTAATGATCCGAAGGAACAATATGATCGCTTTGTCGATCAAGTGTCCGAACGCGAGCGGGGCGACGAGGAGGCGATGGTGCTGGACGAGGACTACATCCGTGCCCTCAGCTACGGCATGCCGCCCGCCGCCGGCATCGGCATCGGCATCGACCGTCTAGTTATGCTGCTTACCAACAAACATTCGATCCGCGATGTAATATTGTTCCCGCACATGCGCCCGGAACGGCAGAATCAGGAAAAAGGGGCGAGTTAATGTTATGCGTAAATTCGTGAAGTGTTGCATAAATAAAACTATGGACAATCCATGCAACAAAATTGTAAAATTGATGACCGGTAATTATCTGGACGCTATTTGACAATATAATAAGCAGAAAATTTAATCGTTTAGGACAGTAGGACAGTAGGACAGTAGGACAGTAGGACAGTGGGACAGTGGGACAGTGGGACAGATGGGGTAGAAATATTATGTTTAAGGATACGGAATCACAATTAGAGGGAATCAGGGAAATTTTCCAAACGGCTAAGATCGAGGATGATTGGAACCTCGAAGGCGAGATGCTTTACAGTTATTATTTTGTTGACGAAGACGTCGATAAACTCGAAAAACTAGGATTGAAGCTCGAAGCCGACGGCTATGATTTTCTCGATATCTTCGAACTCGGCGACGAAGAAACCGACGAATCGACCGGCGAATATCTGCTGCACATCGATAAGATCGAAATCCACACGCCAGAATCGCTGGCGGCATTAAATGTCGAATTTGCAAAATTAGCCGAAGAGTGCGAGATCGCCTCATATGATGGATGGGAATTCGGCGAAGTCGGCGATGAAGACGACGAGGACGAGGAAGATGATTAAACGCAAAGTCGCCAAGGTTAATATATTTACTTTGCGTTTCCTCGGCTTGGCTGTAAAACTCTTTAAAAAAATCTGACCGATTTACTGAACGCGGCCCCTAAGCCGAGTCTTTCACGGTCAATAGAGTGATTTGCGTCATTGCCTCTGTGCGTGCTTTGGCTTTGCCACCCGCCCTTGTCCTCCAGAGCGGCCAATTTGACGACATCACGCCCGTATCTTAGATTTAGTTCGTCGATGGATTTGTTCAGCCTGTGCCATCGCTCAAAATTTACCTGCTCATAGAGCCTGAGCGAAACGGATTCGACTGTGGTCAAATTGCTCAAAATGACGCCTGCCCGTTTATATTGCAGATCAGGACGAAATGTTTTGTCCAGGCACAGAGATATCCATTTATAGACCTCGCTGGTGATGTCGGAATGATAAATGGAATTATAGGAAAATGCGTTTGAATAATAATAGGGAACCGGTTTGAAACGGTCGGTCTGCAGGTAAACGGTGACGCATTTTGTTGTTAAATTATTCCAGCGCATTTTTTCCAAAGCCCGGGTTGTAAAGTAAAAGACCGCGTTCTTTATTTCACTAAAATTACTGATCGTGCGTCCAAAAGTGCGGGTGTGAGCAATCGATCTATTGTCTTTTTCGGTAATTTCAAGCGGCAGGCATTTTATGCCGTTTAATTCCAAAACGGTGCGTGAACCAATGACATGAAGATAATTTCGCACCTGCTCGGGATCGGTATTCTTTAGTTCAAAAGCTGTATTTATTCCGTGATCTTTAAGGTGTGCCGCGGAGCGCGAACCGATTCCCCAGACATCCCGCACATTGGTCCGCTGAAGCGCCAGATCGGTGTAAGGCGAATCGTATAGATCTAAAACCCCATCCGCTTTAATTGATGTTTTGGCCAAATGATTGGCGAGTTTTGCCAGTGTCTTTGTTGTGGCAACACCGACAGATACAGGAATTTTAGTTTTTTTTAAGATTATTTCTTTAATATGATCGCCCAACATATTGAGTTTGTCAGGCGTTCCGACATCCACAAAAGCCTCGTCAATTGAATAAAGCTCGACTACATTCTTACCCAAATCCTTGACTAAAATATTCTGTATCTGATCTGAAAAGTCCCGGTAAAGGGCATGATTGCAGGAGATCACGGCGGTATTATATTTTTCGAGCAGTTCGCGCACCTGGAAGAACGGTGCGGCCATTTGCACGCCAAGCTTTTTTACCTCGTTGCTGCGCGAAATAATACAGCCGTCGTTATTGGAAAGAACCACTACCGGACGGCCCTCCAAATTTTTATTGACAGCTCTTTCGCAGGAAACAAAGAAGTTGTTGCAGTCAACCAGGGCAATTGCGTTATTTTCCTGCATAATTATTTACGGCACAATGTTGCGTTGGTGAAACGATACTAAGATAGTAATCCAGGCTAATAAAAAAGACAAGATTTATTTGGACCTAATCAGTATTTTGCAAACCTGACAATGAAGGCATAGCGTTTAAAGATCGAGGCAACATATAATTTACCTAACCCTTTATTTTCCATTGATGTAAGGTATGGCATCAGATCCTCCCAAAATTTGACGTGAAATTTTTTCAGCCAGCTTTGAAGCAGCTTCTGAAATGGTGTCGGAAGATCTTTTTGGTCGTAAAAATCGACGATGTGAAAGCTGCCGCCGGGCTTTAGATTTTTTAGGGCGTTCTCAATTGATTCACGCCAAACAGGGATCATCGAGATCGAATAAGAGAAGAATATTTTGTCGAACGGCCCCGTCAGGTCGAATGTTCCGGCGTAGGTGAAATCATCCGCCAAAGCTGTTTTGAGCGTGATGTTTTGAACATTAGCGGCGTCGACCTTTGTCTGTGCCGTCTCTAACATCGCGGCAGAAGCATCAAGGCCGTAAAAATTCGTTTCAGGATACCGTTTAGCAAGAATTATCAGATTTCTGCCAGTTCCGCAGCCGATCTCGATGACGTGCTCGCCAGGCTTTATTTCCATTTCGTCAAGCAAACGGTCGCGGCCAAGCAGGTAATATTTGCGGGTGAAATCATAGAAGTACCGCTGAAAACGATACATTCTGTCCATGTTTGTAAATGCGTCCGGCATAATAAATATGACTTGGCCTTTAACACCTCCTTGATTAAGGAGCGGAGGTTTAAGAAACCGCTTCTGATTTTGTAAGTTTTTTAGCCTAGAACATACAAATGAAATCCGCCATAAATAGAAGCGCGGTCTTGTTTGAATAATTCTTGCGAAAGTCCTTTTTCGTAGTGAAATTTATTCCTCAATTCCGGCGGCAAATTCGTTTCGATCGGTGATGCGGAACTTGCTGTGCGGAAGATTATACGTGAACCTGTCTCGCCTTTTTCAGCAATGGCCGACCAGAGATCAGTCATTGTTTCGGCGTTCATCCAATCCTGTGCGTCAAGAAATACGAAGCGATTGAAGAAATCTTTCCGGTTATTTTTTATTTCATCCGTTGCCGATCCGATCACAGTTCGAAGTTTGTTGGCGTTTGATCTTAGTATCTCGAAGTTTTCGGCATTCAAATATTCCGGGATTGCTACGCGGTTTTCCGTATCATAGCGTCTGCCGAATGCCTGCCAGGCAAAATAATTTTCGGCTATCGGATAATCACAGGCCAGACGTTTGGCCCGTTCGCGATAGATGTCAATAATTGTTTTGTCATGCGTGAGGTCTTTTTTTAACTCATCGTATTGCTGAGGCGGAATGCCGAGGCCGAACATCGTGATCGGCATTTTGCCAATAGTTTTGATGACGAGATTATCAAAGAACGGGTCGAGGTATTTATTATAAAGAATTTCCTGCTCTTCCAGCGTTTTAGCTTTCAGCAATTCGTCAGGTTTACAGCCAAACAGGCGAGAAAATCGGTGAAAAAAGCGGAGAAAATAACCGTTGCGAGAATGTTCATAAAGACCTGCATTACGAAAAAAACTGATGCGGTCGCCATAGATCAGGCTCCCGAGGAATGTGTTCGACTCCCAAAATCTGCGGGTATTCTTGTCCAAATGTTTCGCAATGAACTTCATGTACGCCGCACCGGTCTTTGAGCCGCGTCCGATGCCGAAGAAGTCAAAAAAATCTTCGTGCGTTGGCAAATATTTTAGAGCTGCGATCTTTAGATTGAGCAGGTAAATGTGTTGACGATTCAGATCGACAGCGGTGACAGATTCGGGACTTTCGATAAGATAGTTAAGGGCGTTGCATCCGCCGGAAGATATTGTGAGAATGCGCGAATCGCCATCAAGCCGCAACGCCTTTAGATCGACACGAGGGTCTTCCCAAATTTGGTTATAAACAAATGCATCAAACCAAACGGCAAAGAGTTTTTGCAGGATACCTTGCCGGGATGAAATTTTTTCGTTGCGAACTGCGTCAAGAACAAGCTGTTCATTCATAACAAAAATAAACCACGAATTGCAGGAGATATCAAAGGAAGGTTATAAAGCTTGTAACATAAACTTCAGAAGTTCGACCCTTAACCGTAAGACAGAGCAAAATTACGACTACGTTTTTTGTGTCAAAATAAATTATTCATTTGCCATGACCTCGACCGGATCTATCGACGATGCTTTCCAGGCCGGGTACAATGCTCCGACGAGGCTGCCACCGATGGCGATGGATATAGCGGTAATGATCCAACCGGGACTAAATTCAAAAGCAAGATCAAATCCACGCCCGATAAGAAAAGAAGCAACAAATGAGGTTACAAAGCCAAGCAACACACCAAATACGCCGATCATAAATGCTTCGCCTTCAATGGCTTGAACGATAAACCCTTTTGACGCTCCGAGTGATTTTAGAATGCCGATCTCCTTTCGCCTTTCCGTGACAGTCGTGTACATCGAAAGCAGCACAAAGATCGTACTGACGAATGCCCCGAGGCCGACCAGCACACGGAGAAAGAGTTTTAGCGAAGGAATACGTTCCTGAGCGTCGATCACCAGATCGCGTGTCAAATTTATCTTATTACCCGGCAGAGCTTCATTTATTCTGGCAGCGACAGTATCGACATCGGCCCCATCTTTGATCTTTACTAAAATATAGGAACATTTATCAGTTTCCAAAGCTTCCTGCATTGCCGTGAGCGACATTTTGATCCTGGAACCAGACGGCGGAGAAAAAACGCCGGTGATCTTATAGGGTTTGCCGCCGAACAGCTCATATGTGCCGCCTACCTTTAGTTTATCGTCAAGCATCTGCCGCTGGTCCAGGACCACTTCATCATTCGCTACAGCGGGACGGCCTTCGACTATGCTCATGCCGTTCATCTCGGCAAAAGGTGCCCATTCTACTCCATCGATCTGACGGATGCCCCAACGGCCTTTCGGGTCGGCAATAAGATTCCGAATTACCGGCACCGTCGATTCAACACCTTCGATCTCCAGAAGTTTTGGGGCATAAGCCGTACTGACAGACGCATTTGAACTCGTCAGGTCCAATGCCCCGGGACGTAAAAAGATGATTTCTGCCTTCCAATTGGCTGCCCGCTTTGCCATGTCGTTCGACATACCGCGGGCTAGGCCGGTGAAAAGAACAACAAGTATTACGCCCAAGGCGACCCCGATCACACTGATCAGAGTACGAAACGGGCGAACTTTCAGATTTGCTAAGACTAATTCGAGCATTATTTTGAAAGCGCAATTTCTTCAAGAATTTCACTGGCATTTGATATTCGTTTACTTATTTTTTCACGTGCAGGTGTATCAAGTTCCGAGAGGCGATTCCCAAGTCTTTTTATACGGGCGAGATTTGATTCAAGGACGAAGAGTTCATCATCAAAAACCTTATCCAATGTTTCGTCGTCAGACTCTATAAGCGGATTTTGAGTGTCGGCTTTCCCATAAAATTTTCCGCTCTCCCCTTTGCTGAGATCATATTCTTTACGCATCGAAAACTCCTTCTTCATATTTTATACGCTCACTCCGAGTTGGTGTTCGGGCAGTTATTATTCGAATTTTATCATTCTCGAAGGCATGTGCCATAATTAATAAACGATTTCAGAAAGACATTCCAATTGTAATGAACCTGTTTTCATCAAATGAGTGATCAGGATCACCTATTGAAACCTGCATTGGATCGTCAAAAATCGTCTTTGCTTCATTGAAATCAACGTTGTGTTTGCGAATATTCAGCCGGTTCTTATTTCCGACCAAAGAATTTGAATCATTTCAACATTTCCTTTACAAAATCAAATTTTTTTGAGGCCTCGGCATCTGTAAACAGTTCCTTCCGGCCTTGAAAATCTTCATACATTTTGTCATAGGCGGCAAATAACCGGTCGGTTGAAACTTCGCGGGTGTTTGCCCGTGCCGTGCTCAATGCCCGATCTATCTTTTGATCTCTCAATTCTTCATTTTCGACGATCTCTCGAATTGCCGAAGCAAAACTTTCGCCGGTCGGCTCCATCAGCCACGCATTTTCGTTTGTTGCATATGACAAGATCCCGCCGGCATTCGGAGCTACGGTCGGCACGCCTGACGCCATTGCCTCGAGCGGAGCTATGCCGAATGGTTCCCGCGGATTTGGATGCACGAAAATGTCTGCATTTGCGTAATAATCCGCCAATTGATTTTTATCGAGATGGCCTAATTGAATAACTTTTCCCGGAGCAGTTTTATCGCTTTGTTCCCGCAGCCAATCGCTTTGCGGCCCGTCACCGGCAACGATCAGCCGATAATCATTTTGGGTGTCATGTGCCAATATTTTCATCAGATCTGGCAAAAGGCCAATATTTTTTTCTGGCGAAATGCGTCCTGCATAAAGTAAAATGACCGCATTTTCCGGAATCCCGGCCCGTCCGATCATTTCACGGCGAACATCACCAGATCTTCTCGTGGGCGAAAACTGCACAACATCGACGCCGCGAGGGCAGACGAAAATGCGGTCATTGATGGCAACGCGCGGAGATCGGAAAAACTGCCAGCATTTATTGAAAAACCAATCCGAACGTCCGGGGTTTTCCGATCTCTTAACTGATTCGTTAAATTCTTCGGCCGTGTAAACGGAATTTGCAATGTGGTAATCAAAGCTTGGGAATGTGTAGTTTCCTATTACGCGCCGGGCGATCCATTTGCCAATCTTACCGCCCGACATATACGACGCGATATTGTCGTCCATTCGCTCACATGAAAAATGGACGAGCATCGGACGGTTGATCTGTCGAAATTTGCCGATGCGAACCATTGAGCCGAGCATGCTCAAGGTATATTTATCCGTTACCTCGACGATATCGGGCATTTCGTCAACCAATATTTTGCGAATAAGCGAACCGCCCGGTATGTAATCCCACGGTAATATCAGACGATACCGCTTATCGAAGATCGGTGAATATTTAGCAGGAACGTAATAGATCTTGGCGAATTCGTTTACATCTTCGATACTTTCTTTTTCGCCGGGGACGATGAGGCGCACATAACGATGGTGTCGAGCGGCAGCGTCCATGAGATTGTTAAAACTGGTGCTGATGCCGCCCGAATTCTTATGATAATAGTTGGTTAGATGAACCGATTTTAGTGGGTGGGCCATATTTCGTTTTACCTAAACGCTAGGTGGCATATCAGGCGTGCGTAACTGACTCCCGTGTGAAATTGAACTTTTTGGGAGCGGTCTTGTATTCATAAGCATCACGGTGTTCGACAAATTCCAGGTGCATTTTATCGTAGAGGCCGAAGAGGGCATCGGTCGAGTGTTCCCATGAATATTTACCGGAAGTCTCCAGGGCACGAAGAATTTTGCCGTTTCGCATTGTTTCGTCGCTGAAAATATCAGTGATTGCAGCCGCAAAATGTTCAGCCTCAGGTTTGGCCAGCCAAGCATTCTCGCTATTTGCGTATGAAAGCACACCACCGGAATTTGGTGCGACGACCGGCAGGCCGGAAGCCATAGCCTCAAGCGGTGTGATCCCGAACGGCTCACGCGGATTTGGGTGGACGAACGCATCACAATTGGCAAATAGATCGGCTATCTTTTCCGTGCCGTTCAGATGTCCAAGCATTTTTACCTTTCCTTTAGCAGCTTTATTGAAAGCGTTTGCCAAGAACTCAGAACTTGGGCCGGCTCCGGCGATAAGGAGACGAAAGTCATGATTATGTTCTTTTACCAAAAGCTCCATTATTTCAGGCAGAAGAGCAACGTTTTTCTCAGGTGACAGACGCCCGGCGTAAAGTAATATCCGGGCTGTTTCCGGTAAACCGCTTTCCTGACAAATTTGTCTTCGAACTTCAGTATTTTTACGTGAAATTGAAAAAGTTTTATTGTCCACACCGCATTGATTGACAAAGATCCGCTCGCTGATCGGTGTTTTGGGCGAGTGCAGGAAGCGGCAGCACAGATTGATGAGCCGGTTTGAACTCTGCGGATTTTGTTCGGAAGAAACTGCGCTAAATAATTCGGCTGCTGTGTAGTCGGAGTTCGTCAAATGAAAATCGAACATCGGGAACACGTAGTTGCGGATGAATTCGCGTGAAAATCTTTTAGCTATCTTGCCGCCGGATATAAAGGCCCCGACATTATCGTCCATTCGTTCACAGGAAAGATGCACCAGCATTGGCCGCTTTGGCGAAATATTCATGACCCCTTTGCGGATCAGTCCGGCCATCAGGCTAAGTGTGTATTTTTCCCCGATCTCGATCATGTCGGGCTGTTCCTCACGCAGAATCTGTTTTATCGGCGATTTATCAAGGATATACGAATTAACCGGCATCATTATTCGATACCGGTTATCGAAAATAGGTGAGCGGCCTGCCTTAACGTAATAGATACGGCCGAATTCTCCGACCTCTTCGACCTCGGTCTTTTCGCCCGGAACTATCAGCCGAACATAACGTTGGCGGCGGTTAGCCGCTTCGAGAAGCTTGTTATACGCCGTGCTGATGCCGCCGGAATTCTTATGGTAGTAGTTCGTTATGTGAACAGACTTAATGGATTTATATTGCACTGATAATTAAACTTTCTGTCTGGCCCGGATGTTGAGAAGGCGTTTTGCCGCCGCAACGATCAAAGTAGAGACCAGCAAGATCGCCCACGCTCCGAGGGCAGTGGTCCACGCCCACGACCATTTCCAGCGAAAACCGCCCAGGATCGCTCCGATAGCGATACCGAACGACGAAAAAACCCCGAGGGCGAATAACAGTTTTCCTTCACCGATATATTTTAAAATCAGAATCGGCACGTATGTCACAAATTCCGCTACCAATGAAGGAAGCGTTTTTATATCGCCCCAAAGTGATTTTGTTTCCTCGCCGGCACCGACAAGTAAAACACCGTTCCGCATGGCGAAGAGATTAAACATCGCCGAAAGTGTGGAAAAAAGCACCGAAATGGCAAAGGCTTTTTGCCGTGCGTTATTTTCAGATGCAGCAAAAACATTGCTGAAATATTGTTCCTGGGCGTAATGCGTGATGAATTCGATCAAATGACTGAAAACAGGCAGCGAAACCGTAACGATCAATGTTGCGAGCCACGCCGGCCGGGCACGCCGGAAGGATTGGACGATCGAGCCAGAGATCCCGGACGAAAAAAAACGGAACGCAAGTTCAACAAGAACAGCCGTCAGCGTCACGATCCAATTCTCTTTACTTGCCTTATAAACCGTGAAGTAAAAAGATGCCCGCAGCACAGCACCGAGAAGTGCTGATTTCCAGTTCCACCGTGTGATGACCTGTGCCGGGTGCTGCAGAAGACTTCGAAAGACCTCTCCTAGCGGGATATCATTGTGGACTTCCTCAATATCATCGGCATCTGTGATCGATTGGTGTATTGCGTCTAAATCGTCGGCGTCGGCGATCGATTGATGTATTTCTTCTGCTCTGGTCATCAGCGTTTCTATTTGGATTCCCTCATTTCGTAGGCCATTCCGTAGGCATCATAAACGCCCTTGAAGACAGCGTCCCATGATCTGGACAATGCACTTTTTCGCGCGAGGATTTTCATTTTTGTTAATGTTTCCGGTTCTTCCATCATTTGGAGTGAGAACTTTACAAATTCTTCCAGATCCTTTGCCACGAAACCAGTTTCATTTGGTGTAATGAGAAATTTCGGCCCGCCCTGATCCGTTACGATCGCCGGCACGCCAGACGCAAAAGCTTCCTGCGTCACATTTCCAAATGCATCAGTTTCCGAGGGGAAAATGAAAACATCCATATTAGCATACGCTTCTGATAATTGCTCACCGTCAAGAAAGCCGGTGAATTCTGCATGGGCCAAATTCTTTTCTAGAAACTCGCGCTCATTTCCTTCGCCAACGATAAGAAACTTGAAATTGGCCTTGCCTGCTTTGAGCAATTCCCGTTCGATATCAACAAGCAGCCGGACGCTTTTTTCGGCCCTGAGCCTGCCGACAAAACCAAATCTGAAAATGCCGTCGTTTACGGTTCGCTTTGCGGGCGAAAATTTCTCTGTATCGACGCCACGGGTCATCATTAACGATTTCCGTCCAGTTCCCTTACCTAAAAGATCAACTAATTCCTGGTTGGGTGAAAGCACGACCTTAGGCATCTTGTAATAAAGAACTGCTCCATCGAGGATCTTTCGTTCGGCAAATCCCGTGATCTTGCTGACGGTGGGGCCAGGCAAAAAGCGGAGCATTTTCGTGAGCCTGTGCGCGGCGAATTCATGTACGTTGGTGTGCCACGAACCGACGAGCGGGATCTGAAGTTTCCAGGCGAGATATGCTCCGATGATACTGACATCATTAACGCCGGTGATATGCATCACATCCGGCCTAAACTTGAGCAATTGACGCAAAACGCGATTTGTATGACGCTGAAAAAACGGATCGTAGGCAAGCTCTTCATCCAGTAAAAATGAAAATGGCGAGCGTTTTAGCGAAAGATAAGTAATGCTTTCATCCTGCGATATTTCCGTGGCCGGGCCAGCATGAATACATAAAAAAGGGCTGCCGTTGTTTTTTGCATACCCCGTAAGACGTTGACATGTCATGGCCGCGCCGTTTATTTCCAGATACGAATCCGGAAAGAAGGCGACCCGCAATTGTTCATTCACAAAAATCCCTCAAAATTACAAATGGCGGGCAAGCCCGCCTTTTGTTTAATATTGTAATGCTGAATTCCAGCCTGCATTACGAAACTATTTCTGACGAAAGGCTTCGTGAAATTTCATCGAGGTCGGGAATTTCAAAAGAAGCTTTTGCACTATTTTGCGGCACCCGGTCAATTTTCTTTTGCGCCAGATTGAAAATTGGACGAATCTTTGGACTGCCGAGAAAGCCAAGTGTCCATATTGCGGCACGCAGCCATTGCGGGCCGCCAAAGTGCCAATGAACCGAAAGCGGCTGTGGGCCACGACCGTCACGGACATCGAAATGGACTCGGTCAAACCATTTTTGCCGGCCTTCGGGAAATTCGGAATACTCGGTCAAAATCTCAGAAAAAGACTGAAGCTGACGTGAATGAAGCGGGTGTTTGTACTCCGGCATCAGGACAACCTCACTTCTTTTGTCAATTCGAATCTCTTCTACAAATTCTTCAAATATTTCGGCTTTGCTCAAATTTATTACTGTGTTCGGTTTACAGCCATGCCTGTCACCACCGGTTACGACAGGCATACCGATGGCCTCGGCCAATTCGATGACCGCTTTATTTTCCGACCAGGAACGAAATCCGTTGACTTCGAGTGCGTGTATCCAATTTCTATGCATTTTCAGGAAATCCTTGAGCAAAAGCTCATGGCGTTCCTTGCCGACGATCTCAATGTCCCAAAGCGGATGATTTAGGATCACCAAAACACCGGGAAGCTCATTGAGCATTGAGAACATTTCGGTAAGCTTCTCGTTTGTGTGGTTTTCCTTAATAAAAGTGAAATCGAGGAGTGTTTTTGTTAATTCTGACGCACGTTCCTTAGGTAAATTGTGAACGCCGACATGGAAAAAACCGAAGTCAAATGGAACCGTCCATTCAAGTGAGATCGGGGCGTGTGAATTTTCCTCGTTCTCATTTAATTCCAAAGTGGCGTCGATGCAGTCGTGATCTGTTATCGATACGATAGCGTCCAAGCCAGCTTTATTTATCTGATCTTTCTCAATGTCGTAAACAGACTGTCCGCTCATTGGGGGCTCCCAAAAAGCATTGGAAAAATCTATTTCCCGTCCTTCGTTCTTCTTGTATTTGTTATTTTCCTTATGCCAAAAATAGGAAATCACCGGAAGTTTTGCTGCGTAATGTGGTACGAAATCGAGCATCTCTTTTGAATGCTTTGTGTGGCAGTGTAGAGAAACTCCGCTTTTGGCTTTTGAGCTTAAATTTTCCGCTTTATGCAAAATATGCAGCCGCGTTTGTTTTAAATTCATCATATTCTCCGTTTCATCGCCCCTTAAACCTTATAACCTAGCAAATCCTAACAAGGATGTAAATGCATCTGATGTTAGGTATTCCCTCGATGTTGCAATAAAACTTGGCACTTTCATTAGAACCTGATTTTGCCAAAAGTAAAACACAAGTAATATTAAAAAAAAGTTAACTGGTTTCAAAAAAGATGGAATTTGCCACTAATCAAGCCAATATGAGGTGTTCCCACATTAAAGAAAAGACGTTTAATGGAAAATTCGCATCAAAAAAATCTGTCATAAATCCATAACGGGTGGTGTTTTGTATTTAGATAAGGGAACACATTAGCCCAAAGGAGATGCAATTATGAGTTGGTTATATTCGATAGTTTTCGCCGGTCTGCTGTTTTCGTCAAATAGTGACACAACATTCAATAAAAGTAATGAATTTCAATTCGCCCAGGTTCCGACGACAGTATCCGCTGTTTTAGATGAAACAGAAAAGTTCGAGCAAACATACCCGCTAAACCCGAACGGGCGAGTAAGCGTTTCGAATGTAAATGGTTCTATCGTCATCGAGGCATGGGATCGCAATGAAGTGAAACTCGAAGCGACAAAGACCGCGGACAGTAAGGAAACATTGTCGGAAGTCGATATCAAGATCGAATCCAAGCCAGATTCATTAAGTGTTGAGACCGATTACAATAATTTGAAATGGAATGACAGAGGAGAACGAAACAAACATCGAAATATTGAAGTGCAGTTTCGCCTATCGGTGCCGCGGACGGCTTTGCTTAATGAGATTGAAACAGTCAATGGCTCCGTGACTGTATCTAATTTTGTGAATCTCACTAAAATTTCTGCTGTAAATGGCAATGTAACCGCGTCTAACCTTCAAGGAGCGGCAAACCTTTCAACTGTTAACGGAGAAGTGCTGGCTGATTTTGACCGTCTTGCAACTGGTAGCAAGATCTCTTTAAGTACGGTGAACGGCCGCGTGAATCTTACTATTCCTTCCGACGCTAATGCGACCATCAAGGCAGACTCGCTAAACGGCGGCATCATCAACGATTTTGGCCTGCCGGTTCGTAAAGGGCAGTACGTCGGCCGCGATATGTATGGCCGATTAGGAAGCGGCGAGGTTCAAATAAGGCTGAACAGTGTCAATGGCGGACTTGCTGTTGGACGAAAAAACGACGGCAAAACACCGAATCCGACGACCAACCTGCTTCCTCAAAAAAACAAAGGTAACAAAGATTGGGATGATGGTGACGACGAATCCATGATCAATTCAGAGCAGATCAATCGTGAAGTCGCCCGGGCGGCCAGGGATTCCGCAAAAGTGTCCGCTGCTGCAATTGCCGAGGCCCAAAAAGAGATGGCCAGAATAAAGCCAGAACTTGCAAGAATAAGCGCTGAGGCTTTATCAAAGACACAAATAGAATTAAACAGCGAAGCTATTCAGGCCCAGATAAACGCCGGACTTGCACAAAAAGATGCAGTTCTCGCTCAATTACGGTCGGCGAACTGGTTTCCCGGCCCTCCATTTGTTGAAAAAAAGACCAATACATTCCAGGTAAAAGATATCCCGAAGGTAGTTATCGACGCCAAAGGCTGCGGCGTGAGTGTCCGCGGCTGGGACAAAGCGGAGGTAAAATATGTGCTTACTGAATTTGAAGACAGCCGCAACCGAACGCCAGCCACTGTGACCGAAAACCAGACAAGCGATGGCGTAAATTTAAAGGTCGTCAACAATGACAAAAAGGAATCGAATGATAACAGGTTTTATTTCGGCCCGGGGCGGTTACGTATTGAGGTGTTTGTTCCAAAAAAGTCAAACTTGAAAGTTATTACCGACGGAGAGATAAGGCTTGACGGTGTTTCGGGTGATATAGACCTTGACGGAGGCAACGAATCGATCAACATTCGCGATGTTGACGGCACTCTGCGCCTTGCAGCAAACGACGGCCAGGTCCGGGTCATCGGTTTCAAAGGAGAATTTGATTCCGAGACTGTCGATGGTGATGTCTATCTCGAAGGGGATTTTTCAAAACTTTCCGCTAAAGCAATTGATGGTGTCATCACCCTGACCCTGCCTGCGACGGCAAATGCAACCGTTACTTCCAATACAAAAATTGAAACTGAAGGGGTTGATATAAGCGATCAAAAGGACAGAGTTTTACGATTTGGCAGCGGCAGTGTTAATTACAAGTTTGATTTTGTCGACGGCCGATTGATCGTCCGTAACCCCAGCGTCATATATAAATATTAGATTGCCTTTAAGGTGTTTGCTAGAACGGAGTTTGCATTTTGTTCCATGTTCAATAACAAGTTCACAGAACAAGAAGAACAATATATTTTCACCCATTGCCGGAAATTGATTTTTTTCAAAGGTCCCCTAGGTACTTCGTTTGTGAAAGTTTTTATCAATTTCACACCGGTCTTTTGAAACTTTGTGACTAATTTTACGTTTTAGTCATCAGGAATATCACTGACCTGTTCGCCTTAATTTATATTTACCTTGATTAATACACGGTGTTCTCATGAAAAAGCTTTACCCGATAGTGGCTATAATTCTAGTTTCAATTTTTACAAATGCACAGACATCGAGTGATATTCAAACAATAGATTCTAATAAGTCCACAAATACAAAGTCTGTCGCAACTGACAACTCAAAGATTGTAATTCCACCCGAAAAATCAAACCCAGTTGGCGTTCCAAAATTTGCGGCACCTATCATTATTGACGGAAAACCGGACGAAGAAGCCTGGAAAGATGCATCTGTCTTCAAAGATTTTTACCAAACTTCGCCTGGTGACAACATAGCTCCGTCGAAGCCCACGGAAGTTTTGGTCATGTATGACGAGAAAAATCTATATGTGGCCTTCAAATGCTGGGATGATAAGGACAAAATACGGGCAACGGTGGCAAAACGCGACAATGTTTTCGGCGAAGACAATGTGCGTATGTGGCTCGACACCTATAATGACCAACGCCGTGCTTATATCCTCGGATTTAATCCCTTGGGCATCCAACAGGATGGTATTTTTACCGAAGGCCAGGGTGCTGATTTCTCGGTCGATATTGTTATGGAATCCAAGGGCATTATTGAGGATTGGGGATGGTCGGTCGAGGTAAAGATACCATTCAAATCGCTCCGCTATACAGCCGGAAAGGGCAAGATGTGGGGATTTAATTTAGCACGCAACATTGACCGTTTTAATGATGAATTCGATTCGTGGATGCCTGATGACCGCAATGTTTCCGGTTTTTTGATCAAACATGGCAAAATTAAGGGCCTTGATGGCATTAAATATGAGCGTACTTTAGAGATCGTGCCGAGCATTACCGTTTCTGAGACCGGCGAGAGAAAAACCACCATTGCGGACGCTGGCTTCGCCCAATTCGGCGGCTTCGACCCGATATTTAATCCGATCGGTCTTCAGGATCCAGGTAGATTTGTAAACAATCCGGTCAAACAAGATATTGGCGTTAACCTTAAATATACGATCTCATCTAATGTCACACTAGACGTGGCCGTAAACCCGGACTATGCCGAGATCGAAGCCGATGCACCCGTTGTAGGCGCAAATCAGCGTTTTCCGATCTTTTTTGAGGAAAAACGTCCGTTCTTTCTTGAGGGCAAGGACATCTTTGATTCACCTCTGCAGTCGTTTTATTCTAGGACTATCGTCGATCCAGACTTTGCCGCAAAATTGACCGGTAAGATCGGAAAAAATTCTTTTGGGTTCCTTGCCGCGTCGGACAATGCTCCCGGAAATTATTCAGAAGACGAACGCGGCGAACTTAACGTCTGTCTAAATGCCCGGCAATTTGATCCGCCGGATCAACAGCGCCGTTGCCGTAACGAAGAATTTGTTAATAAGAATGCATTGTTCGGCGTCCTGCGATTCAAGCACGATATTGGCAAAGAGAACAACGTCGGTTTTTTCGCCACGGCCAGGACATTCCCGAAAAATCGCAATTTTACCGGCGGTTTTGACGGCACTTTCAAACTGAATCCGAGAACCGTCCTGACATTCCAGGTTTTGGGGACCCATTCGAGAAAGTTCTTTTACAGCCCTGAAAATGACAATGTGAAATATCAGTCAGGGAACGGTTTCGGCTATTTCTTAAGTGCAGATTACACGACAGACAGGCACGGCTGGTTTGCTGAGGCCAGCGGAAGAACTGGCGATTACAGGGCGGATGCAGGCTTCACACCGCGGACAGACACCAACAGGTTCTTTTTAGCCAACCGCGTTAGTACCAAATCGAATCCCACGGCCAGGATCATTAGGGCGAACTGGAGCCAATTCGGCAGGTATGAGACCGATTGGAAGGGAAGGGTGCAGGGAGCTGTAATTGGAAGCAACGTCGGTATTAATTTGCAAGGCAGCACTTCATTGAGGTTCGAGGGAGGAATCGGCTTCGAGAAGATCTACGAAGAAGAATTTGGGGCGAAAAGAAATCCGGCAGCAAATATCCAGGGTGGGTTTTTTGGTGCGCCGACACGTTCGGCGAAACAGCCGTATTTCAGCATCAACTTTAATAAGACGGTCAATAAACAACTTTCTGTTTATGGTTTTGTCGGCTCGATCTTCAATTCCTTCGATTTTGATTTCGGTGCGGGGCCGCGTTACCCAAGGGCAAGCCCGGCATTTCAAAGTTATTTGAGCAGCCCTGATTATAACGATTACATCCGGTTGCTGTATCTGTATCAAGCCGACCCGGTCAACGTCCCACCTCCAAATTTCCCTCAGCCTCCTCAGCTTGATCCGGGCAAGGGCAGACAGTTTGATCTTGAGGTTGGAGGGGAATATAAACCGGTCGATCCATTCCGCATCTCTTTAAATTACACAAAGAGCAGGCTGACCCGCGACGACACGAGGCTTCAGGCGTATGACACGAACATTTTTACTATTCGCTCGACATATCAATTTACACGGTTCATATTCACACGCCTTCGTTACGATTACGACACTTTGTCGCGGAGAGCGTCCGGACAATTGTTATTCGGTTGGAATCCTAATCCTGGAACGGCTTTTTACGTCGGGTACAATGATAGATTCAGTTTAAGCGGTTTTAACCCATTTACGGGACAGCATGAAAACGGTTTTGTCAGAAATGGGCGTACCTTCTTTATCCGGGCATCATATCTGTTTCGCAAAAGCCTGTAAATTTTCATTTGCTCCTCCTGAAGCAAGCTCTGGCAGTGGACATGTGCCGTCCGCTGCTTTTTTTGTTTTGGCGTGCCTGAAACCACGAAATGATGTTCTTCTGCCTTCTAAAATATTGATGTATATGCACTTGCAACTATCTTAAGCAGTTGTAGAAAACTTGTTGTAAAAAATTAAGTAATAATGTATAAGTATAAGCGGACAAATCAGTTCTTGATTGTAAACAAATCATTTCACAGGAGATCATATGAGGCTAACCAGAAGTTTTTTAGCTATTGTCTTAAGTTTTTCCCTAAGTTTAGCGGCATTTTTCGCTCTTCCGATCCAGACTTCGAACGCACAGGAGTTAAAAATTGCCCTGCAGCGTGGTTACCGGACCGGCTATTCGGACGGTTATATGGCCGGCTATCGTGATTCTATTGATAATAATTCCAAAGACTATGCCCGTCATGACGACTACGCCAAGGCAAACCGGGCGTATAACAAAGATTACGGGACGGCAGAGGACTATAAGGACGGTTATCAGCAGGGATTTGAATCGGGTTACGGTACCGGTTTTGAAAAGCGTTCTTTCGAAGCGGCAATCCCCGATAATTTGAATATACGAGGAGCAGCCGCATTAGAAAATCTACCTGCTGAAACCATAGCGGAACAAACTTTAGCTGCAGAAAATACGGCAGCGGCTCTGGAGAATGCCACCACTGCGGTTCCTGACAGTATCACCAGCAATCAGCCTGTTCCGGCAAGCGATATTATTCAAAAGACAAGTTTTCAACCGGCGAGCGATGCGGTCATATTAATTCCGCAAGACACCGAATTGATCGTCGAATTGCAGGAAGACATCAACACCGGACGAAATCGTGAAGGCGATAAATTTACGGCTAAGATAATTTCACCGATCGAGATAAGTGGTGCAATGATCGAAGGCCGGGTCAGCAAAATTACAAAACCCGGAAGGATCAAACGCCGCTCGGAAATGCTTTTGTCATTTGACCGTGTGATTTTAACGGAAAACCGATGGAGTAATTTTAACGCCAGCCTGACAGAAGTTTTGCCGTCGAAAGGCGACAACGTTAGGCGTGTCGATAACGAAGGTACCGCTGTCGGAAATCATTCATTCAAACAGGACGGGATCAGGATCGGAGCCGCGACGGGGTCAGGCGTTGTCATCGGAGCAGTCACCGGCGGGCCGGTCGGGGCAGCGGTCGGGGCCGGAGTCGGAGCTGCATTTGGTGTAGGAGCGGTTGTGATCGAACGCGGCAAAAATATCAATTTGGTAAAAAGCCAGCAGCTTCGCATTAAAACTTCATACGAAACCCGGATCAGATAAAAAACGGGGCAACTTTTAATCTGTGGGATTTTGATTCAAATTTCCGCGGGTAAGCAGCAGGCTTTTTTCTTTTTTTCAGCCTTTTGCGATCTCGCGGATTTTTATTGCTTTAAGATAACCTTGATGATAATCTGCTTCGGAAATTTCCACTTTAAACACATCGAGGTTGAGTATGAAAAAGACGATCTTTCTAATGGCCGCCGCCGCGGTCTTTATTGCGGGTCTTACCGGACAGTCAGCCGTAATTGGCCAAAATCTGGTTGGTTCATCCAAAAATGCTGCTATGTCCGCCCAGCAGATCAATAAACGCATTCATGCGGTCTATGGTTCTTCCGGGCCGGCACTGGCGACGAAGGCTCTGGACCTGTACAAGATCAGCTATGGTTCGACTGACGAAAAAGGACGTCAGGTAGTATTGACCGGCCTGGTGGTTTTGCCGCAAAACGGTGCCCCGAATGGTTTGGTTATATACGATCACGGAACGATAGCTGACCCGCGAAAGGCTCCGTCACAATATAAAGGTGCTGCCGATAATTCAGAACCTGAATCGGCGATCCTGGCTTTTGCATCCGGCGGATATGCCATTGTGATGCCTGATTATCTAGGCCTTGGAGATAACAAAGCGGCACATCCGTACCCGTTAAATGTGGTCAATAGCCGTTCGGGGGCCGATATTATCAAACCGGCTAGAACACTTGCAGGGTTTCAAAATGTTGCCATTGGCACGCGTCTTTTTGTTACTGGTTATTCCGAAGGCGGCGGTGTTGCCATGGCCCTTGTGCGTGAACTGGAGCAGAGTAATGATCCGTCTGATCAAGTTTTTGCATCCGCACCCGCTTCCGGACCTTATGATCTGTCGGGTGCAACGCGGCAATTTATGATGGCACAACCCACCGATCAGGCGGGATTTGTCGTCAGGCTTTATCTGATCTCGTATATGGCGTACTACTTTCATAAAGAATACGGCGTCAAATTGACGGATTATTTCAAGCCTTCAATGGCACTGACGGTTTCTACCGCTTACCCCGCTAATATTACTGACGAAAGCCTGATCAAGCGGCTGGTCGTGGCGGCGACACTTATGCGTTCTAAGAATTCTATTTTTAATGTGATCACACCTCGATTTAGAAGGGCGATGGAAACTCTTGACACAAGTGATCCGGTCGTCCGTGAATTGCAGCGAAATAATGTTTACGATTGGTCGCCACGAAGTAAGATGCTGCTAATTAATCTGAAAGGCGACACTATTGTTGATCCGGCGAATACGGAAAAAGCATTTCGAACAATGCGGGCGCGGGGTGTGAGAGCAGATACGCTGCGGAGATACATCATCAAAAACGATAAACTCACGCATATTACCGCGGTTCCCGAAGCAATGCTTCAGGCGAGGCGTTTTTTTGACGGCGGTTTTACTAAATTTGCGGAGACGGAATGATTATTTGCTTAGTTGTCGAAATAAACAGGAATGCTCTTCTTTTTTTACAATAACGCTTGTCTAAGGGTGCTGTCTTGGTTAAAATTGAATTTGGAATAAAAATAAGAAAACAAGAGATTATCTATCAATGAGTACAGCAACAGAAACAAACCCCGCAGCTGCCGGATTAAGAGGCGTTGTCGCCGCGCAAAGCGCGATCGGCGATGTCAACGGCGAAGAAGGAAAATTAATTTATCAGGGTTACGACATCCATGATCTGGCTGAAAATTCGACCTTTGAAGAGGTCATTTTTTTGCTCTGGAATGGGCGTTTGCCAAAGAAAGATGAATTGGAAGAGATCCAGGTCAGGATTCGTCGAAACTATGAGGCCCCGGATGCAGTGATAGCCCTCATGAAACAGTTCCCGCATGATGCCGACCCGATGGACGTCCTGAGGACGGCGGTTTCATCGCTCGATTTTTTTGACAAGGCAGGCCATGGTACCGACCGTGAGCACGCAGTAAGAGCCGCGGTTAGGATCACAGGACAGATTGGAACGTTGGCCGCAGCCTGGGACAGGATCCGTAATGGCAAGGAAGTAATTGCCCCGGATAAATCTCTGGGCATCGCCGAAAATTTTCTCCACATGCTTCGCGGCGAAAAGCCGGATGCTGACGAAGCCAGGATGTTCGACATCGCACTGATCCTACACGCCGATCACGAATTGAACGCCTCGACCTTCACGACACGAGTTGTCGCCGGGACGCTGGCAGATATGTACGGAGCCGTGACCGCTGGTATTGCGGCACTTGCCGGGCCGCTGCATGGCGGGGCGAATACGAATGTCATGAAGATGCTCATCGAGATCGGCGATCCGTCGAAGATCGATGCCTGGGTCGATCAGGCGCTCGAAGAAAAACGTAAGATCATGGGCATCGGCCACGCCGTCTATAAAACCGAGGACCCGAGGGCAACTTGGCTGCGAAAATTCTCGAAACAGATGGGCGAAAGGAAAGGCGAGATGAAATGGTACGAGATGTCACAACGTATCGAACAATTGATGCACGAGAAAAAGGGAATGTTCCCGAACGTCGATTTTTACTCGGCCTCGACGTATTATTTGATGGGGATCCCGCTCGACCTGTTTACGCCGATATTTGCCGTGAGCCGCATTTCCGGCTGGACCGGCCACATCCTCGAACAATACGAAAACAACAAGCTGATCCGCCCAAGGGCCGAATACATCGGTGCAAGAGATCTGAAATACACGCCCATCGCGGATCGCTAATTGTTAATAGAGAATCGTAAATCGTAAATAGAAAGGCCCCGGATTTTTCCTGGGCTTTTTTATTTTAGGCGTGGCAAATGTGTCAGCCGTTATTGTGTATGATACAATTCCGGCTGTAATTCAAAAAACCCGCTTCTTACATACTTGGAGGATCATCAATGAATCGAATCGTTCTGGCCGCGATCTTGTTTGTTTTCTGCACTGTCGTTCCCGCCCAAAACAGCAAGAGCAAAGCACCTCAACCTCAACCGATCGACAAGGAATATACGGATTCGATCATAAAAAATACTACCGAGAAGTTTTTTCTGACGGAGATCGTGGACCATCTTCCGGCGTCGCCGAAGGTGCCTTCGCCGGAAAAGGTTTTGGGATACCCGATTGGCACTCCGAATAAGCTCACTTATACGAAGGACCAGTATCGATATTATCGTGAACTGGAGAAAGCCAGCCCTCGTGTCAAAACATTCATTGCACCCGAAAAAAGCGAGCAGGGACGCGAACAGCTTCTTGTTGTGGTATCTGACGAAGCAAATCTAGCAAAGCTTGATTACTACAAAGAGATAACGGCAAAGCTCGGTGATCCGCGAAAGATAAATGACGAGATAGCCAAACAACTTATTGCAGACGGCAAGGCGATCTATTGGGCTTCGGGCTCGATCCATTCGCCGGAGACGGGCAGCCCGGAAATGTTGATGGAAATGGCGTACCGGCTCGCCGTCGAAGACACACCGCTGATCCAGGCCATTCGCAAAAATGTGATCGTGATGATCACGCCAACGCTTGAGGTCGATGGCCGCGATTCGATGGTCGATCTTTACAATTATCGAAAGGCAGATGAAAGCCGTCGATATCCCCCGAGTTTGATCTATTGGGGAAAGTACGTTGCTCATGACAACAATCGCGACTCGATGGGAATGGCCCTCGCACTCACGCGAAATCAGATGGCGACGTTTCTCGATTATCATCCGACCGTGCTCCACGATCTGCACGAATCACGGTCGTTCCTTTATACATCGACTGGAACCGGCCCGTATAACGCCTGGCTCGATCCGATAGTTGTCGATGAATGGCAGGTGCTTGCGTATCACGAGATCGAAGAAATGACGAAACGAGGTGTGCCCGGTGTGTGGACACACGGTTTTTACGATGGCTGGGCGCCGAACTATATGTTCTATGTCGCGAACGGCCACAACTCGATCGGACGTTTCTACGAGACGCAAGGAACCGGCGGCGCTGATACGCGGGTCATCACGACAACCGATCAGAGTTCGCGTGAATGGTATCGCCCGAATCCGCCGCTTGCGAAAGTAAAATGGTCGATCAGAAACAACATCAACTTGCAGCAGAGCGCCATTTTGCTGGCGATGAGCTACGTTGCTAACAACAAGGAACGCTTTCTCAGTAATTTTTATTTAAAGAGCAAGCGTTCGGTCGCAAAAGCCCTTACCGAAGGGCCGACGGCATATGTTCTGCCGGGCGATGACACTCGTCCGAATGAGGCCGCAGACCTGGTCAATCTTTTGAAAATGCAGGGCATTGAGGTCCAGCGTTTGAGTGCAGCAGCAGAGACGAAAGAAGGGAAGTTTCCTGTTGGCAGTTATGTCGTGAGGATGGACCAGCCATATTCGCGGATGGCCGACATGTTGCTCGATACGCAATATTACAACGTAAATGATCCTGCACCGTACGATGATACCGGTTGGACGCTCGGACCGCTGCGGAACGTGAAAACGGTCCGCGTTAAAGATGAGAAAATCCTCACCGCCGCGATGACCTTGACTGACGGGCCGGCGAAAGTCGCGGGCAAGATAGAGGGCATGGGCAAAGCTGGATTCATCGTGAACCACACGGGCGAAAGTGCTATTACGCAGCTTCGTTATCGGCTCAAAGATGTGAAATTCTCGGTTGCTGAGGCCGCTTTCAAGGTTGGAGCAAAGAGCTACAACGCGGGTTCTTTCGTCATACACTCGGAAGGAAATCCATCCGATCTTGAAGCTCGGCTTTCGAGTGAGGTCACGGCCCTCGGGCTGACCGCAATGGCTATAGATAAGCTGCCGGACGTTGCTCAGCACGCGGTAGGAACGCCGCGGATCGCACTCGTTCATACCTGGCTCAACACACAGGACGAAGGCTGGTACCGCATAGAACTCGACCGGCTCGGCATTCCGTACGATTATGTTTCCGATCAGGTCATCGGACGCACGCCGGACCTTCGCGATAAGTGGGATGTGATCATCTTCGGCCCCGTGCGAACGAGCGCTCAGCAGATCGTTCGCGGTGTTCCGAAATATAGCGATACAGAAGGGCCGATCCCGTGGAAAAAGTCGGACCTCACGCCGAACTTTGGCCTTTCGCCCGATCAGACGGACGACATCCGCGGCGGTTTAGGATTGAGCGGGGTCGCGAACTTGCAGAAGTTTATCGAAGGCGGTGGCCTGTTTGTTACTATCGGCGGCAATGCGTCGCTCGCGATCGATTTCGGCATCACGTCGGGCGTCGCGATCCAGGACGCGAAGCAGCTTCAGGCTAGAGGCTCGGTTTACAACTCCGTATTTGCTGACCGTAAAAGCCCGATCTCATATGGTTATGATGAAAGACTAGCTGTTTATTTCAATCAATCACCTTTATTTCAGGTTGCTCAAGGCTTCGGCGGAGGTCCCGGCGGCGGTGCGGGCGGGCGTCCGACAGGCCGTGGCGGTGCTGACGATCCGGATGTGGTACAAGGCCGCAAATATGAAGAACCGGTGAAAACGCCGCCACCAACAGATGGCATTACGGATGAACTGCGTCAGACGCTTGGGGCCAATCTGCCTCCGACATCTTTACGGCCGCGGATCGTGCTGAAGTTTGCTCCGGAGAAGGAATTGCTTGTGAGCGGAATGCTTGCCGGAGGTTCGGAATTGGCAGGAAAGCCAGCGATACTTGATGTACCGGTGGGTAATGGCCATGTCGTCATGTTCGCCAACAATCCAATGTGGCGTCATCAAACGCACGGGAGCTTTTCGCTGCTGTTTAACGCGGTGTTGA
>JAYUCO010000023.1:0-12323 GCA_043740295.1 Pyrinomonadaceae bacterium | reverse complement strand
CTCGCGATCCTTGAATGTTCCGGGCTCGGACTCGTCGGCATTGACGACGAAGTAGATCGGCTTCTCCGTCTTGTCCGGCGTCGGCACGAATTGCATCTTTCGGCCCATCGGGAAGGCCGCACCGCCGCGCCCGCGGATCCCGGATGTGAGCACCTCTTCCTTGATCTTCAGCGGATCGCCGGCGAGCGCGCGCCGAAGCTGCGCGTACCCCCCGAACCGCTCGTATTCGGCGAGCTTGGTCAGATCGGCCTCGTCGGCGTGCTCGAGGAGCAGATGCCTAATTCCCACGGAGCTCCTCGACGATCCCGGGAACGTCCTCGGGCTTGACGGGCTCGCGGTAGTGGTGGTCGATCGAGACGACCGGTCCCCAGCCGCAGCCACCCGCGCATTCGAGGACGCCGAGCGTGACCTCGCCGTCGGCGGTCGTCTCGCCGGCGTGGATGCCGAGTTTCGAGCAGATATGATCGGTTATCTCCGGCTCGCCCATGATCTTGCAAGACAGCGTTTTGCAGATCTGAATGTGATGCCGGCCGACGGGACGCAGGTTGAACATCGAATAGAACGTCGCCGTTTCCCACACGTCCGTTACTTCCAGACCGAGAAACTTCGCCAGGAAATTCACACCCGCATTGTCGATCCACCCGCGCTCACGCTGAACTAACATTAAAAGCGGTATCAATGCCGAACGGCTCCTTTCCGCAGGATATTTCGCCACATGTCCGTCCATCTCGGCAATGAGCTCAGGTGAAAACTCCGCTACTTCGTCCGTAACGAGTACCTTATCCGTATAACTTGTCGGTGTTGCTGCCGTCATATACCTTAGTGAATTCCGCTCCCCAGATCGTCAACCGCTTTTTCGACATGCGAAAGGCGTTTGTCATTTGTCATAACAGTTTCGGCAATGCTATCAACTTTCGCGACCAAAACATTTAATATTGATGAGTGCTCATCGAGTTTTCGAGTATGTTCTCCAAGAATTTTGGTGTGCCCGCCAAGAATTTGGCCATGTTCTTCAAGAATTCTGCTATGGTTCCCAAGAATTAGAGAGTGTTCTTCAAGAATTTTAGTATGCCCGCCAAGAGTTCGACTATGTTCCCCAAGAATTTGAGAGTGTTTGTCAAGAACTATTTTGACATCTCTAACGTCGGATCTGATTCCGTTCACGCCGTGAACTAAATTATCCAGAGTAACAAAGAGATTTTTTTCTTGATCTTCAGTCATTTAACGATCTGCCTATCTGTCAATTTCACCTAAGACAATATCCAAACTCCCAATAATTGCAACCACATCCGCAACCATTTCTCCTTCGCTCATGACCGGTAATGCAGAGAGATTCACAAAGCTCGGGCCGCGGAAATGGACGCGTTCGGGTTTGGGGCCTCCATTCGATTTCATATAGACGCCGAGTTCGCCCTTTGACGCCTCGATCGTGTGATATACCTCGCCTTCAGGCACATTGAAGCCTTCGGCGACGATCAAAAAGTGATGGATGAGCGAATCCATGTGCTTGCGCATATCGTCGCGGTCGGGAAGTACGACTTTCGGTGCGTCGGCTTTTATCGGTCCGGGTTTTAGACGTTCCAATGCCTGGCGAACTATCTTGTATGATTCATTGAGTTCACGCATGCGGACCTTATAACGCGACCACACGTCGCCATCCGTTTCGGTCGGGATGTCAAAATCATAAGTTTCATATCCTGTATAAGGATTGTGCTTACGCAGATCGAGTTCAACACCGCTGCCGCGAAGGCATGGGCCGGTCAATCCCCAATTGATCGCCTCTTCCTTATCTATAATGCCGACGCCTTTTGTACGGCTCTGCCAGATCGTGTTTCCGGTCGCGAGCGTGTCGAAAGTGTTTAGAGCTTCCGGGAAATCTTCTAGAAACTGTTTGACGCGGCGTTCAAAGCCTGCCGGCAGGTCCATCATCAGACCGCCAATACGGAAATAGCTCGGAGTCATTCGCCCGCCTGACGCAGCCTCGATCAAATTTAATATTTTTTCACGTTGGCGAAAGCAGAAGAAGAAAACACTCATCGCACCAAGGTCGAGAGCGCTCGTACCGAGCCAAACCATGTGCGACGCGATCCGCTGCAGTTCGCACATTAAAACGCGTATGACCTGGGCGCGTTCGGGAATTTCAAGTGCGAGCAGCTTTTCGGCTGCCATCACATAGGCAAGATTATTACCAAGTGGATTCAAATAATCCATGCGGTCGGTGATGACGATGCCTTGTTGATATTTCTTGTATTCAAAGAGCTTCTCCATTCCCGTGTGAAGATAGCCGATGTCGGGAATGGCCTTGACGACCAGTTCGCCGTCGAGCCGCAGATCGAGCCGCAAAACACCGTGCGTCGATGGGTGCTGCGGTCCCATCGAAAGCGTCATTTCAGACTCGAGCGGCTGGTCCATCAGCTCGAATTGGCTCGGAATATTTTCTGCTGCAATGCTCATAGTTTAGTGAATCGTAAATCGCAGATCGTAAATGGCTCGGTCAATTTTCCGAAGCTATTCATTTTCGCAATTCACTATTTTCTAATTCATGCTGTACGGCTCGTAACCTCTCAGCGGATAATCCTTTCTCAACGCATGCCCGTCAAAATCACTCGGCAGCAATATCCTTCGCAAATCAGGATGGCCGTCAAAGACTATCCCAAAGAGGTCATAAGTCTCACGCTCGTGCCAATCTGCTGTTTTCCAAAGCGTTGTTACGGTCGCGACTTTAGGCTCGTCCTCTGAAAGCAACACTTTTAGCCGGAGACGGCCATAATGAATAGTAGAAAACAGATGGTAATTGACCTCGAAACGCGGTTCTTCTTCAGGCCCGCGGTCGGCTCCGCAAAGATCCGCCAACATGTCGAATCCATATTTTGATTTCAATGCCCAACAAACATCAACGATAGATCCACGCGGCACCGTAGCGGTCACTTCGCCAAAGGCTTCGCTCACGGTATCGATCCAAGCATCATTTTCTTCTTTTAATTTTTGGACGAATCCATGAAGCGTTTCAGTCATAAAATATTTGCAGAAGCCCGCACAAGAGTAATGGCTTCGATTTATCGGCAAATGTGCTTTGAAATTCTCCTAAGAAGAACGACGTTTCTCATGCCGCGAAGGAATCGAATATGGACGCGATATTTCATTTTGGGCGACCTCGATCTCTGTTTCCCGCTCCAAAGCGGTCCCTTCGGTAACAGGCAGCGTGCCTGGAACGATCGAAACGCGCGATTCCGGTTCAAATGTGTCGCGGCGATCTTTAACGGATTCACCCATTATCTTGTCCTGCAGCATCATTATTGCGTGAACCAGCATCTCGGGCCGCGGCGGGCAGCCGGGAACGTAAATATCGACCGGCACGATCTTATCGACACCCTGAACGATGGCGTAATTATCAAAAACTCCGCCTGATGTTGCACACGCACCCATTGATATGACCCATTTAGGTTCAGGCATTTGGTCGTAAATGCGTCGAAGGACCGGAGCCATTTTACGCGAAACACGGCCGGAAACTATCATAACGTCAGCCTGTCGAGGCGATGCCCGGAATGTTTCAGCACCGAATCGCGAAAGGTCGTTGCGTGCGGAGACGGTATTCATCATCTCAATGGCGCAACACGCCAAACCAAATGTAGCCGGCCAAAGGCTCGATTTGCGGGCCCAATTAACGACCGCGTCAAGTTTGACCGTTACGACATCAGGCAGCGATTCGAATAATGCATTTTCTAAACCCATAATAACTATGCTGCTATCTTCATCTCGGAAGCCCTTCGTTTTTTTGCTATTTCCTTGGCTTCTGCGCGAGCCTCGACACGGGCCTGAATTCCCCAATCAAATGTGCCTTTTTTCCAAACGTAAATATAACCGACGATCAAGGTGCCGATAAAAACAAGTATCTCAAGGAATGCAATGGAGCCAAATGCAACCCCGCTGATCTTTTGTTCGGCAAGTAATGTCTTAAAAGCTACGGCGAACGGGATCATAAACAATACTTCTATATCGAACAGCAGAAAAATTACAGCGACTGTGTAAAACTTAATTGAAAATCGGTCTCTAGCTCCGCCGACCGGATCTTTTCCGCATTCATACGGCATTAGTTTCGTCGCGGTCCGCTTGCGCGGGCCGATCAATTGCGTAACGAGCAATTGGCTGACCGCGAAGCCCATCGCAACAAGAAACATTATCCCGATCGGGGCGTAATCCATCAGGCTGTAGTTAGACATCGACACCTCTAAACTTCAATTTCTTAGCGTGACATTTCGCAAAATGAGTGCGTAATTCTATAAAAACTTTGAAAATATGGCACTAGGTCAATCGTAAGTTAAGCGTGATTTAGTGTCAAGGCAATGAGCAATTCACCCTTTACGTTATAGTAGTCATGATTATTTGTTATGATTTTTTAGCTGAGGGCCGCTTAAACCGGAATTATTTATTGACCGTAAACAGCCGCTTATGATAATTTTATAAGTGGTAGTTCCTATTCTGCACCTCCTGTCTAACGTCTCACCGATCTAATTAAAAACACTGTGATAACCGGTTTCAATACAGACATCGAATTTGGGGGCGTAACGTATCACGTCCAAACCGAGGATAAAGGCTTGTCAAAGCCGATAATTCTCTCATTGGTTTATGATCGCGGCACGATCCTGGCCAGTAAGCGTCTGCCGTATGATGATCTTTTAATTAACGAATTTGATGAAAAGCTGCTTGCTGAACGGTTGCAAAAACAACATAGGCTGATTTGCGCGGCTGTTCAGGCAGGAAGGATAGAAGAATTGAAACAGATGACCGCCCGGACAGCGGATGCGGCTAAAAATAAATCTGCCAAACAACCGACTGCTGTAATTACGGCAACAAATGGCACAGGTTTTCCTGCACAATACGAATTTCACACCGAAGAGACAGCTACTATTTCCGAATCTCCGATACCCAAACCTTTTTTCGAAACTGGTAACGGATCGTCAAACGACGCAACGGGCGAACCAATGGCCGTTGGTGTGAAAGTTATTGAAGTGGATATTTTGCTGCCTGATGAGGCGGTTGAAATTCTTAGTGATTTGGTTGGATCTGGGCGCCCGGTAAATAATAAATTAAGTATAGAGATCTTAGGCGAGACAAATTTTAAGGGCGGAGAAAATCGGTCACTCGGATTTATGGTATGTCGCGGAAGCCAAAAAAAGGTCGTTGGCAATGCGCAGATAATGGTAAAAATTATTGGATCGAGCTTTCGTCCGGTCATATTTCACGCATCAACAGACAACAACGGCCTGGCAACAGTCAATTTTCAACTTCCGAGTTTCAGGGCCGGACGGGCTGCATTTCTCGTCCGGGCGATGAGTGATGGCGAGGAGATCGAATTGCGCCGCTCGATCGCTCATGGCTAAGCTTTTGGTTTTTACAATAGTTTCTCGCTATAATGTTCAATACAAATGAACGTAATTGTAAACGGCGAGAAAAAAGAAATTCCGGCCGGTGCCGATCTCGAAGTACTGATAAAACACCTTTCTTTGCCTTCCAAGCGGATAGCAATTGAATTAAATAAAGAAGTTGTCCGTCGAAGAGATTGGGAGGCCATCAAATTGAACGAAGCAGATAAGATCGAAGTAGTTCATTTTGTTGGCGGCGGGTGAGAGATTGCGGAGTTCGGATTTTGGAATGCGGATTGAGGGTGTGTGGCCTCGTCCGCATTTTTTGATTTGTGAAGACATGGAAATAATCGTCCGTCTTTGCGTTCTTAGCGGCTTTGCGTAAAAATTAGCTTAATATGTCAGATGTTTTTTCACTTGCGGGTAGGTCTTTTCAGTCACGGCTTATAATAGGTACCGGGAAATACCGTTCGTTTACCGAGATGCAGGCCGCACATGCAGCGTCGGGAGCAGAGATGGTAACGGTGGCTGTAAATCGTGTTCCGCTTGACCGGGCGACGGAATCATTTCTCGATCATCTTTCACCTGAAATGCAGATATTGCCCAATACCGCCGGCTGTTACGATACGGAACACGCCATTCGGACGGCCCGGCTTGCCCGCGAAGCTCTCGAAACTGATTGGATAAAGCTGGAAGTTATTGGTGATCCGATCACACTATTGCCTGACAACGAGCAAACTCTGGAAGCGGCCCGAATCCTTGTAAAAGAAGGCTTTATCGTATTACCGTATTTTTCCGACGATCTGATCATGGCCAAAAAGCTCCTGGCCGCCGGCTGCCCGGCAATAATGCCGTTGGCCGCTCCGATAGGCTCCGGTTTGGGCGTTCAAAATCCGTCCAATCTAAGGATCATGCGTGAGCAGCTTCCGGATGCGGTGATAATCGTCGATGCCGGCGTCGGTGTGCCAAGCGATGCTGCGATCGCTATGGAGCTCGGTGCTGACGCTATTTTGATGAACACCGCGATCGCTGAGGCCGGAGATGCCGCCTCGATGGCAACTGCGATGAAATTAGCCGTGCAGGCAGGAAGATTGGCTTATCTGTCGGGCAGAATGCCAAAACGTTTATATGCTTCAGCGTCAAGTCCGATCGAAGGGGCAATTAACTAAGTGATTGAAGTCCAAGTCCTATTCTTCGGCGCAACGGCAGATTCTGTTGGCAAAAGGGAAATAAATTTTCCTGTCCAAGATGATTTGCCTGCTGAACAGGCCCTTTTAGCAATTGTTGAAAAATATCCGGCCTTAACTCAACACAAACTTCTTTATTCGATCAATCAGGAATATGCCCTCGGTGATGAAATTCTCCGGGATGGCGACGAAATTGCGATCTTCACGGCCGTTTCGGGTGGATAAAATATCGTATGGATTTTTTTGGACTCACTTCCGCTCCGATAGATCTCAATGAGGCCGCACGACGTGTTGTGCCGCCTGAATGCGGTGCGACCGTGACGCTCGATGGTTATGTGCGGAAATTTACAAAAGGCCGCGAAACCGAGCATCTTGTTTATGAAGCCTATGAGCCGATGGCACTTAAAGAAATGCAAAAGCTCGTCAAACAGGCACACGAACAATTCGAGATATCGAACGTTGGGATCGTTCACCGGTTGGGAAGACTTGAGGTCGGCGAAACCAGCGTTGTTATCTCCGTTGCCGCACCACATCGAAAGGCCGCCTTCGCCGCCTGTGAATGGCTCATCCGGGAATTAAAAAGGACAGTGCCGATATGGAAAAAAGAGGTATATGCCGACGGTGAGGTATGGATCGAAGGAGATGGGCGGAACTAAAAACCACACCGCATCCATTATCCGGCCATTCTCATCTCACCAAATGAAAACAGCCTGTACTTTACATGCCTGTATTACTTAGCGTCCATCCAGTTATCGCCGACACCGATCTCGACAGTTAGCGGCACGTCAAGCACCGCCGCGGCTTCCATTTCACGTTTGATCAGCTCGCTTACCTTTTCGATCTCAGCTTCCGGTGCTTCGAATAAAAGTTCGTCGTGGACCTGCATTATCATTTTTGTCGCAAAGTTTTCTTTTTTCAGGGCGGCCGCTACTTTCAGCATGGCGATCTTCACAATATCGCTGGCAGTTCCCTGGATCGGCATGTTTATAGCTTCGCGTTCGGCACGTGAACGGACGTTGAAATTACGGTCGTTGATCGAAGCGAAATAACGCCTTCGGCCGAAAAGTGATTCGATATAACCTTTTTCCCTGGCTTCTTCCGGAGTACGATCCATGTATTCACGGATACCTTTATATGTATCAAAATAATCGGCTATCACCTTTTTCGCTTCGGCCCGGGTGATGCCGACACGCTGTGACAATCCGAACGCCTCGACCGCATATGCAATCCCGAAATTGACGATCTTTGCCAGCCGCCGCTTTTCTTTTAGGTCCTTTTCGTCGGTTGCCCCAAATACAAGCTTCGCCGTTTTGGCATGTATATCTTCATTATTATGATAGGCTTCGAGCATTACAGGATCGCGCGTGATATGGGCCAGAATGCGAAGTTCGAGCTGTGAATAATCGGCGGAAATGAGCTTATTGCCTTTTTCCGGAATGAACGCCCGCCTGATCCGTTGGCCTAATTCCGTCCTGACCGGAATATTCTGAAGATTTGGTTCGGTCGAGCTGAGGCGGCCGGTCGCGGCTACCGTTTGATTCAGACAGCCGTGGATGCGTCCGTCCGATCCGATCATTTTCGGCAATGCATCGGCATACGTCGCTTTGAGTTTGTCCATTTCACGGTAATCGATAATGAACTGCGCGATCTCATAGTTCTGGGCAAGCTCGTCCAAAACGTCGCGGCTCGTTGAGACCTGTCCCGTCGCCGTTTTGCGTCCCGTGTCGATATTAAGTTCCTGAAATATCTCGCCGACCTGTTTGGGTGAACCGATATTAAATTCATGGCCCGAAATGGCGAATATTTTGTCTTTCAGTACAGCTAATTCAGTTGAAATAAAGTCCGAAAATTTATGAAGTGCGTCACCGTCCACCTTCATTCCGACAAGTTCGATCTCAGCGAGAATCGGCACAAGCGGGAGTTCGATATCGCTGTAAACTTTTTCGAGGCCGTCCTCTGTTATTTTATTTCTAAGTTTTGGGGCCAGGCGCGAAATGAAGTCGGCGTTTTCCGTCGTGCGAAATTGATTTTCGGTGAAACCATCGGGGATCTTTTGTGCTGCGTCCGCATCAAGCGTGATCTGAGCCAGAAACGGAACTGTGTGGTGCGTGCGGCCCGAATCCAGAATATATGAGGCGATCATTGTATCGTCGTTTACGGCTTCGGGTGTTATGCCTAATTTGAGAAGTGCCCCCATATTTCGTTTCAGGTCGTGGGAGCTTTTTTCCAGAAAACCATTCGACAAAATGTCGCGAAGCGGGCCAATCGCCGCTTCCTTGTCAGGCGAAAAATCCTTTAGGTCTATGTAGAAAGATTCGCCGTTACCAAGAGCGATCGCAACACCAAGCGGGTCATTTTTATCGAAACAACTTGTTTTTTCATTCGAATTCGAATCATCGACGTTAAAACTCCAACTGTCGGCCTCAAAAAGTTTTCTGACCAATTTATCTAGAGCTACACGATCTGTAATTATGCTGTACTTCGGTTCGGTCGCAGATTCGCCGTCCGATGGACGGATGTCGAAAAGAGTTTGCGCGTCAGCGAATTCCCGGGTCAAAGTATTGAATTCGAGCTCGCGAAATAATTTGTGGGCAAGTTCGCGGTCCGGTTCGCGTGCTTTTAGCTGGTCGAGATCGAGTTCAACCGCTACCTCACAATGGATCGTTGCAAGTTCCAATGATTGACGGATGAGGTCTTGATTATTTTGCAGGCTTTCACGATAGGTTTTGTGTGTTACCTTATCGGCGTTTTCCATTGCTCCGATCGCCGATCCATATTCGAGAACGAGTTTCAAGGCTCCTTTTTCGCCAATGCCCGGAGCTCCGGGAATGTTGTCTATGGCGTCGCCCATAAGCCCGAGCAGGTCGATTATCTTGGTCGGCGGCAAGCCAAATTTATTCTCGACCCAGGCTTCGTCGCACCATTCTATTGTCGGAACGGGAACTTTTCGTTTGACGTTTACAGAATTTTGCCGCATTGCGATGACATTCGGATCACGGACGAGCTGGCATAGGTCTTTATCGTTTGAAACGATCACGGCCTGCATCCCTTTTTCCGCCACTTTTTTTGCAAGCGTTCCGATAACATCGTCGGCCTCGAACCCATCCATCTTCAGGATCGGTATATTAAAAGCCTCACAAACGCGGACTATATATGGCAGTTGAGCCGCAAGATCGTCCGGCATTGCCGCCCGGTTCGCTTTGTATGCGGCAAAGGAATCGTGACGAAAGGTCGGTGCGGCAGTGTCGAAAACGGCGGCGACATAATCGGGTTTTTCGTCATTGATCAGCTTTCTCAACATATTCGTAAAAACAAAAACCGCCTGTGTTACCTGGCCCTTACTGTTACGCAATGGTTCCTGCCGCGCTCCCATTGGAGCAAAAAACGCCCGAAAAATATGCGACATCGAGTCGATCAAAAATACTCGTTTCATTATGTTTATTCCCTGATGTTTGAATAATAGTTAAACATTGAGACAGATACAAGTTCGCTAAAAATACGGCAGGGGCCGGCGGTTTTTTTATGTATTGAATGAGATTATTATAATGTTAAGGGATTCGGGAACAAAAAATAATGAAAGTTCGACACTCAGCTGCTATATATTTTGGTATTCAGGGAGTTGCGGTCATTGTCTGGTGGGCCGTCCTGTTTTCTTTTCCGCCAGTACGGCAATATTTTGCGATTGAGAGAATTTCCGAGACATCGTTGATGGCATTTTGGCTTGCCGATCTATTGTTTTTGGGTATCGGATCGATAGTTGCGTGCTGGCTATGCTGTCGAAATGATCAATATATGAGGGTCGCTGCGTGGTTTGTGACGGGTGCCGTCAGCTATGTTGCGGTATATTGCCTGACGTTAGCCATAATGACGGATGTTGGCTGGCTCGGTGTGACTCTGATGGTTCCGGCGATGATATGGAGCGGAGTTTTTGCCGTTGGGCTCTCGTTTGAAAAAACTATGTTCAGAATGGCAGCAGAAGCTTCGAACAGATGGATAATCCTCAAGACATTCACACAGATCGTCGTTGTGTGGTTTATAATTCTTGGCATATTTCCATATCTGATCACGATCGTCGAAGACAAACTGGGAGTTTTCCGGTTTTATTTTCCGTTTCAAAAGCCACTAGCCGGGCTTTTATTTATTGCTGTAAGCTCAATAGGTGTTTTTAGCGCTTATATTATGGCGAAAATAGGGCAGGGAACGCCGCTGCCGCTCGATCACGCGAAAAAGCTCGTCGTTCTCGGGCCGTATTCATTTGTCCGTAATCCGATGGCGGTATCCGGTGTCGGCCAAGGCTTGGCCGTCGCCCTTTTTCTTGGCTCGCCGCTCGTCGCAGTGTATGCACTGACGGGTTCGCTTATTTGGCAATTTATATTTCGTCCACTCGAAGAGGAAGATCTGCAGCGGCGATTTGGAGCGGAATACGAGGATTATTGCTGCAACACAAAATGCTGGATTCCGCGGTTGAACCGCTACCAAAGCGATGGAACAGCCGATTCGTCAAACTCGATCGATTCGCCATTCGGTAAAATGTGAACGATATGCAAAATACCTTTTGCCCGCAGCATCGGTGCCAGCATTCCCACGCGATGGCAATTAGCACGAGGAATTTTATGATCTGAAAGCGGCTTTGATTCCGAGCACATCATCACCGTCCGCACATCGGACGCGATCTCTAGTATTCGCTCGACACCGCGTGCAAGGTCTTCCGGCTTTGGCTTTGTTTTGCCGCCGCATTCCGGTAAATGCTCATAACCAATGCCGTTCTCGCTTAACAATTCAGCCAGCACAAACCCATTGAACTGCGGCCACCGTGACCGCGCAACACTCCGCACATCGCAGACAAATTCGATCTCTCGTTGTTTCAATAATTCAAGAAAATACGCAAACGGATGCCGCCCGTGGCCGATGGTATAAATTGAATTCATTTATTTATCTCGCGGATATCTTTAACAGAGTTCGGATTTTCGAGGGCGGAGAGGTCGCCGGGGTCTTCGCCTAGATAGGCGGAGCGGATGACGCGGCGCATTACTTTGGCGTTGCGGGTTTTTGGGAGAGCCGAGACGAAATGGATCTTTGACGGGGCTAGAGGTTTGCCCATGTCTTTCGCAACAATAGTTTTCAACTCAGTCTCTAATGATGAATGATTAATGATGATTGATGAATTGTCGGAAGTATTTGATTCATCATTCATCATTCTTGCTTCGTCATTCAAGACAGCGAACGCGACCATCGCTGTTCCTTTCATCTCGTCGGGGACGCCGATCACGGCGGCTTCGGTGACAAGCGGGTGGGCGACCAGCAAATTCTCGACCTCGGCGGGGCCGACACGCTTTCCGGCGACTTTTAGAGTGTCGTCGGAACGTCCCAAAATGAACCAGTGGCCTTCATTGTCGCGCATTGCCCAATCGCCGTGGACCCATGTGTTTTTAAATCTTCGCCAATAGGTGTCGAGATAACGTTCTTTTTCCTGCCAGAATCCGCGTGCCATGCCGATCCAGGGTTGTTTTATAACAAGTTCGCCAACCTCGTTCGGGCCGACGCTTTTTCCGTTTTCGTCGAGAATATCGACGTCCATGCCCAGACATGGAGCTGGGAATGAGCAAGGTTTTTGCGGCAGCAAAGGATTTCCCATTAGAATTCCGCCGGAAATTTCAGTGCCGCCGGAGTAGTTGATGATGGGGAGTTTACTGTTGCCGACCTTTTCGAAGAGCCACCACCACGGAGCCGGGTTCCAGGGTTCGCCGGTCGAGGCGAATGCCCGCAGGGAACT